>DASRCU010000258.1:0-6047 GCA_035652955.1 Verrucomicrobiia bacterium | reverse complement strand
CAGTTGATGACGGTGATGTTGGAAACGCCGCCGCTGGTGTAGCTGCCGATGGAAATGCCGTGGCCGTTGCCATACGTGTTGTTGGTCAGAAGCACATCGTGCGTGCCGCCGCTGCAGGTAAAATCGTCGTCACCCACGCTGATATAACAGTTCTGCACCAGCACGTTCGTGCCGCTCACGTCGCAGGCATCGGTGTTGTGCGAAGGATTGGGTACACCGGAGGAGGGCGGGGCGATAATGGTGACGCCCTGCACCGTTGCGTTGCCCTTGCTGCTGCTGATGGAAATGTGAAACATCGGCGAGTTGGACAGCGTCACGCCCTGAATCAACTGCCGGGTGCAGCCCTGAAAGCGGATCATGATCGGGCGATTGTTGGTTTTGTAACCCGGCCACCACGGCGCGCCCTGACCGTCTATAGCGCCGGCCCCGCTGATTTCCACGTCGTGCAGATTGGTGGCGCCGATGAAATTCGGCGGATTGACAATGCCGCCGGGATATTTGTCGTAAGGCAGCATCCGTAAAATCGCGCCGGCGTCAATTTGCAGGTTCACGGCCGATTTCATCGTCAGCGGCCCGCACAGGTAAACGCCCGGACCGGGAATTTCCACCGTGCCGCCGCTCAAACCGTTGGTCACGCCGCCGGCGGCCGCGGCGTTGATGGCGTTCTGAATTGCCGTCGTGTTTGTGGTCATGCCGTCGCCCACCGCGCCGTAATTCAGAACGTTGACTACGTGGTTGGTGTTGATCAACAGCGTCCACGGAACGATGGCGGACGCGCAGTGGGCGATGGCCCAAAATCCAACCGCCAAGAGACCGGCAATGCGGCGGGCGCGGTTGCGTCGCGGGGTGTGGCGGCGGCCGCAACGCCGTATGGGAATGGCCCGGTTGTGCTCGGCACATCCGGACGTTTGGGAGGCGGCGTCGCGTCTCGCTGGCCGGAGCCGTCCCAAAACGGGCGGCAGTTCGGATATCCGTGATTCACCGCCTCCTTGATGATTTTCGCAACGTCTCATCAATTCACTTTGCGCGTTCCACCGTGCAATCCACCAGCTTCACGTCGGCATCCTGCACCACGTCCGGTTTTTGCACGGCCTTGAACGTCGAACGGTAAATCCGCACGTCGCTGATTTCCGCGCCGGGGAAGCCGCGCACATTCAGCACCCGCGGTGTGTGCGCCACGGTGATGTGATCCATCACGATGTTCCGCGCCACGGGCATGAAATGGCCCCGGGCGCCTTCCTCGTAGAGAAAATCAATCTGCAGCACCGAATCCTTCACCACGCCGACGTTCACGTCCCGCATGAAAATGTTTTGAATCACGCCGCCGCGCTGAGCGTTGGATTTCAACCGCAGCGCGCAGGTCAGGTTCGGGCTGCTCATTTCGCAATGGAAGACGAACACGTTGCTGCAACCGCCGGAAATTTCGCTGCCGATGGTCACGCCGCCATGTCCGTCGCGCATCGTGCAATCGCGGATGACGATGTCCTGCGCCGGCACGCCCACGCGCCGGCCGTCGTTGTTGCGGCCGGATTTGATGGCGATGCAGTCGTCGCCGGTGTCAAACAGGCAATTTTCAATGAGCACGTCCTTGCAGCTTTCCGGGTCGCAGCCGTCGTTGTTGGCCCCGTGCGAGACGATGTCCACACCGCGCACGGTGACATTGGTGCAGAGCAGCGGATGCAATTCCCACATGGGCGAGCGGCGGATGTGAACGCCTTCGATCAGCACGTTCCGGCAGCGGTTGAACTCGATGAAATCCGGCCGCAGATGATCGGCAATTCCGAACCGCCGTTGCGCCACCGGCACGTTCTCGTCGGCCATTTTCACCAGCTTTTTGCGCTGGGCATCCTTCTTCCACGCCAGCCAGTTGGATTCGTCCGCCTGGCCGTCCAACGTGCCTTCACCGGTAACGGCCACGTTGCTCTGGTCCAGTGCATAAATCAGCGGCGAGAGGTTGTAACATTCCGTGCCCTCAAACCGCGTGAAGACCACCGGTAAATACGCCGCCGGATTGGTGTTGAATTTCAGCACCGCGCCGCTCTCCAGGTGCAAATCCACGCCGCTTTTCAGTTGAATCGGCCCGGTAAAAAATTCGCCGGCGGGCACCACAACGTGGCCGCCGCCCGCCGCGGCGCAGGCGTCAATGGCCCGCGCCAGCGCGGCCGTGCAATCCGTTTTGCCGTCGGCCACCGCGCCGAAGTTCGTGATGACAAAGTCCCGTTTCGGAAATTCCGGCGCGACGATGCGGTCGAGAATTTGCGCCACTTGCGCCCACTCCCGCGCCGGGCCGGTGGGGACGGATTTGATGACGGGCGTTTCCGCGGCCGGCAACAATGCCGGGCAGAGGGCCAGAACCAGCGCCCATGTCCGCATCCCTCTTCCCAACCGCCGCGTGCGAAACAACAATGACGAGATCATTGCCAAAATTTAGTCCAAATCGGCTCCTTGAAAATGCAAATGGTTTGCAAAACAGCTTGAAAAAAGTGCTCTCGATAAAGCCCGCCCTCCCGCCGGCTTTGGTGGCTTACGGCGGCCAGCGCCGCGCGACGCCGCTTGCCGCACATCCGAAAATGCCGCTGCAACCAAACCATCGCCACGCGGTGTCATGGCTGCCGTGCTCCAGGACGCTGCCGCGCCGGCACTGACATGTTCAGCTTTTCGGAGCCGCACGCAGGAAGATCAGGGAAGCGCGCCTCCCCGCGAAGGAGCACCCGCCGCGCTTGTCCGTTGCTCTTCGTCAACGCCTGGTTTTCAACCCCGGCGCCATCGTCGCGCCGCCAGAAAACCGAGCGCCCCCAATCCGCCCAGAGCAATCGTGCCGGGCTCGGGAACGGGCGCCGTGGTAAGAACAGAAATGGAATTGACGTCAATGGAGGAAGCGGCACCACTGCCAGCCGTAAAACGCCAGCCAAGGGCCAGGCCATCAAATGAATTGGTCAGGGCATTGATATCCACCACCGTCTGGCTGAACATCAGATTGGCGCCGTTGACGCCTGCGCCCGAATAAAGGTTGTTGCTGATCGCCAGCGTGTTGGGCGCCGTGAGCGTCAGCACATAGTCCAACGTGTAAGTCGAGCCGGCCGTGAGCGGGGTGGTGGCCGAGAGCGAACTGCCAATCTGGGTGCCGGTGGGATTTTTATACGTGCCCGTGCCGGCGCCGTTGAAAAGCAAATCCTGATTGCCGTTGTTGTTGGTTGTGGAATCGGTCCCGGCGTTCTGAAATGGGCGGGTGAACACGGAATTGTTGCCACTCTCCAGGATGCGCCCCACATAACCCCGCCAAAGCTGGACTCCGCCCGTCGCGTAGGTAGTGGCGGTGCTTAACCCGCTGGAAAGCAAAACGCCTCCGGCCAGCGGCGCCACGCCGCCGGAGTTATAAAGTCCAACATTCAGACTGGCACTGGCGTTTCCCGAACTGGAAAGTATGCCGGCGGTGTCGGTGAAAATCACCGTCAATTCCAGATAATCGCCAACGGACAGCGCCACCGGCGTGGAAGAAAACAGCGCCTGGGCTTCGACGAAACCGGAAGTGGTCGAAGGCAGACCAAAAGAAAAATGACCGGAGGCGATACTTGGCGTTGGGGCACTCTTGGTGGACGCAATCTCGTAATCAGTGGACGTCGGCGTGGGAGCCGCAGGCGATGCGGCATCCACGGTGCTACTGGAAAAATTGTCGTTGAAGACTGTGGTTTGCGCCCGACTGCAGATACCGGCCGCCAGCAACACGGAGGTGACGGTCGCCACAAAGATCAAAGAGGTGTGTTTCATGGCTGTTTCCGACTGCGCGTTTTCGTGCGTTCTGGGATTGATTTGTTTTTATTTTCCGCCCATCTCAGCGTCGCGTCATCAGAAATCAGTTTGAATAAGTTGCAAAGTTGCGTGAAAATTGTGAACCGGCTCATGCTTTTTGGTCTGCACAGCCACGCGCTGTTTTTCAAACCGCGCCGGCCGGTTTTCTTTCTGGCAGGGCAGCCCTGCGGCGCCGCGCTTCAAAACCGGCGGCGGTGGCATGATCATTTCAGCCCGCTGATTTCCGCGTCGTAGGAAATGACCTTGGGGCCGCGCGCCGCCTGGATGCTGCAGTTTTCAAATCGCACGCCGCGGGCACGGATGATGGTCAAGCCTTTTTCGGCGGAGAGGTGGACGTTGGTCAGCGTGACATCTTCAATGGGCATTTCGGGCAGGCCGCGAATGGTGCCGGCGGTCGGGCAATTGGTGGCGGTCAGGTTGCGGATGATGATGTGGCGGTTGATGGGCGTGCGGTCGGTGACCGGTTCCGGTTTTTCCGTGGCCGGGTCCTTGGGCGCGGTGCGTTCGGGATAGTAATCAATGATGTAAATGGGATTTTTCACGTTGTTCATTGTGAGATTTTCATAGACGAGGTTCCGGGCCAGGCCGCCGCGGCCGCGCAACGTCTTGAGCCGGATGCCTGAATCGGTGCCGTCAAAGCTGCAGTGGCTCACCGTCACGTCCTCCACGCCGTTGAACGTGCCGCCGCCGATGGACATGCCGTGCCCGTGGAAAAACCGGCAGTCGGTGATGAGAAAATTTTTGTCGCCGGGCGTGCGGCCGTCAGTGGGCTTGATGGCGATGTTATCGTCGCCGGTGTCAATCGTGCAGTCGGAAATGCGGAACTTCCAGCCGGAAGGGTCAATGCCGTCGGTGTTCGGCGCGTCGGCGGGCGCGTGAATCGTCACGTGGCGGATGGTTACGTCGGTGCAGTTTTGCGGCACCAGATGAAACATGGGCGAGTTTTGCAGTGTCACGTTCTCGACGGTTACGCGCCGGCAATCGGAAAAGCGGATGAGATAAGGCCGGTGTGTCATTTCCGGGTTGGCGCGAAAGGCTTTCCACCAGGCTTCGCCCTGGCCGTCTATCACGCCTTCACCGGTCAGGCTCACGTCGTGCGCGTTGGTGGCGATGATGGCATCCACGTAACGGTTTTTGCGGATCGGATAATTGGCCATGTCATCGCTGATCAACAGCACGGCGCCGCGGTCCAGATGAAAATCCACGCCGCTGGCCAGCGTGAACGGGCCGGTCAGAAATTTCCCGGCGGGCACGAGCACCCGCCCGCCTCCGCCGGCGGCTGCGGCCTCAACGGCTTTTTGAATAGCGTCAGTGTCGAGCGTTTTCCCGTCGCCGACGGCGCCGAAGTCGCGGATATTGAAAACGGGCGTTTCGGCGGCGCACAAGGGCAGGGCGAACAACCAGCCAAGGACGATGAAATTTTTCATGAGCATCGGCCCAGCATGAACGAAACGTTGCCGGCGCGAAACCGGGATTTTGGGCAAAACGGCTTGAAAAAAATGCACCACGGCCTCAGGCAAACAGCGGGGTCACCCGCAGCGCCAAGCGGAATTTCCCGGCCATCCGGATTATCTGGCCGGTGCGGCGGGCGGAGGATTGGCACCACGTTCGCGTTCAACCTGTTTGACGGCGAAGCTCATCCACACAATCGCCAGCACGATGAACAGAATCACCGCCGCCGCCAGAAACCACGGCCAGCGGTAGCGGCGATGAGGCGAATCGTCAGGTAACGGCAGGTCGGACATTCAGGCATTTTAACGGGAATGCCCGGTTTAAGCGACAAAATTTCCGCGGGCCGGCCGCGTGCCGCAGCGTATTCGTGGCGCCGGCAGACAAATCAAACGTGTTGAAAACCGTGGTGCTTTCACCGCTGCTTTGAGGCCCGGCACCCGCAAAGAGGAATTACTCTACCGCCCGGACGAATACAGCCGCATCGTCATCCTGCGCCGCGCGCTCACCGGTGTGCCGCCGGTGAAGGCAATGGAGCTGTTCCCGGGCAAGCTGAAGAAAACCAAGAGCAACAGCGCGTTCCTCCCGAGCAGGGCGGCGAGTTGAATCACAAGCCGTCGCATCAATACCCCGGCGCCGAATTGGCCGGGTCCCGGCCGAATTCCGGGCGGACCGCTTCGAGGTGCGCGTCGGCAAAAAGGACATCGCCCTTTTGCCCATGCCGCGAGGCGATCAGATTGTAAACAACGCCCGCCGTTCCCGAATTGGCCACCGGAACCCAACGCGAG
>DASRCU010000257.1:0-21335 GCA_035652955.1 Verrucomicrobiia bacterium | reverse complement strand
GGGGAAGGTGATATTCGTAATCACGGGGCTGAGGACCGAACACCGTGCCGCCTTTACGCCACAGCGGGTTCCGGATTTCGCCGACGCGCGCGCGGCCGGTGCCTTTCTGGCGCCACGGCTTTTTACCGGTGCCGGCCACTTCACCCAGTGTTTTGGTACAGGCGGTGCCGCTCCGCTGGGCGGCACGATAGGCCACGACTACGTCGTGCACGGCCTGGGTGCCGCGACCGTTTTCAATCAACGGAAACTGCACCTCCAGTTCCCCTTGCTCCTTCCCTTCAATATTTTTGATGGCAATCTTCATGGAATTCGTCGCTATGCGGTGCGGCCGCGCCGCTACCGGCCCGCGGCCGGTGACTCTCCCGAATTATTTTTCGGCGGCGTTCATTTTCACCGGACTGGTTTTTTATTTCTTGGCTTCCGCCTTGGTTTTGGCCTCGGCGCCTTTGCGCTTCATCGGCGCCTCACTCACCGGCGGTTTCCAGCCTTTGGGACGTTTCTTGGATTCGCGGATGATCAGATAATCCCCTTCGGCACCGGGGCAGGAGCCTTTAATGAGCAGTAAATTTTCCGCCTCGCGCACCTGGATGACTTCGAGGTTTTGAACCGTCCGGCGCACCTGGCCCATGTGACCGGGCATTTTGAATCCGCGCATGACGGTGCCAGGGAACAGACGCTGGCCGATGGCCCCGACACGACGGTGCCACCCCTTGTGGCCATGAGTGGCCGGTCCGCCGCCATGACCGTGCCGCTTCATCACGCCTTCAAAGCCGCGGCCTTTGGTAATGCCGATCACGTCCACAAAATCGCCCGGCGCAAACAAATTGACTCCCACCACCTCACCGGGCTTGACGTCCTTCGAAAAATTCCGGAATTCCTTGATGCGTTTGACCGGCGCGCCATTGTGTTTTTTGATGTGGCCCAGCAACGGTTTGGTCAGGCGCTGCTCTTTCTGGTCGTCAAAGCCCAACTGCACGGCGTTATAGCCATCCTTGCCCGCCTGAGTTTTGACCTGCAACACACGGTTCGGCCCGGCCAACACCACGGTGACGGGCGTGATGACCCCCTGCGCGTTATAGACGCGCGTGTGACCCAGTTTTTTTCCCAAAAGTCCCACTGGCATAAAATTCTGGATTTAGCGGTTCAACAGTTTGGCGACAAAAGTCGTCAGATTTTGATCGTGATGTCCACGCCGGCCGGCAAATTCAATTTCTTCAATTCATCCACCGTCTTGGCCGTCGGCTCAATGATGTCAATCAGCCGCTTGTGCGTGCGTTGCTCGAACGTTTCCTGTGATTTTTTGTCCGCGTGCGGCGAACGGAGGACGGTGAAGCGCTCAATGCGGGTGGGCAACGGGATCGGCCCGGCCACGCGCGCGCCGGTGCGCTTGACGGTGTCCGCAATCTCGCGCGCGGACTGGTCTATGACACGGTGGTCATAGGCCTTCAGACGGATGCGAATGCGTTGGGCAGCCATACAAAGAACAATTGTCTGTCAATGGTTCAAATTCATCCCGCCCCGAAACGTTCGAAGCGGGCGCGCATCATAGCAGTTGTCCGCCGGCATGCAACCTTTTTTTGAAAAAATTTTGGCTGTCTCCAGCCAAAACGCCAGAACCGGAACGGCCGTTCCGGTTCTGGCAGATCAGGTTTTGCAAACCGGGAAAGACGCGGCTATGTTCGCGCCGCCGGTTTTTTGGCTGCTGCGTCCAAAATGGTTGTCAGGATGCTTTGCGGCACCTGCTCAAACGTCAGCGGCTCCATCGAATAACTCGCCCGGCCTTTGGAAAGCGACCGAATGGCCGTGGCGTAACCGAACATTTCCGCCAACGGCACCTGCGCGTTCAAAATCGTCTGCCCCTGCCGGGTCTCAATCCCGGTAATGATGCCCCGCCGCCGGTTGATGTCCCCCAGCAAATCGCCCTGATACTCGTCGGGCGTGGTCACTTCAACCTTCATGATCGGTTCCAGCAAAATCGGATTCGCCTTCTTAAAAGCATCCTTCAACGCAAAAATGCCCGCCATCTTGAAGGCCAGTTCGCTGGAGTCCACTTCGTGAAACGTGCCGTCCACAATGCGCACGATGATGTCAATGACCTGGTAGCCGGCATAAACACCACCCTTGATGGCCTCCTCGATGCCGTCAATGACCGCCGGAATGTATTCCTTGGGTATCGCGCCGCCGACAATTTCGTTTTCGATCTGAACCCCCTTGCCGCGTTCGTTCGGCTCGACTTTGATGATGGCATGACCGTATTGACCGCGGCCGCCGGACTGGCGGATGAATTTGCCTTCGCCATCGGCCGGTTTGGTGATCGTCTCGCGATAGGCAATCTGCGGCGCGCCGGTATTGGCGTCCACTTTGAATTCCCGCTTGAGGCGGTCAATGATGATTTCCAGGTGCAGTTCCCCCATGCCGGCGATGATGAGCTGGCCGGTTTCCTCGTTGGTAAAACAACGGAAGGTGGGGTCTTCCTCCGCCAGACGCTGCAGGCCTTCAGATAATTTTTCGCGGTCGGCCTTGGTCTTCGGCTCAACGGCCATGCTGATGACCGGCTCGGGGAAGGTAGGCGGTTCCAGCGTCACGTCAAACGATTCGTCGCAGAGCGTATCGCCGGTGGTGATGTTTTTCAAACCGACCAGCGCGGCGATGTCACCGGCAAACACCTGCTCAATGTCTTTGCGCTCGCTGCCCTGAATGATCATCAGGCGGCTGACGCGCTCGCGTTTGCGCGTGCGCGGATTGTAAATGGTGTCGCCCTTCTTTAACTGGCCGGAATAGACGCGGAAGAACACCAGCTTGCCGGCGTAGGGATCGGTCCACAACTTGAACGCGAGCGAACAAAACTTGTGGTGATCGCTGGTTTCGACCAGTACTTTCTCGCCGGTGCCCGGCACCGTGCCCTCGGCGGGCGGGATGTCCAGCGGGCTGGGCAAATAATCCACCACCGCGTCAATCAACGGCTGCACGCCTTTCTTCTTGAATGCCGAGCCGCAAAGAACCGGCACGAATTCAATCTTGCACGTCAGGCGGCGGATGGCCGCCTTCAACGCCTCCGGAGTGACGGGTTTTTCCTCCAGAACCAGTTCGGCAATCGCATCGTCTTTGTTTGAGACCGCGTCAATCAATTCCGCCAGCGCGGCCCGGGCGCGCTCCTTCAGACTGTCTCGGATTTCCCGGACTTCATAATTGAGGCCTTCGTTGAGCACGTCGCCGGCGCCCCAGACGATTTCCTTTTGGTTGACCACGTCAATGACACCTTCAAATTTGTCTTCCGCCCCGATGGGGAGGAAGACCGGATAAGCATACGCGTTCAATTTTTTGCGCATGTCCTGAAGGGCGTTTTCGAAATTGGCGCCGGTGCGGTCCATTTTGTTGACAAAGGCGATGCGGGGCACTTTGTATTTGGTGGCCTGTCGCCAGACGGTTTCCGATTGCGGCTGAACGCCGGCTACGCCGCAAAAGACGGCAATGGCGCCGTCCAGCACGCGCATGGAGCGCTCTACTTCGGCGGTGAAATCCACGTGACCGGGGGTGTCAATGATATTGATGCGGTGGGGGATGCCGTTGAACGCCTTGTAAATTTGCTCCTCGCCGGGTTTGGTCTGTTTTTGAGTCCAAAAGCAGGTCACCGCGGCGCTGGTGATCGTAATGCCACGCTCGCGTTCCTGCTCCATCCAGTCGGTCACGGTGTTGCCGTCATCCACATCGCCGATTTTGTGAATCAGGCCGGTGTAAAAGAGGATGCGCTCGGTCGTGGTCGTCTTGCCCGCGTCAATGTGCGCGGCGATGCCGATGTTGCGGGTGCGTTCCAGCGTATATTCGCGTTTGGGCGAATTGACGGCCTTGTTTTTTTCCTGTTCAAGCACTGCGCTCATGGTCGGTTGAAGCGTTCAATGGTTCCAGCGTCGGTCAAGGCGGGGGAATGCAACGCCCCGCGTCGCCGCCGGCGGTTTTACCAGCGGAAATGCGCAAACGCCTTGTTCGCCTGCGCCATTTTGTGGACTTCGTCGCGTTTGCGAATGGCGTTGCCCTGCCCCTGGTAGGCCTCCAGGATTTCGGCGGCCAGGGCATCGCGCATGGGCTGGCCTTTGCGCGCGTCGGCAAAGGTCACAATCCAGCGCAACGCCAGCGAGGTCTGCCGGTCGGCAGGCACTTCCATGGGCACCTGATAGGTGGCGCCGCCCACCCGGCGCGCTTTGGTTTCGATGCGCGGTTTGGCGTTGTCCACAGCCCGTTGCAGAATTTCCACCGGGTTGCTGGCGGGATTTCTTTGCGAGATGGCGTCAAACGCGCCATACACAATCCGCTGGGCGGTGCTTTTTTTGCCGCACCGCATCACTGTGTTGATCAGGCGCGACACAAGCGGACTGTGGAACTTGGTGTCGGGGGCAATCGGACGTTTTTCTGCTTGTCGTCTGCGGGACATGGAGAGGTGGAATCGTTAAACAGGTTGAGCCGTTGGAACGCAAACCATCAGGCGGCCGGCGCAGCAGCCGCCGCGGGTTTGGCACCTTCTTTCGGGCGTTTGACACCGTATTTGGAGCGGCTGACGCGGCGTTTTTCCACGCCGGCGGCATCCAGCCGCCCCCGGACGATGTGGTAACGCACACCGGGCAAATCCTTCACGCGGCCGCCACGAATCATCACGATGGAATGTTCCTGCAGATTGTGGCCTTCATCCGGGATGTAAGCGATGACTTCATAGCCGTTGGTCAAACGGACCTTGGCCACTTTCCGCATCGCCGAATTTGGTTTTTTCGGCGTGCGCGTCATCACCTGAATGCACACACCGCGACGGAAGGGCGCGCCTTCCAACGCGGGCGATTTGCTCTTGTATTTGACTTTGCGGCGGCCCTTGCGGACCAGTTGGTTGATCGTCGGCATTTTCTTAAAAAGGAGCGCGGATGTTACCAAATAATGCCCGGGTGGCAATACGTTTTTTAAGGCGCAGGGGCTTCAAGCCAGCAGGGGATTTCCCGCCGCGGCCGCTTCCGCCGCTTCTTCGGCCGGGGGTTCCTCGGCGATTTCGACGAGCGGTTTGACGCGGATTTTTCGATGCCGCTCAAAACCGGTGCCGGCGGGAATAATGTGACCCATGATGACATTTTCCTTGAAGCCGCGCAGGTAGTCCACCTTGGAACGCGTGGCGGCCTCAGTCAACACGCGGGTAGTGTCCTGGAAGGAGGCGGCGCTCAGGAAACTGTCGGTTTCCAACGAGGCCTTGGTGATGCCCAGCAGGACGGGCGCGGCTTCGGCAGGTTTGCCGCCTTTTTTCTCCACACGCTCGTTTTCCTCGTCGAATTCCAGCTTGTCCACCTGTTCGCCCCAGAGGAACTGGGTGTCGCCCGGCTCGGTAATGCGAACCTTGCGCAGCATCTGGCGCACGATAATTTCAATGTGTTTGTCGTTGATGGTGACACCCTGCAGGCGATAGACTTCCTGAACCTCGTTGACCAGATGCTCCTGCAACTCCTGCGGGCCGAGCACTTCGAGAATTTCGTGCGGATCCATCGGCCCCTCGGTCAGTTGCTGACCCTTCCTGACCAGGTCGCCTTTGAAGACAATAACATGTTTGCCGATGGGGATCAGATGCTCTTCCTCGGCCCCGGTCTGAGGATCGCGAATAATGATGCACCGCTTGCCGCGGACGCTGGGGCCAAAGTCCACAATGCCGTCAATGCGGGAAATCTCCGCGGCGTCCTTGGGCCGGCGCGCTTCAAACAATTCCGCCACGCGCGGCAAACCGCCGGTGATGTCCTTGGTCTTGGCGCTCTTGCGGGGAGTCTTGGCCAGCAGCGTCCCGGGCACAATCCGGTCGCCTTCGCCAACGACAATGTGCGCCCCGGAGGGAATCGGATAATTAGCCACCGCCTCCCCGCTGTCGTCGGAAATGATGATTTGCGGATGCAAATCTTCCTTGTGCTCGATGACGACCATGGCTTCCTGCCCGGTCGTTTCATCAGTTTCCTGTTTCATGGTCACGCCTTCGATGATGTCGTGGAACTTCACCCGCCCCGCCTTCTCGGAAAGAATCGGGACGTTGTAAGGATCCCATTGCACGAAGGTATCGCCCTTCTTGACCTTGCCTCCGTCCTTGACGGAGATGACCGCGCCGATGACGATGTTGTGGGTTTCCAGCTCGCGACCGTTCTCGCCGAGGACGGAGACGGAACCGTTTTTGTTCAACACAATGTTGTTGCCGTCCTCCAGTTCCACGTAGCGCAAATCATTGTAACGGATCGTGCCGTCGTGCTTGGCCTTGATCTGAGGCACCTTGAAGACCTGGGCCGCCGTGCCGCCGATGTGGAAGGTGCGCATGGTTAATTGCGTGCCCGGCTCGCCGATGGATTGGGCGGCGATGATGCCGACCGCTTCGCCGAGTTTGACCAGGGCGCCGGTTGCCAGATTGCGGCCGTAGCACCGCACGCACACCCCGTGCTTGCTCTCGCAGGTGAGCACCGAGCGAATGCGAACCCGCTCAATGCCCGCCGCGTCAATCGCCCGTGCCTTGACCTCGTCAATCTCCTCGTTGGCGCGGATGAGAAATTCCTTCGGATTGGTCGGGTTGACGATGTCGTCGCAGGCAAAGCGGCCCACGATGCGGTCAGCCAGTTTGACGACTTCGTCTTCGCCCTCATAAACCGCCGAGACCCAGATGCCGTTGCCGGTACCGCAATCTTCCTCCTGAATAATCACATCCTGGGCCACGTCCACCAGCTTGCGCGTCATGTAGCCCGAATCCGCCGTCTTGAGGGCGGTGTCGGCCAGGCCTTTGCGCGCACCGTGCGTGGAGATGAAGTATTCCAGCACCGACAACCCTTCGCGGAAATTGGAGAGAATGGGTTTTTCAATGATGTCGCCGCTGGGTTTGGCCATCAGGCCGCGCAGACCGGCCAACTGGCGCACCTGCTGTTTGTTGCCGCGGGCGCCGGAGTCCACCATCAGATAGACGGGGTTGTATTCGCGTTTGCCCTGGTTCTGCTCCAGCGTGCGGAACATGACGTTGGAAATCTGGTCGGTGCAATGCGTCCAGATGTCCACGATCTTGTTGTAGCGTTCACCGGGGGTGATCACGCCTTTGCGATATTGTTTTTCGACTTCCTTGATCTGTTTCTGAGCCGCCTCAATCTGCTCGTCGCGTTCCCGGGGAACAATCATGTCGTCAATCCCGATGGAGCAGCCGGATTTGGTGGCCTCGCGGAAACCGAGTTCCTTTAATTTGTCGAGCATGGCCACCGTCCGGTCGTGACCGGCGATTTTGTAGCATTTCCAGATCAAATCTCCCAGTTCAGCCTTTTTGACCGGCTTGTTGGGGAAACCCAGTTCCGGGGGCCAGATTTCGCTGAAGCGCACGCGCCCCACGGTGGTGACAATAATTTTGCTGTGGGCGTCGCCAAACGGTGTCTGGCGACCGTAGTCGGGATTGGCCAACCGCACGCGATCATGGGTCTTTAACGCGCCGTCATCGTAGGCAAAAATCACCTCTTCCTTGGAAGCAAACAACGGCAGCGATTTCGGGTCGGCGGGCATCGGCGTGCGCGGCTCGGCCGTAAGGTAATAGCAACCCAGGCAGATGTCCTGCGTGGGCGTGATAATGGGCTTGCCGGAGGAGGGCGAGAAGATGTTGTTGGGCGCCATCATCAACAGCCGCGCCTCCATCTGCGCTTCCACCGACAACGGCACGTGCACCGCCATCTGGTCGCCGTCAAAGTCGGCGTTGTAGGCCGTGCAGACCAGCGGGTGAATGCGAATGGCTTCGCCTTCGATGAGCTGCGGCTCGAAAGCCTGAATGGAAAGGCGGTGCAGCGTCGGCGCCCGGTTCAAAAGAACGGGATGACCCTTGGTGACTTCTTCCAGAACATCCCAAACCTCCCTGGTCTGGCGCTCAATCATTTTCTTGGCGCTGCGGACCGTATGCACGTAGCCCAGCTCCTTCAATCGCCGAATGATAAACGGCTCGAACAACACCAGCGCCATTTTCTTGGGCAAACCGCACTGGTGCAGTTTCAATTCCGGGCCGATCACAATGACCGAGCGGCCTGAATAATCCACCCGTTTGCCCAGCAGATTCTGGCGGAAGCGACCGCTCTTGCCCTTGAGCATGTCGGAAAGGGATTTCAACGGCCGGTTGCCGGCGCCCGTCACGGGACGGCCGTGGCGGCCATTGTCAAACAGCGCGTCCACCGCCTCCTGCAACATGCGTTTCTCGTTGCGGATGATGACCTCCGGCGTTTTCAGTTGCAGCAGGGTCTTGAGGCGGTTGTTCCGGTTGATGACGCGACGATACAAATCGTTCAAATCGCTGGTGGCAAACCGGCCGCCTTCCAACGGCACCAGCGGGCGCAGATCCGGCGGAATCACCGGCAGCACGGTGAGAATCATCCATTCGGGCCGGCTCTTGGAGGCCATCAGACCCTGAAGCAACTTGATGCGCTTGGCGAGCTTCTTGCGGATTTGTTTGCTCTTGGTCTCGGTCATGGCCTGCTGCAATTGCTCGACGCTCTTTGCCAGGTCCACTTTGGCCAGGGCGTCGCGCACGGCCTCGGCCCCCATTTTGGCAACGAAGGCGTCGGCGCCGTAGGTTTCGCGGGCTTCGCGGTATTCATTTTCGGTGAGCAATTGATTTTGCTTGAGCGGGGTGTTGCCCGGATCCACCACCATGTAATCCTCGTAGTAAATGACGCGCTCCAACTGCCGCGCCGTCATGTCCAGCGCCAATCCGATGCGCGAAGGCATGCATTTGAAAAACCAGATGTGGCAGACGGGCACGGCCAGCTCGATGTGGCCCATGCGTTCGCGGCGCACGCGCGCCAGCGTCACCTCCACGCCGCAACGGTCGCACACAATGCCCCGGTGTTTGATACGCTTGTATTTGCCGCAGGAGCATTCCCAGTCCTTCACCGGACCGAAGATGCGTTCGCAGAACAAGCCGCCTTTTTCCGGCTTGAAGGTGCGGTAATTGATGGTTTCGGGATTTTTGACTTCTCCCTTGCTCCAGGAACGAATGGCCTCCGGGGAGGCGACGGAAATCGCCACGTACTCCACCTGGTTGACCTTGTCCAGTCCCAGCAATTCACGAGCGCTTTCTTTGGTGCTGATCATAATAAACAGAAACGTTGTAATCCGCGGGCATCAGGCGGTGGTCAAAGCGGCGGCGGCGGTTTCCCCGTTGCCGCTGGCCGGATGTTCAATGGGGTTGGAATAGCCGACCTTCACATCCAGGCCGAGCGATTGCATTTCCTTCACGAGCACGTTGAACGATTCGGGAATGCCCGCCTCCAGCGAATTATCGCCCTTGACGATGCTTTCGTAAATCCGCGTGCGACCCTGCACGTCGTCGGATTTGACGGTAAGCAATTCCTGCAGTGTGTAAGCCGCGCCGTAGGCTTCCATCGCCCACACTTCCATTTCGCCGAAACGCTGGCCGCCGTATTGCGCCTTGCCACCCAGCGGCTGCTGGGTGACCAGCGAATACGGCCCGACGGCGCGGGCGTGAATCTTGTCCGCCACCAGATGCCCCAGTTTCATCATGTAAATGTAGCCGACGACAATTTCCTGGTCGAACGGCTCGCCGGTGCGACCGTCGTAAAGGATCGTCTTGCCGTGTTCGGGCAAACCGGCCTGTTTCAGGTAAGCGCGAATGTCTTTTTCCTTGATGCCGTCGAACACGGGGGTGGCGAATTTCAAGCCCAGCATCTTGGCCGCCCAGCCCAGGTGCGTTTCGAGCACCTGGCCGACGTTCATGCGCGAAGGCACGCCCAGCGGGTTGAGCACAATGTCCACCGGCGTTCCGTCCGCAAGGAACGGCATGTCCTCCTCCTTCACGATCCTGGCCACGACACCTTTGTTGCCGTGGCGGCCGGCCATTTTGTCGCCCACCGACAGCTTGCGTTTGGAGGCAATATAAACCTTGACCGATTTGACGACGCCGCTTTCGCCGCCCTCGCCGGCCTCGGCGCGCTCCATTTCCTCGTCGTACTGCATCTGCACGTCGTCAAACTTCTTTTTGAACTGGCCGATGATTTCGTTGATCTTGTTGCGAATGGGCGAGGGATCAATCTCGATGCGGTCATAGACCATGGCGAGCTTGCGCAACAGCGTTTTGGTGATCTTGCGATTGGCGGGAATGATGATCTCGCCGGTTTCGCTGTTGACCACGTCCAACGGAATTTTTTCGCCCAGCAGAATGTTGCTCAACGCCTCGGTCAACTGATCCTGCAGCTCGCTGATCTTTTTCCGGTGCTCGTCTTCAATCTGCTTGACGTGGCGCTTTTCTTCACTGGCCTCGGAGCGGCCGGTCTTTTCCGTTTCCTTTTTGGCGGACACCTTCACATCCATGACAATGCCGTACGTGCCGGAGGGCACCTTGAGCGAAGTATCCTTCACATCGGCGGCCTTCTCGCCGAAAATGGCGCGAAGCAGGCGTTCTTCCGGCGCCAGTTCGGTCTCGGATTTGGGCGTGATTTTGCCGACCAGGATGTCGCCGGGTTTGACTTCGGCGCCCACGCGGATGACGCCGTCGGGGCCGAGGTTTTTCAGGGCCTCGTCGCCCAGATTGGGGATATCGCGCGTGATTTCCTCCGGGCCGAGCTTGGTGTCGCGCGCAGCCACTTCAAATTCCTCGATGTGAATCGAGGTGAAAATGTCCTCCTTGACGATCCGTTCGCTGATGAGGATGGCATCCTCGAAGTTGTACCCGTTCCAAGGCATGAAGGCGACCAGCACGTTGCGGCCCAGCGCCAGTTCGCCATCCCGCGTGCAGGGGCCGTCGGCGATGACCTGGCCTTTTTTGACGTGCTCGCCTTTGTGGACGAGGATTTTCTGGTTGATGCAGGTGGCGGCGTTGGAACGCATGAATTTGCGGATGGGATAAATCCACACGCCGTTTTCGGGATCGTGTTTGATTTTCTTTTTGCCTTCGGGCAGCTTGCCGTCGCGGGTGATGATAATCTGGTTGCCTGTGACGGAGGCCACCCGGCCGCTTTCCTCGGCAATGACGACCGCCCGCGAGTCGCGAGCCACCCGTTCCTCCAATCCGGTGGCCACCAGGGGCGCCTCGGTCACCAGCAGCGGCACGGCCTGGCGCTGCATGTTGGAGCCCATCAACGCCCGGTTCGCGTCATCATGTTCCAGGAAGGGAATCAGACTGGCCGCCACCGAGACCAGTTGCTTGGGCGAAATGTCCATGTAATGGACTTTCTCCGGTTCCACGTCCACGAATTCCCCGCGGGCGCGGCAAACCACGCGGTCGGTCAAAAAACGGCCCTTGTCGTCCAGCAACGAATTGGCCTGCGCGATGATGAATTGTTCCTCGCGGTCGGCGGTGAGGTATTCGACGTCTTCGGTGACGCGGCCGTCCTTGACCTTGCGATAGGGTGTTTCGAGAAAGCCGAATTCGTTGATGCGTGCAAAGGTTGCCAGCGACGCAATCAGGCCGATGTTGGGACCTTCGGGCGTTTCAATGGGGCAGATGCGGCCGTAGTGCGAGGGATGCACGTCGCGGACTTCAAAGCCCGCGCGGTCCCGGCTCAAACCGCCCGGTCCCAGCGCAGAGAGGCGGCGCTTGTGCGTCAGTTCAGCCAGCGGATTGATCTGGTCCATGAACTGGCTCAATTGGGAGCGCCCGAAGAAATCGCGGATGACCGCCGAAAGCGCCTTGGGATTGATGAGTTTTTGCGGCGTCATTTGCTCCACCGTCTGGTCAAACAACGTCATGCGTTCCTTGACCAGCCGTTCGGTGCGCGCCAGCCCCACGCGGCACTGGTTGGCCAGCAGCTCGCCGACGGTGCGAACGCGGCGGCTGCCCAGGTGATCAATGTCATCCACGCTGCCCTCGCCTTTGCGCAGGCGGAGGAGATATTTTGTGGCCGCCACCAGATCGTCCTTGGTCAGCAGACGCGATTCCTCCTTGTCCTTGAGGCCGAGTTTTTGATTGATTTTGTAACGCCCCACCCGCCCCAGGTCGTAGCGTTTGGGATCGAAGAACAACCGCTTGAGCAGGGCGCGCGCGTTGGCGGCCGTGGGGGGGTCGCCGGGACGCAGACGGCGGTAAATGTCCTTCAACGCCTCGTCTTCATTTTTGGCCGGGTCTTTCTTGAGGCATTTGATGATGATGCCTTCGTCCACCGAGGTGTCCACGACCTTGATCCTGGTCACGCCCAGTTCAGCAATCTGCTTGACAACGGCCCTGGACAGCGGCTCGAAGGCGCGCGCCACCACCAGCCCCTTCTCCGCATCCACCGCGTCCTGAATCAGAACGTAATTCGGCAGATTTTCAAGTTTTTCGGCTTCCTTGACCGAGAGCTCCTCGATTTCGTAAAAGAGCTTGAGGATTTCCTCATCGGTGCCGCGGGTCGTGCCGCCGTTATCCCTGGCCTTGCCGCTTTTTTCCTTTTCCTCATGATCGAGGAAGCTCAAGGCGCGGAAGAAGGTGGTGGTCAGGAATTTCCGGCGGCGTTTTTTGCGGTCCAGATAAACGTAAAGCAAATCGCTGGTGTCGAATTGCGCCTCGTACCACGAGCCGCGATCCGGAATGACGCGGAAGCTGTGCAGCACTTTGCCGTTGGGATGCTGGGTGGCCTCGAAGGCAATGCCGGGGGAGCGGTGCAGTTGGGAGACGACCACGCGCTCGGCGCCGTTAATCACGAACGTGCCCTGCGGCGTCATCAGGGGCAATTCGCCCATGAAAACCTTTTCTTCCTTGGCGCCCTTGCCCTCTTCCTTGAGCAGAAAGGTGACATAAAGCGGCGCGCCATAGGTCAAGCCTTCACGTAAACACTCCAGCCAGGTGACCTTCGGCTCACCGATCTCGTAGGAATCGTAGTCGAGCACCACCTTGCCGTCGTAGCTCTCAATGGGAAACACTTCACGAAACACGGCCTCCAACCCCGTGTTCCGGTCGCGTTTCCTGGGCGGAACGTCGGCTTGCAGAAATTCCTTGTAGGAATTGGTCTGCAATTCGATCATGTTCGGCGGCGCAATCACTTCCTTGATCTTGCCGAAGTTGATTCGTTCAGTGCCTCGCGATGACATTTTGACCTTTGTTTTCAGCAGGCCCAGGCGTTCCGCCCGTCGTTTCAGGCGGAATCCTGGGCCGCGTTGTTGGTTTAACGACAATAAACAAGCCCGCCGCGTTCAGCGGCCAGCCTGTTCAAAGCTGATTCCACAGTTATCCGGTTCGTAGCTGGAAATTTCCGAAAGACGTTTCCGCGGGACAGGCGCCGCGCCGCCGGCAGGCTGGCGCGCTGTCCCGCAATGATCTTGTTACTTGACTTCCACTTTGGCGCCGGCTTCTTCCAGTTTCTTTTTGGCATTGTCGGCGTCGGCCTTGTTGACGCCTTCCAGGACCGGCTTGGGCGCGCCTTCAACCAGGGCCTTGGCCTCCGCCAATCCCAGACCGGCTTTCACTTCGCGCACCGCCTTGATCACGGCAATTTTCTTGTCTGCCGGAACACTCGCCAAAATCACGTCAAACGTGTCTTTGGCCGCCGCCGCCGGCGCGGCAGCACCGCCAGCCGCCGGCGCTCCGGCCGCCGCCACCGCCACGGGTGCCGCGGCGGAAACGCCCCATTTTTCTTCCAACTTTTTGACCAGCTCGGCGGCCTCCAGGACCGTCAGCTTGCTCAATTCCTCCACCAGATTTGCAATCTCTGCCATGTTGTCTCTCTGCCTTTCTGTTCGTCTCGTCGCCTGCCGAAGCCTCGGCAATTTTGAGTTCGCGGCCGCGAACCGACGATTTACGTTGTTGTTTCCTTGTTGGTTCCTCCAACCGCCATTCGGGCGGCTGGAAATTGTTTTTTATTCCTTTTATCTGCTCCGCATCACGTCCGACACCATCGCCAAACGGGATGGAAGTGCTTAACCTTGAGCCGGCTCCCCCTTTTCCGTTTTGGCCTTGATGGCCCGTACCAGTTGGGTTGCCGGCGTGTTCAGCAATCGGGCCAGTCCGGCGGCTGGCGCAGCCAGCAAACCCAGCAGTTTGGCGCGCAATACCTCCAGTCCCGGCAAATCGGCCAGCGCCAGCAGCGCCGCCGCGTCCAGCCGCTGGTTGTTCAGGTAGCCAAACTGAAACCTGGGTTTGTCAAACTCGGCGCTGAAATTCTTCAACGCCTTGGCGGCAGCCGAAATATCCTTCTGCCCGGTCACCACGGCCAACTGCCCTGCCAGGGTGCCGTTCAAATCGCCGATGCCGGCTTCACGGGCGGCAATGCGGAAGACGGAGTTTTTCACGACGTGAATTTCCGCTCCCGCCTGAGCCAGGCGTTTGCGCAACTCACTCAAATGGGCCACCTTCAGCCCCTGGTAATTCACCACAATGAAGAACGGCGAGGCGTTAAGCCGCGCGACATATTCTTTTGTCAAATACTGCTTTTCTGCGCGCATGGTCGTGATTGGTTAAAATGTTCCATCGGATTCGTTCACGCGGCGAGGGCAAACTCACGCAAATCCACACGCACCGGCGGGCTCATCGTGGCCGACAGGGTGCAACTGTGGATGTAGCGGCCTTTGACACTCGGCGGACGGGCCTTGGTGACTGCTTCAATGACTGCCCGGGCGTTTTCTTCGATCTGCTCCGGTTTGAACGAGGCTTTGCCCACGACAACGTGGACGTTCCCGGCTTTATCAGTTTTGAATTCGACGCGTCCGGCCTTGACTTCCCTGACCGCCTTGGCGGTGTCGTCAGTCACCGTGCCGGTCTTGGGATTGGGCATCAGGCCGCGCGGCCCGAGCACTTTGCCCAGTTTACGGACTTCCGCCATCGCTTCGGTGGTGGCAATCGCCACATCGAACTCCGCCCAGCCTTCCTGACATTTCTTGATCAAGTCTTCAAACCCCACATACTCGGCCCCGGCCGCCTTGGCGGCGTCCGCCGCCGAGCCAGCCTTGGCAAAGACCAGCACGCGCACCGTCTTGCCGCTGCCGTGCGGCAATGGCACCGTGCCGCGAACCATCTGATCCGACTGCTTCGGATCAATACCCAGCCGGAATGCCAGGTCAATCGTCTCGTTGAATTTCGCCCTGGGGAATTTGGCCAGAAGACTGATCGCTTCCTTGAGTGGATAGGTCTTTTGGACATCCACCAATTCAAGGGCTTTTCGATATCGTTTGCTGTGTTTGTGCGCCATTTTATCGAGTGCGGTTCAAACGAGGTTTCCACTCTCCCGCGATTTGGTTGGTTGGTGTTGTCGAGTTCAGCCCACGACTTCAATCCCCATACTGCGCGCCGTGCCGGCAATGACCCGGAACGCCGCTTCTTCCGAAGTGGCGTTCAAATCCTTTTGTTTCATCCTGACGATGTCCAGGACCTGTTTGCGGGTGACTTTGCCGACTTTTTCCTTGTTGGGCGCCTTGGAGCCGGCAGTGATGCCCGCCGCCTTTTTCAGCAGCACCGATGCCGGCGGTGATTTGGTCACGAAGGTGAATGATTTGTCCTGATAGACCGTAATCACCACCGGAATCACCAGCCCGGCGTCGTTCTTGGTGGCCGCATTGAATTCCTTGCAGAAGGCCATGATGTTCACGCCGTGCTGGCCAAGCGCCGGGCCGACCGGCGGCGCGGGGTTGGCCTGTCCGGCCGGGATTTGCAATTTGATAATGCCTGTGACTTTCTTTGCCATGTGTTTAGTTGATTCGTTGCGTCGTTCAATCGCGACCCGGTTTTGAGGCCTTAAAGCCATTCAACCATTCCCGGATGCCGACTGAGCGTTATTATGCCTTCTCCACCTGCCAGTATTCGAGTTCCACCGGGGTGTTGCGGCCGAAGATGTTCACCGTCACCTTCAGTTTGCCGCGCGCCGGATCAATTTCCTCAATCACGCCGCTGAAATTCAGGAACGGCCCGTTGTTGATTTTCACCGTTTCACCCACCTCAAAATTAACCTTGGGCTTTTCCGTTTCCTCGGACGCTGAAATTTGAGCCTTGATTGCCTCGACTTCCTCGGTGGGTGTGGGCACCGGCGGCTCGCTCAAAAACCCGATCACCCCCTGCGTTTCCTTGATGAAATACCACGGTTTTTCGATGACCTTGCCATTTTCGTCCAGCAACGCCATGTCCACAAATACATACCCCGGCCACAACTTGCGGCTGGTCACCGTCTTCTTGCCCCCGCGCACGTCCACGACCTTCTCCATCGGGACCATGACTTCCCGAATGTATTCCTGCATCTCGTCGGTTTTGATGCGCTTTTCAATGCTTTCCTTGACCTTTTGTTCCTGGCCCGAAAGCGTATGAATGATAAACCACTGGCTGCGCATGTCGTGTCAAATCAATAGACTATCCGGTGGAAGAACAGGTTCAACACCACATCCACCACCACCGTAAATCCCCCCAATAAGATGATGGAAATGACAATGACCGCCGTGGAGCCTTTCAATTCCTCCCACGAAGGCCACGAACATTTTTTCAACTCTTCCCATGTTTGCTGGCAATAAACCACCATCCGGCGCACCTGTCCCCGCCACCAAAGATACCCAAACAGGGCGAGGATGATGACCGCCCAAATCAATATACTGGTCAGACTCATCGCAAATTTTCAAGATTCCCCCGCGCCACAGTTTCCATTCGCGAAACTGGCGGAGAGGGAGGGATTCGAACCCCCGTCGGGAGTTATCCCGAAGCGGTTTTCAAGACCGCCGCAATAGACCACTCTGCCACCTCTCCAACCGCGGGTGCCAGGTGTCCGCTGCCCTGCCTTGGTTTTCCCGCGCCGAACAAGGCCAAGCTGGCACGGCAGGCAGGACTCGAACCTGCAACCAACGGTTTTGGAGACCGCTACTCTACCAATTGAGCTACTGCCGTGTCCGCAAGGCCGGAGGAGATGGGCGACGCCGTTTCCTGGGCCGAATCCTCTCCACTTGCGAGGCTGCCGCGACCGCATGATGCCCCGCGGCGGCAGGTTCACGCGATAATCTCCGTCACGCGTCCGGCGCCGATGGTTCGGCCCCCTTCGCGGATGGCAAAGCGCTGCCCTTTTTCCATGGCTACCGGCGCAATGACCTTCACCTCGACGGAGACGTTATCGCCCGGCATGACCATTTCCACGCCTTGCGGCAGCGTGATCGTGCCCGTCACGTCGGTCGTGCGGAAATAGAATTGCGGCCGGTAATTGGTAAAGAACGGCGTATGCCGGCCGCCTTCTTCCTTGGACAACACATAGACCTCCGCCTTGAAATGCGTGTGCGGGGTGATGGTGCCCGGCTTGGCCAACACCATGCCGCGCTCTACTTCCTCTTTCTTGGTGCCGCGCAACAACACCCCCACGTTGTCGCCCGCCGTCGCCTTGTCCAGCAGTTTACGAAACATTTCGATGTCCGTCGCGACCGTCTTTCGCGTCTCGCGCAAACCGACGATTTCCACTTCGTCCATGCGATTGAGCACGCCGCGCTCCACGCGCCCGGTCACCACCGTGCCGCGACCTTCAATGTTGAACACGTCCTCAATGCACATCAAAAACGGCTTGTCCACCTCGCGCGTCGGCAGGGGAATTTGCGCGTCAATGGCGTCCATCAATTCCTGAATGGCCTTCTCGCCCTCCGGCTTGCCTTCCAGCGCCGCCTTGGCGCTGCCCCGAATGACGGCCGCCTTGTCGCCCGGAAATTGATACTTCGTGAGCAAATCCCGCACTTCCATTTCCACCAGGTCAAGCAATTCCTTGTCGTCCACCAAATCCACCTTGTTCAGGAAAACAACAATGGCCGGCACGCCGACCTGGCGGGCCAGGAGAATGTGCTCGCGCGTCTGCGGCATCGGCCCTTCGGAAGCATCCACCACCAGAATCGCCCCGTCCATTTGCGCCGCACCGGTGATCATGTTCTTGACGTAGTCAGCGTGACCGGGGCAATCCACGTGCGCGTAGTGTCGCTTGTCACTCTGGTATTCAACGTGCGATACGGCAATGGTCACCGTCTTGGTTTCATCGCGCACCGTGCCGCCCTTGGTAATGTCCGCGTAGGAAATCGGCGTCGCCAGCCCTTTGCGCGCCTGCGTCGCGACAATGGCGGCGGTCAAGGTGGACTTGCCGTGGTCAATGTGGCCGATCGTTCCCACGTTGACGTGCGGTTTGGTTCGTTGAAATTGCTCTTTAGCCATGTTGTTCTCCTGCGTTGATGTCGTTGTTTTTCAGTCGCGTTTTGTTCAGCAAATTGTCTGGAGCCCATGATCAGGATTGAACTGATGACCTCGTCCTTACCAAGGACGTGCTCTACCAACTGAGCTACATGGGCGCAAACCAATCATAGTTCAAACTGAACACGTCAAACGACAAAAATCCGCTGTCCCTCGATTCCGTTTTCAAATCCAAGGGACCGCTGTCTTTGTCTATGATCGCTCTGACGAACGTGAAATTATCGAACCCCCCTCGCTCTGTCAATAGACGATTTAATTTTTTTCACACCGCCCAGTTCAGAATTCCTGCCGTGCTCCAGCAGCCGTGGCTTCTGATCCGGCGCGCGAGGTGGCCGGCCCGCTGACAACGTTTTACGACGCACGCTCCCACACTGCGGCAGAACAGCTCACTTCACTCGCTTGACATTTGTTCTCGTTTTCAAAAAAATGTCCAAAATTGTCCAAACGACAAGGCTCCAAGCTGGGCTTGAAAAAGAAATGCAACTGACCGTCAAAGACGTCGCCGAGCTGTTGAACATCTCGGAAAAGACCGTGTACCGCTGGATTGAAGAGCGCAAGCTCCCCGGTTATCGGCTCAACGGACAATACCGTTTTAACCGCGCCGAACTGCTCGAATGGTCCACCGCCCGGCGGATCCATGTTTCTCCGCGTATTTTTGACGAGCCGGAAAGCCGCTCTGCGCCACTTCCGGAATTGTCCGATGCCTTGGCCCTTGGCGGGATTTTTTACCGCATTGCCGGCGCCCACAAACCTGCCGTGCTTCGCAACATCGTCGAAATTCTGCGCCTGCCCGACACCGTGGATCGGGAATTTCTCCTGCAAGTGTTGCTGGCGCGCGAGGCGTTGGAATCCACCGCCATCGGCGACGGCATCGCCATTCCCCACGTGCGTAATCCCATTGTGCTGCACGTCCGGCAGCCGACGATGACGTTATGCTTCCTGGAAAATCCCGTGGACTTCGGCGCGCTGGATGGCCAGCCGGTTCATGCTCTCTTCACCCTCATCAGCCCGACCGTCAAGGCGCATTTGCATTTGCTCTCGCGCCTGGCTTTTGCCTTGCGAAATCCTGAATTCAAGGCGCTGATCTCCAAACAAGCCGGGCGCGACGAAATTCTGGCCGCGGCGAAACAAATCAGCGACAGTCTGCGCGCGCCAAAACCGGCGCATAAAGAGGAGGCGGCAAAGTGACCCTCTTACTGTCAGCTCTGGCCGTGTTGCTTCTCGGCGCGGCAGCCGCCTTGCTGTTGGGCGGCGCGGGCAAAATGGTTTCCCGCCTCGGCGCAAGCGCCGTCGTTCTCGCTGCCGTGCTCGGTTCGATTCCGGCAATTCACGTTCTGGCCGGCGGCATGCCGATCCAACTCCGCTTTCCCTGGCCGGTGCCTTACGGCGAATTTTTCATCAGACTGGATGCCCTTTCTGCCTGGTTCCTTTTGCCAACGCTGCTGCTCTCTGCCCTCTGCGCAATTTACGGCGTTGGCTACTTGCAGCCAACGCCGGTCATCCGATCTTCGACCGCCGCCTCCCCGTCTGGCGAAGAAACGGAAAGGGGGGCAAGCAACGCCGGCCAATCGCTGGGGCCGATTTGGTTTTTCTATCAGCTTTTGGTTTTGGGCATGGCGCTGGTGCTGGTGGCATACAACGCTGTGCTGTTCCTTTCGGCGTGGGAGTTGATGGCGGTTTCCTCCTTCTTCCTGGTCACGTTCGAACACCGGCGCCCCTCTGTGCGCGATGCCGGTTGGATTTATCTGGTGGCGACGCATCTGGGCACGGCGTTTTTGCTGACGTTTTTTATTCTGATGGGTCGCGAAACCGGCTCGATGAATTTTGATGTCTGGGCAGAAAACGGAATTCACACGCCCGGAGTGGCCGGAATTTTGTTTTTGCTGGCCGTCGTCGGCTTCGGCACCAAAGCCGGGTTCATGCCGTTCCACGTCTGGCTGCCGGAAGCCCACCCCGCTGCGCCCAGCCATGTCTCGGCGCTGATGTCCGGCGTAATGATCAAGACGGGCATTTACGGTTTATTGCGCGCCTTCACCTTTTTAGGCACGCCGCCGGGGTGGTGGGGCTGGGTGTTGGTGGGCATCGGGCTGACTTCCGGCGTGCTCGGCGTGTTGTTCGCGCTGGCACAACATGACCTCAAACGTCTGCTCGCCTATTCAAGCGTTGAGAACATCGGCATCATCGCGCTGGGCATCGGCGTTGGCCTGTTGGGGGCGCACGCGGGTTTGCCGCTGCTCACCGCACTGGGCTTCGGCAGCGCGCTCCTGCACGTTTTGAATCATTCCTTGTTCAAAGGTCTGCTGTTTCTTGGCGCGGGCGCGGTGGCGCACAGCACGGGCACGCGCGAAATGGATCATCTCGGCGGTCTGCTCAAAAAAATGCCCTGGACCGGCGTGACCTTTCTCATCGGCGCCGCCGCCATCTCCGGTCTGCCGCCGTTGAACGGATTCGTGAGTGAATTTCTGATTTTTCTCGGCGCGCTTAGGGGCGCCATTGCCACCGCCGGCGATATCGCGGTGCCGTTGCTGGCATTAATTGCCGGACTGGGGCTGATCGGTGGATTGGCCGTGGCCTGTTTCACCAAGGCGTTCGGCATCGTCTTCCTCGGCGAACCGCGCGTCCACCGCGGAGAGGCGCACGAAGTCGGCTGGGTGATGCGGTGGCCGATGTTTGCGCTGGCGGCGGGGTGCCTGTTCATCGGCCTGTTTGCACCGTGGGTGGTTCAAAGTCTGCAAACGGTTTTGGCGAATGTGACGGGACAATCGCCGGAGACGTTGGCCCCCCACCTGACCGCGGCCGCCGCTTCGCTCACGTGGGTGGTTGTCGGCTCGTTGACATTTTGGCTTTTGCTGGCGGTGTTGGGCTGGCTGCGCCGCGGTTTGCTGGCCGGTCGCCGAATCGAAACGGGCGCCACCTGGGATTGTGGATACGCCCGGCCCACGGCGCGGATGCAATACACCTCCTCCTCTTTCGCCCAGCCGCTGACGCATCTGTTCGGTGGGCTGCTGGACACGCGCCAGCACCTGCAAAGGCCCGAAGGCCTTTTCCCGGCAACCGCCGCCTTGGCCACTGAAACTCCCGACCTCTCGCATGAGGAACTGTATCGGCCCGCGTTTTTGAAACTGAACGAGGGCATTTTCAAATTGCGCTGGATGCAGCGAGGACACCTTCAACTCTACGTCCTTTACATCGCCGCCACGCTGGCGGT
>DASRCU010000256.1:0-1691 GCA_035652955.1 Verrucomicrobiia bacterium | reverse complement strand
ACCACCACCTTCGGCAACGTCACCTTCAGCGCCGCCGGCAACCACACCGTGCGCCTGACCGTCACGGGCAAGAACTCCAAGTCCAGCGGCGAGATCCTCTCCGCGGACAAATTCACCTTCGTCGGACAGTAAGGTTGGTTATTTAAAGTTTTCAGGGCCTTGCGCGGAATTTTTTCCGGCAAGGCCTTTTTCTTGGGCGGTGACCGATGAGCGGCGCCGGCACCCCCGTCATTGCCTTTTATTTTCCATGCCGCAAGCTCGCGACGTGAACCGTGCCAGCGCGCTTGCCAGATCCGGAAACGCAGAGGAGAGGGACATTGCCCGGATCAACCGCGATTTCTATGATGCTTTGTGGTCAAGCGCCCGTCTCAGCCGGCCGGAGCAGTTCAACACCTGGCCACTGATCTCGGGGCTTTTGCCGGCAGCGGAAGCGCGGCTTGAAATCGGACCGGGTTTGCACCCGCGGCTGCCTATCGCCGGTACGCACTTCATCGATATCAGCGCACCGGCTGTGGCGCAGCTGAAGGCGCGCGGCGGTTTGGCCGCGGTCGGTGAAATCACGGCGCTGCCATTTTCAGACCAGGAATTCGACCTCGTTGGCGCTTTTGACGTCGTCGAGCATGTCAGGGACGACCGGCGCGTGCTGGGCGAATTAAGCCGGGTGCTCAGAAACGACGGCATGCTGATTTTCTCTGTGCCGTTGCATGCAAGCCTTTGGAGCGACTTCGATGATTGGGTCGGCCATGTCCGGCGTTACGAGCCGTCGGCGTTGGCGGCGCTGCTGGAAGAACACCACCTTGTGGTCGAAAAAAGCGCCGCTTTCGGCATGAAGCCGAGTCACCCCGGCCTGCTGCGATGGGGAATGCAATGGCTTACCGACCGCCACGCGACAGCGATGCGCTGGTATAACGGGGTGTTGTTTCCGCTCGGTCTGCTTTTGCAAAAGCGTTTGAAATTTGCGGACGGTTGGATTGAGACCACCGGAGTGGACGGGATCGTGCTGGCGTGCCGACGGCGTCCTCGCAACTGAAGCGTATATTTTCGATTGAGAAACAAACCATCCGCCATAGTGCATGTCTTTTGCCCATGAAAACCCCTCATTGGATCGCTTTCACCCTTCTGCTGACCATTCCTCTTTCCGCACAACCGCTGGCGACTCCTTCCGCTCCTGTCTCGGCTACCGGCGAGCCTTCGGCCCCCGCACCGGCTTTGCCGTCATGTCCGGAGCTGGAAAAGATGACGGTGCTGTTTGACGGCAAGACCCTGGAAGGATGGGACTGCAATCGGGCCAAATGGTCGGTCGCGGACGGCGCCATGCGCGGCACCGGCGCCTGGTGTCTGGCTTTGACCAAGGATGACTACGGCAGCTTCCGGCTCCTCGTGACGTCCCGGGTGGTGGTGCCGGAAGTTAACAACGGGAGTGCCCATCTCGGCATTCTTTTTTGGGGCGAACGTCCCGCGGCTGGAAATTACACGCCGCGCCACACCGGCATGCTCAACCTTCAGCCACCGTATGGCTCGATTTGGGATTACGGCACAAACAAAAATATTCCGGTCGAGCACATCATCCCCAAAAACGACAACCGCCTGCGCTGGCATGATTGGCACACCAGCGAGGTTTTGGCCAATATCAGGACCGGCGAGATCCGCATGGCGGTGGATGGCGTCGAACTCATGCGCTTTAAGGCGCC
>DASRCU010000255.1:0-8379 GCA_035652955.1 Verrucomicrobiia bacterium | reverse complement strand
AGCTTGGCGAGAATCATCGCCGAAATTTCCGGCGGCGAAAATTGTTTCGGTTTGCCGTCCACTTCCACTTCCACAGCGGCGTCGCCATTGGCCGCGCGCACCACTTTGTAGGGCACGCGTTTGATTTCCTCGGTCACCTCGTCGTATTTGCGGCCCATGAAACGTTTGATGGAGTAAATCGTGTTGCGCGGATTGGTCACCGCCTGGCGCTTGGCCGCTTCACCGACCAGCCGTTCGCCACTTTTGGTGAAGGCGACGACGCTGGGGGTGGTGCGTTTGCCTTCGGAATTTTCCAGGACCAACGGTTCGCCGCCTTCCATCACCGCCATACACGAGTTGGTGGTGCCCAAGTCAATGCCTAAAACTTTTGCCATAAAATCGTAAATTGATTGAAGTTAAAATTCGCTTCCGCTTTTCCAGCAATGGCAATGCCTAAATTCCTGAAAATCCAAAACCTGCTGTAAATAAACAGTTTTTCATCCAATTCGTCCGCCGGCTGGGAGTCGAAAACTGCGCCAGGAGCGTCAGAATGACGCTGCAAAAACGGCAGTGGCACAGTTTGGTGTCACTTAATTTCACGGTTAACCCAAGCGGCAAAAACGTTGCCCTTGGCCACGTCAGCGGGCCGGGACATTCGATTGGCAACGCCCAATCCGACAGTGGCGCCATACCGCCAATTTGTTGTTTCACGCGCTTGCCGCTGCGTGATGGGAAACCGCATCACGTCCGCCTGTTACCCGCCGAAAACGACGCCGGTTTGGAACGGCCGAATGCGGTATTCAGTATGGCAAGGGGAATTGCGCGGTGAGTTCGCGGACGCGTTCACGCACTTTGCGGGCGGCTTCCAGATTTTTCACGTCCATCAGCACTTCGGCAATCATGTCGGCAATGGCCGCCATTTCCGGCTCTTTCATGCCGCGTGTGGTTACCGCCGGCGTGCCCAGCCGGATGCCGCTGGCCTGGAATGGCGAACGTGTCTCGAAGGGAATGGTATTTTTGTTGACGGTAATGCCGGCCTCGTCGAGCGCCGTCTGACAATCCTTGCCGGTCAAATTTTTTGCGCCCACGTCCACCAGCATCAGGTGATTGTCCGTGCCGCCGCTGACCAGGCGATAGCCGTTGCGTTTCATGCCTTCGGCCAGGGCGGCGGCGTTTTTGAGGATTTGCTGTTGATAAACTTTGAATGTCGGCTGCATCGCTTCGAGAAAGCAGACGGCTTTGGCGGCGATGACGTGTTCCAGCGGGCCGCCCTGGATGCCGGGAAACACGGTGGAATCAATTTCCTTCGCAAATTTTTCTTTGCACAAAATCAGCCCGCCGCGCGGCCCGCGCAGGGTCTTGTGCGTGGTCGTGGTCACAAAATCCGCGTGCGGGAACGGGCTGGGATGCAGGCCGGCGGCGACGAGGCCGGCGATGTGGGCGATGTCCGCCAGCAGATAGGCGCCCACCTGACGGGCGATCTCGCCCATCCGCGCAAAGTCAATGATCCGCGGATAAGCGCTGGCGCCGACGGTAATCATTTTGGGCCGGTGCTCGCGGGCCAGCGCGGCCAGTTGATCGTAATCAATCCGTTCGTCGTCGCGGCGAACGCCGTAATGGACGATTTCAAAAAATTTGCCGGAGAAATTGACCTTGTTGCCGTGAGTCAAGTGTCCGCCGTGACTTAAATCCATGGTGAGCATCTTATCGCCGGGTTTGAGCACGGCGAAATAGACGGCCATGTTGGCCTGGCTGCCGGAATGGGGCTGGACGTTGGCGTGTTCGGCACCGAAAAGTTTTTTGGCGCGGTCTATGGCCAGTTGCTCGATCTCATCCACGAATTCGCAGCCGCCATACCAGCGTTTGCCGGGAAGACCTTCGGCATATTTGTTGGTGAGCAGGGAGCCTTGCGCTTCGAGCACGGCAGGGGAAACAAAATTTTCCGAGGCGATCAACTCGATGTTTTCCTGTTGCCGCAGGCGTTCGTGTTCGATGGCCTCGGCAACGAGGGGGTCCACCTGGCGCAGGCGCAACGGCGGTGGCGCCAGACGCACATCCATTTTGCGAACCCGGCGGTCGTGGCGGCCGCCCTCAAATTTCGCGTCCAGAAAGGCGTCGAGGATTTTCCGGGCCAGATCGGGCGGAGTGTTTTTGCCGCTCAGGCACAGGACGTTGGCGTCGTTGTGCCGGCGGGCCATGGCCGCAGTGTCCGGGTCGGCGGCCAGCACGGCGCGGGCGCCGGGGATTTTGTTGGCGGCGATGCACACGCCCACGCCACTGGTGCAGACCAGCAGACCCAGTTCCGCGGCGCCGTCGGCCACAGCCTGGGCGACGGGCTGGGCGAAGTCGGGGTAATCATCCGCCGGGTCGCGGGCCAGCGCGCCGAAATCCTTCACGTTCAGGCCGCGCGATTGCAGGTGTTGTTTGAGTGTTTCCTTGAGTTCAAAGCCGCCATGGTCGGCGCCCAGAGCCACTTGAGCGATGGCGGGTGCCGCGCCGCGGGGCGCGGAGAGAATTTGGTGTTGTTCCATAAATTTCAAAAGCGCGGCGATGCCCTGCTCGATCTGGTCGCGGCAGGCCACGTAGGTCTCGTAGGGACTGCCAATGGGGTCGGTGATGTCTTTTTCGTAGTCGTCCAGGGTGTTGTCAAATTCACGCAGCAAAAATGTTTTTTCAGCCGCAGCCGGGTAGAGGAGACTGATGGTGTCCACATGCGCGTGAGTCATGCCAAAAATATAGTCGGCCTGGCGGACCAGTTCAGCGGTGAGGGCGCGGCTGCGCTGCTGGGAAATATCCACGCCCAATTCGCGCATGGCCGCGACCGAATGCGGCGTGGGTGGCTGGCCATCCACCGCCCCCAGCCCGGCGGACAGGACGCGAAACTCGCCGCGTCCGTTCACAGCCCGGCGGAACAGGGCCTCGGCCATCGGGCTGCGGCAGACGTTGCCGGTGCAGATGAACAAAATGGTTTTCATCCCTCAAACCATCAAATTGGTTTGAAAACCGCCGCGCGTCAATCCGAAACCCGGAAGAGTCAGAGGCGCCCGGTTTTTGCGCCGGAGCCAGGTTCCGCTTGACGGATTCTGAAAATGGCGTATTTAGGAGCCTCAAAAGGACACCATGATATTGGGGAGAGGCAAAGGCGCCCGGGCGTTTTTTTTCTTCGCGTTGGGCGGGGGATGGGCGCTGGCTCCGGTCTTCGGGCAAGTCGTTGTGCAGATCGGTCAGAATTTTCCCGGCAGCGACAATTCACAGACCTACATCACTCCCGCGGATTCCGACGGCGCGGTGGGACCGAACTATTTCGTTGAGTTCATCAACGGCGCGTTTGCCGTCTATAACAAGACCAACGGCGCCAAGGTGCTGCGGATCAGCGACCTGAAATTCTGGGCCAACGGCGGGGTGAACTTTGCCGCCTCCGATGCGGTGAGCGATCCGCGTGTGATTTATGATCCGCTCTCACAGCGCTGGTTTGCATCCCAGGTGGATTACGACGGCAGCGCGAGTGATCCGACGTTTGAATCCGATTATTTTTTGTTGGGCGTTTCCGACACCCCCGACCCGACCGGCCCCTGGCATGCCTTTGAATTCCTGGCCGATCCGGAGACGGGCAATTTCGCGGACTTCCCCACGCTGGGCGTGGACAGCAACGCCGTTTATCTGGCCGGAGACATGTATTACGGCGGCACCAATTTGCTCGGCACCACCCTGACGGTCATTCCCAAGGCCGATTTGCTGGCCAATCCCCCGTCCATCGCCAACCGGATTTTTTTCGGCACCTTGGCTTATGCCGATTACGGCGCGGTGCTGCAGCCGGTCACCTGTCTGGACGGCAGCAGCCGCGGCAACATCCTGGCCGTGGGCAATCTGGGATACGATTTCCAATCGCATTCCAATCTTGTGGCCGCCACGGTGTTGAATGCCGGCACCACGAATGCCACGCTCGCACCGGCTACGAACCTGGCCGTGCAGGCGTATGACGTGCCGCTGGACCCCACCCAGCCCGACGGAACCGCCACTTTGGCCGACAACGATGCGCGGTTCAGCGCCCGCGTGACCACCGTCAACGGCGTCATTTACGCCGTTCACAACGTGGAAGTGAACGGACGCGCGGCGATTCGCTGGTATCGGCTGCGCGCGGCCGATGAGGCGCTCCTGGAGCAGGGCACCCTGGCCGATACGGATTTGGATTTGTTTTATCCCTCCATCGCGGCCAACTCCAACGGCACGGTGGTCATCGCCTGCAACAGTTGCAGCCTCCACCACTACATCAGTGCCTGCGCTTACGCCGGATGGACGGTCAACGGTCTCACCACTTTTGGTCCGCCGATTTTGCTGGCCGCCGGCAGCGTCAATTATCACGACCTCAACGAGCAATCCGGCACGAGCAACGAAAGCCGCTGGGGCGATTACAGCACGGTGACGGTGGACCCGGACAACCCCTCGCATTTCTGGACCATTCAAATGCTTCCCGTTTATGACACCGCGCTGGGCAGCGGCGATTTGTGGCGGACGCAAATCACCGAACTAATCACCAGTCTGGCCCCGCCACCCCTCACCATCGCGCTGACGGATACGAATCTGACCGTTTCCTGGCCGGCCTACGCCGCGAACTATCAATTGCAATTCACCACCAATTTAACCGCCGGCGCCTGGTTGCCCGTTCCGCCGCCGTTCGCCACCAACGGCAACACCCTTTCGTGGGTCGTCCCGCGTTCCGCCCCGCAGGAATTTTTCCGCCTCGAACAAGACCCGTAAATCGGCGCGTGAAACCGAGGGCGGATTGTTGGACCTCTCCCGCCCAAAATTGTTCTCCGGACCACAGATCAAAACGCCGATGGGGCGTGGCTCATCGGCATTCTGCGCGGCGAGCCTCTCGCGCCGTTGGCGTCCGTCGCGCGGACAAAAAAATTTTCACTTTGTGAGCGGCTGGACTTGAATTGTCGTCCCACGCTCTGTAGATTGCGCGCCGCAGTAGATTGGTTAGCAGTCAATGTTTGGAAATTTTTTTTCTCGAAAGGCGGTCCCTTCGCGGCCCGCAAACGGTCATGCCGCTCATTCCCCGGCGGGGGTACGGTCGCACGGGCATTCCGCCCCGCGCAGCGCTTCGCCGGAACGTCAGGCGGTTTTTTCCAAAACCTTCCGCTGGCAGTTGCCGCCGGGCCAAACTCAGCCGCCGACCAGCGTCGAAGTCGTCGGCACCTTCACCAACTGGCAGCGGGTGCCGCTCAAACACAACGGTGTCTGCGACGGCTGGTCGCTCACCCTGCACGATATTCCCTCCAATCGCACGCATCATTACATGCTGCTGGTGGATGGCCAGCCGGCGCACGACCGCAACCATGACGGTTACACCGTCCCGCACGGCCCCTTGGAGGAACAATATCAGTTGATGACCGATCGCGGCCCGCGCGTGTACCTGTTGTTTGCGCAAACGAAATAACCGGGCGCGACGGATGCGGCGCCGGCGGCGAGCCGCGCCCTGGGAACGCCAATGATTCTTTGTCTCGGCACCACACCCGCGGCGCAGCGCGTGATGGTTTTTCGCCAACTCTCGCTGAACGCTGTCAATCGCGCCGCCCTCACCCTGGACGGCATCGCCGGCAAGGCCATCAATGTCGCCAAAGTCCTCAAAACCCTGGGGCAGACGCCGTTTGTGATCTCTTTTGTTGGCGGCGCTCACGGCGAAGTTTTACGCGCGGCGCTCGCCAGCAAACACATTGAAGCCGAACTGGTCGCCGTCTCCGCGCCCACGCGCCAATGCCTCACCGTGATTGACCAGGCCGCGGGCACGCACACTGAATTGGTGGAAGAAAGCCGCGCGGTAACGCCGTCGGATTTTAATCAATTTTTCGCCGCCGTTCGCCAGCGCATGGCCGGTTGCCGCGCGGCGGTGATGTCCGGAACCATTGCGCCGGGCTGTCCGCAACACTTTTATCGCGACGCCGTCCGGCTCGCCGAAACGGTCGGTGCCTTGTCCGTCGTGGACGCTCAAGGGATGGCGCTTGCCGCTGTACTGGAAGCCCACCCCGGCCTGGTCAAACCCAACCGCACCGAACTGGCCGCTACCCTCGGACGGGAATTGAAATCGGACGACGAGGTGAAAGCAGCCATGCGCGAATTGTGCGAACGCGGCGCACAACGAGTCGTTGTCACCGCGGGTCGAATGCCGACACTGGCCTTCGACGGGAAAAAGTTCGCGCAGATTTTTCCGCCCCCCATCCGGCCCGCCAATCCCATCGGCTCCGGCGACGCTTTCACCGCCGCCGTGGTATGGCGGTTGTTGCGCGGCGACGACCTGGCCGAGGCCTGCCGCTGGGGCGCGGCGGCCGGCGCCGCCAACGCCCTGACCCTCATGCCCGGCGAATTGGAACGCGACGAGGTCGAGAGACTGGTCAAAGACACTGTCGTAGCCTGACCGTCCGTACACCGGTTTTCTTGAACGTCCGGCGCGTGGCCATCAGCAAAACTGCCCCGGGGAAACGACGGGTGCGCTCCTCAGCCAATTCCTTCAGCAGGATGACCAACTTCTAAAATTCGATCACCATGATGAACAAACAAGCGGAACAACCTCTCGGACGCGGCAGCTTTTGAGGAGAAGTCGGGTGAAGGTTTCGACGTGTCGCCTCTCCATCGTCTCCTTGCGTCCTTCGCCAACTTTTGGGAAGGTAACAGGATGAGACCGACGCCCGCTCCTCGCCTGAAGCCAGGAGCAACTCGTTTTGCTTCGGTTCAGTCGCCAGCCGCAAGCCCGACCCATCGTCCGCAAAGGGAAATGGGAAAGGTCTCGACGAACTCAAGGTTGCCGGTGTGGCGAAATGGCAGACGCACAGGACTTAAAATCCTGGGACTGTAAAAAGTCGTGCGGGTTCGAGTCCCGCCACCGGCACCAATAAAATCAATGGGTTTAGAAAATTCGAGAGGGTAAAAATTCTGCAAAAAACTGCGCTTTGTGCTGCATTCAGGTGTTGACAACACTTGGGGTCTGCCTCTAGTCGCTGCTTGAATGCAAGCACCCAGCGGCAGCCAAAGCCGCCCCCCGGTTCGTGATTCCCATAGCCGGGAGCTGCCCGGTCTCTGGAAACGCAACGGGCGGTTCTACGTCCAGATGCACATCCCCGGCAAAGGCTGCCGGCGGCTGGCCCTGCTGGATGAAAACAACGATCCCGTCACCTCTGTAGATGCGGCCCGACTGGCGATGAGCCGCGTATTGCTGGAACGCAGCGAAGGGCGCCCGCCAGCGCCGCGCCGAACGCCGTTCCTGCCCGATTACATCATCCACTACCTTTCGTGGATGAACGCCACCAAAGCCAAAAGCCCGCTGACGATCGAAAAGGAAAGCTTCACCCTGACTTTCTGGGCGCGCACGCTGGGCAGGATTCGGCTGACGGACATCACCCCCAAGATGCTCCACGACGTGGCTCTGCAACGCACACAGGCCGGCGTGAGCAATCGGACGGTCAACCTGGACGTCCTTATCCTCAATAACCTGCTCAAGTTCGCCAGACGCGAAGGCTGCTTCAAGGGACGGCTTCCTACAGAGGATTGGGTGCCCCTGAAACACGTGCCGCCGCGCCGGATGCTCCTTTCCTACGACCAGATTCAGGCGCTGTGCGATGAGGCGACGGCGGTCTAAAAGTGCGGGTCTACCGGCGGTTAAAGAACGATTTTCTGGCTTTCCCGCCAAGGCAAAGGTTTGGCGGTGAGTGAAAAGCAGCCGGTGAGCTGGCGAGCCACAACTCGCTCCCCGCCGGCGGGCGAAGGTTCACTGAACTAATTTTTTGAGCCGGCGTTTGGCGTCCGCCAGTCCTTTTCCACCGCTCTACCGTAGCATTCCACCATGCCATTTATCCTCCGGTGCCTGTTGCTGTCCAGTCACGAGTTGAAGCAGGATTTTTTTCTGGACAGCAGCGGAAAAGGGAACTAGATGTTTTTTATTCCTTGAACTTATCCGGTGTGGCCGTGTCAGGTGTTGTGTTTTTCCGGCCAGGGACGGTTCACCGTGTGAGGGAAGGTTCAGGAACCGTTCCTGAAGATGAGTCAACAGAAGGCGACAACCCGTTTATCGGCGGAGGCTGCCAGGAAGGGCGTGACGGTGGCGGTGGTGGGGGGTGACGCCGAGAGCCGACTTTATTTCCGGGAGATGCTGGAGAGCGCCGAGGGGTTTGGATGCGTAGGCGATTTTGCCAGGGCCACCGACGCCTTGAAAAGCATCTCTGCTCTGCAGCCGGATTGTGTGCTGATGAGTGTTCGGCTGCCGGATGGGAACGGCTGGGAATGCATCGCGCGGCTCAAGGACGTCCTGCCGCATTTGAGAGTGGTTCTGGTGGGCGGCCGAGGGGAGGCGGAGGGGATGGAATCGGCGCGAGACGCCGGCGCCGACGCCTGGCTGGTCCAGCC
>DASRCU010000254.1:0-29941 GCA_035652955.1 Verrucomicrobiia bacterium | reverse complement strand
ACCTGGCACAGACTGTTGCAATGCGGGCAAGCCCGCGTGAAGGCGACATCGTGCCCGCGCCCGGCCCGCGCGACCGCGCCTACGGCATCAGCGGCCCCGGCGCGAAACATACGGCGGCCTGGACGAACTACAATTTGAAATGCACCGGCGCGGCGGTGCGGGACGGATTGATTCCCAATCTCAAACCGCTGATTCCCGACACGCAGTTGCGGGACACGATTGTGATTCTCGGCGGCGACGGAAATTATTATCTGACCGGCTCATCCGGCGCGGACATCTGGGATTTCAATGACGGCATCGAATTGTGGCGCTCGCCGGATTTGCAGCATTGGACTTACGTGTGCGAAGTGTGGAGTTTTGACAAGGACGGCACGTGGGAGAAGGACTGGCGCTGGCATCGCAAACCGGTGCGCGCCATCTGGGCACCGGAAATCCATTACATCAAGCGGCTCAAAAATTATTTCATCACCATTTCGATGCCGCCGGGCAATCGCGGCATTTTACGCAGCACGACTGGCCAGCCGGAAGGCCCGTATGTGAATGCGCTGGCCCACGACGGCTTTTTTCACGGCGGCATTGACGGTACGCTGTTCGAGGACGATGACGGCAAAGTATATTTTACTAGTGGCGGCGCTTCCACCATCCTGCTGATGAATGACGATTTAAGCGGGGTGATTGGCGAGCCGCATCACATCAAGTTTGAGAAGCCGGCCGATGGAAGTTGGACTCGTGATTCAATTGCGATGGAAGGTGCAACGCTGTTCAAACGTAACGGCATTTATTACCTCGGCGGCGCGGCGTTTTACAAAGGTCGTTATAGCAGCGTCGTGGCGATGGCCACGAACATATTTGGCCCGTATAAAAACTGGGAAGAAGCAGTGCCCTGCGGCGGAGGCGGGGATTATTTCAAGGACAAGCAGGGCAACTGGTGGTGTACCTATTTCGGCAATGACAGCCAGTCACCGTTCCACGAAAAGCCGGCCATCGTGAAAGTTGATTTCACCGCTGCCGGGAAGATCGTTGTTGCCAAACATCAACCGGATTCCGTCACTCAAAAGTAACCGTTAATTGGAGTTATGAAATATAAATACATCCTGCTGGTTGCCAGCCTGTGGCTGACACCGTCCGCTTTTCTCATTGGCCGGCCGGAAGGATTCGCCCCGCCCGCGTCGCCGCGGCAGGTTTTGAATTTCAATCCGGATTGGAAGTTCATCCGCCAGGACGTGCCGGGCGCGGAAGCAACCGATTTTGACGACTCGGCCTGGACGACCGTTTCCACGCCGCACACATTCAACGATGTGGATTCCTACGAGCACATCACGCACTCTGGCCGTTCGCTGAATGGCGGCGACCGATATGCCTGGACGGGGGTGGTCTGGTATCGGAAGCATTTCCGGCTTCCCGCCCGTGACGCAGGCGACAAGGTGTTCCTCGAATTCGAGGGCCTCCGCCAGGCGGCGCGCTTTTGGGTCAACGGCCAATTCGTCGGGCTTTACGAAAACGGCGTCACCCCCTGCGGTCTCGATCTGACGCGGTTCGTGAAATTCGGCGACACGGACAATGTCATGGCCGTGAAGGTGGATAATCGCGAGGATTACGCCGAGCAGGCGACCGGCGTGCCGTTCGAATGGGAAGGACGCGGATTCAATCCCGATTACGGCGGGTTGCATTCGGATGTGCGGCTGATTCTCACCGGCCCCATTTACCAGACGCTGCCGCTCTATGAAAATCTCAAGACCACGGGCATTTACATTTACGGCTCGGACTTCAATATCCCGGACAAAACCTGCCGCGTGAACATCGAATCCCAGGTGCGCAACGAAAGTGACCGCCTGCAGTCCATCACTCTTTCCGCCGTGCTTGTGGACGCCGACGGAAATGTGTGCGCCCGATTTCGAGGCGGCGCGTTGAGTTTGGCCCCAGGCGACACGGCCATGTTCCAGGCCGGCGGCACACTGACCAACGCGGCATTCTGGAGCCCCGATCGGCCCAGTCTTTACGACGTTTACACCATCCTCGCCGTGGACGGCCGGGTGGTGGACGTTTGCCAAACGCGCACGGGCTTTCGCCAAAGCGAATTCAAAGGCGGCGCCGGCACCGGCGGCGTTTATCTCAATGGCCAATTCGTCTGGCTCACCGGCTATGCGCAGCGGGCCAGCGATAGTTGGGCTGCCCTGGGCGAGGCGTATCCGGATTGGATGCACGACTACGACGCGGCGTTGATTTGCAGCACGCACGCCAATTTCCTCCGCTGGATGCACATCGCGCCGCAGCCGGCGGACGTGCGCGCCTGCGACCGGTTCGGCATCGTGGAGATCTGCCCCGCCGGCGACAAGGAAGGCGATCCGGCGCTGGACCGGCGGCTCTCGCCGCCCGCCACCGCCCGTCAATGGGAACAGCGGATGGAAGTGATGCGCGACACGATGATTTATTTCCGCAACGCGCCGAGCATCCTGTTCTGGGAAGCGGGCAACTCGGTCCTGACCCCAAGCCACATGCGGGAGATGGTGGCTTTGCGGAAGGAATGGGACCCGCATGGCGGACGCGTCATTGGCTATCGCGGCAACAGCGACAACGCAGCCAACCAGGCGCTCACGCCCCTCGCCGAATACTACGGGGTGATGATCGGCCAGGACCCGCGCACCGACAAGGTTCTTGAGCCGGGTCAGATGTTTCGCGCCTACAGCGTGGAGCGCCGCGACCGCGCGCCGCTCATCGAATGTGAAGATTTTCGCGACGAGGCGGCGCGCCGGTTCTGGGATGATTATTCGCCGCCGTTCTTTGGCTTCAAGCCCGGACCGTATGACGTTTATCACTGGAACTCGGAGACGTTCTGCCTGGCCGCCGCCGTGCGCTACCACGATTATTTCGCCAACCTCATCACCAACTCCGACCCGCAGCATGCCAAATGGTCGGGCTACGCCTCGATTGTTTGGTCAGATGACAACGAGTCCGGCCGGCAGAACAGCAGCGAGGTCTGCCGCGTGAGCGGCAAGGTGGATGCGGTGCGGCTGCCCAAACAGGCATATTACGTCTATCGCGTCATGCAAAATTCCGCGCCGGACCTTCATCTCATCGGCCATTGGACGTATCCGGCGGGCACGGTGAAAACCGTCTATGTGGCGGCGAATCATTGCGACCTGGTCGAGCTGTTCGTGAACGGGAAATTGCTGGGTGTGACCAACAAGCCCTGTGATTTCGTGGATCCCTACGAACACCTGGACCGCAATCTTGGTAACACCGGCTACATCTACGCCTTCCCCGCCGTTCATTTTGAACCTGGCGAAATCAAGGCGGTGGGCAAGGTTGGGGATAAAATCGTGGCGCAGGACCAGATCGAAACGGCCGGCCCGGCGAAGGCCATCCGGCTGACCGTCTTCACCGGTCCTGATGGTTTGCAGGCGGACGGTTCGGACGTGGCGTTCATTGACTTCGAAGTGGTGGACGCCCGAGGCGAACGCTGTCCGACGGACGACGCGCGGGTGGATTTCCAACTCACCGGCCCGGCGATCTGGCGGGGCGGTTACAACAGCGGCAAAACCAATTCCGTGAACCAGCTTTTTCTGGACACCGAGTGCGGTGTCAATCGCGTCTTCATACGCTCGACGCTCCAGCCTGGCGTCATCACCCTCACGGCGTCGCGTCCGGGTTTGGAGCCAGCCACGGTGAAAATTGAATCCCATCCGGTGAAAATCACCGGTGGCCTTGAGGCGGAAATGCCGCCGCGATTGACGCCGGCTGAGGCGGCGGCCCGGGTGCAGGCAACGACTCAAATCGCATTCAAACCGGTCGGCCGCACCGGCGGTTCGGCTGACCTCAACCGAGCGCCTTGACGGGTTAAATTAACTTTCGCGGAATCCTCCGACACAAACCGAGCACGATCCATGAAACGAGACCTCCTTCACCCGGCCGCAATTTTGCTTTTGCCCCTGTTCTTGGCCGGTTGCGCCACCACAAAAAACGCCTACTACGCCAGCGTGTCCCCCGCGCCGGGCGTGCCGGGCATCGGCGAAATTTTTTACGACACGGGCCGTTACCGGAAATCGGTGCCGGCACAATTACTCGCCGAGGCGTGCACCCGCGGCCAGGCGGCTATGAAAATGTCCGACGGCCGGGTCGTGAAAATTTCCGTGACCCCGAACGGAACCAATTTCGATGTGAGTTTTTCGGCCACGCCCGACCGAGCCATTCAACGGTGGGGCTTTGCTGTGGACGCGCAGCCGGACGAATTTTTCACCGGCCTGATGGAACGTCTGGTGGACGGGCCGCAGCAGGCGACGTGGCAGCCGGGTCGCACCAATACCCTGAACCTGCGCGGCCAGACGGTGGAAATGATCCTGAAACCCACGCTTTCGGTTTATGCGCCGTTTTACCTGTCGTCGCGCGGCTACGCGCTGTTCGTAAAGGGCACCTGGCCCGGCGGGTTCGATTTCTGCAAGAGCGATCCGGCCCGAGTGAAAGTGCAATTTGAAGGTCCGTCGCTCATGTTCAAAATTTACCGATCCGATTCCCCCGCCGAATTGGTGAAGGAACATGCGTTGGACGCCGGCCCGCCGCTGGTGCCGCCGCGCTGGGTGTTCACGCCGTGGCGCTGGCGCGACAACAATTACGAACATCCAACGTATTACGACGGCACGCCGGTGACCGGGCCGTTCAACACCGATTTCATGGAGGACGTGCTTTTGATGCGCGCCTATGGCATCCCCAACGGCGTGGTGTGGATTGACCGCCCGTGGGGCACCGGGTTGAACGGCTATGACGATTTCAAGATTGACCCCAAACGCCTGCCGCATTTCGCCGAATCGGTGCAATGGCTCAACAGCCTCGGCAGCCGGATGGTTTTGTGGATCGGCCCATTTTTCCAGGGCCAAATGGAAACCAACGCCCTCCAACTCGGTTACACCCTGCCGGGCCAAAAGCCGACCCGAAACAATTATCCAATGTGCGACTTCACGAATCCGCGAGCGAAAAAATACTGGCAGGACGGCGTGGCCGGGTTGCTCAAACTGGGCGTGGCCGGGTTCAAACTGGATCGCGGCGAGGAGCAAATTCCCGAAAGCATGCCGCTGAAGGTTTTTGATGGACGCACGCTGCGCGAAAACCGCAATGCCTATCCGGTGATGTATTTGCAGGCTGCTTACGAGGTGGCCAGGCAATATCGCGGCGATGATTTCGTCTGCCTGCCGCGCGCCGCCTACACCGGCAGCGCGAAATACGGCGTGTTCTGGGGCGGCGACATCGGCGGCACAGAATGGGGCTTGCGCGCCGAAATCATTGCCGTCCAGCGCGCCGCCATCCTGGGCTACCCCATCTGGGGTTCGGACACCGGCGGTTACAACGCTCAGAGCATGGACACCGACGTCGTCGGGCGCTGGCTCGAATTCAGTTGCTTCACGCCCATCATGGAAGTCGGCCCGACGAAAGACCGGGCATTTTGGGATTTCCACTCGCCGCGGCGCTACGACGCCGAACTGATCGCGCTTTGGCGGCTCTACGCGCGCCTGCACAACCGACTGGCCGATTACAGCCTGGCTCAGGCCAAAACCGCGCATCAAACGGGAATGCCCATTGTCCGCCCGCTGTTTCTGGTTGAGCCGGCAGCGCCCGCCGCGTGGACCAACTGGTGGACATATCTTTACGGGCCGGACCTGCTGGTTTCACCCGTCTGGAAAACGGGGCAGCGCGTGCAGACCGTGTATCTGCCTTCGGGCAATCAATGGCGCGACGCCTGGACAGGGAAAATTTACGACGGCGGCCGGAGCGTGACCGTGGACGCGCCGTTGCATCAAATCCCCATTTTCGTCCGGGCCGGTTCGGAGGTGAACCTCGGCGATTTGAATCAGGAATGGCGGGATGCCGTCGCCGCCGCCTGCGTGCGTCCGGATTTGAAAAAACTCGATGCCGAGGTGCGCCGGTGGTTTGAAACTCATGATTCGACGCGGTGAAACAGGCCCTGGCACCACGGGCGGCCCCGCCGTCCGTCCGCTGCCGATGGCCGCTGCGCCGGGGCGCGAAGGATTTGCCTTTCGTCGGAAGACGATTTCCGCTTCAATACGGTGACCATGGCCATCAAACAAGTGATCAAACCCAAACATTCTCCCGCGGCGGTCGGGCCTTACAGCCACGCCGTGCGCGTGGGCGATCTGCTCTTTTGCGCCGGCCAAATTCCGGTGGATCCGGCCACCGGCAATCTGGTTCCTGGCGACATCCGGGCGCAGACCGAACGCGCCCTGCAAAACGTCAAGGCAATTTTGGATGATCAGCGCCTGACCTTCGCCCAGGTGGTCAAGTGCACGGTGTTTTTGACGAACCTGGCCGATTTCGCGGGGATGAATGAGATTTACGCGAGGTATTTCGCCGATCCGTATCCGGCGCGCACGACGGTGCAAGTCGCCGCCCTGCCCAAAGGCGCCAACGTGGAGATCGAAGTCGTCGCACACTATTGAAATTCGGGGCGGCGGCGACCGGCCGTCGCTCTTCCCTGGCGGGTCTCTCCCGCCCCTTGGGTCTATGCCACCTGAAATTCCCGTGTTCGTCGCCCTGCTGGTCGGCCTGGGTCTGGGGCTGTTGCTGGGCCGGCTGTTGGGACGCGGCCCGTCATCCGATCCGCGGCTGGAAAACGAATTACGCGAACAACTTCGGCAGCGCGACGCGGAACTGGAAAAGCTGCGCGCCCAAAATCTGGAAACTGCCAACGCCCGCGCTGCCGCGGAAGCCCGTCACGCCGCGGCCGAAAAGTTGCTGGCCGAGCAAAAAATCCTGCAGGAAAAGGCCCTGGCCGATTTGCGCGACGCCTTCAAGGCATTGAGTGCCGACGCCCTCAAACAGACCGCACCGGAATTTCTGCGGCTGGCCGAGCAGGCCTTCGGCAAATTTCAAGAGACAGCCCGGGGCGATCTGGAACGGCGCCAGGAAGCCATCAAAACCCTCGTCGAGCCGCTCAAAACGCAGTTGGAAAATTATCAGAAACGGTTGCAGCAAAGCGAGGCGGCGCAGTCCTCGGCGCTGGGCGAGGTGAAGAAACAATTGGAACTGCTTTCGCAATCGTCGCAAACCCTCGCGGCGGAGACGGAAAAATTCCGCGCCGTTTTGAAATCGCCGCCGGCGCGCGGCCGGTGGGGCGAAGAAACGCTGCGCCGCGTGGTCGAAGCCGCCGGGATGAGCGCCCATTGCGATTTCACCGAGCAAACCACCGCGGGCGACAACCGCCCGGACCTGATCGTCCGCTTGCCGGGCCAACGCGTCATCATTGTGGACGCCAAGGTGCCGGATTTCGATTTTCTCAATGCGCTGGAGACGGCCGATGCCGGCCGGCGCGCCGAATCCCTGGCCCAGCACGCCGCCAAATTGAAGGCCACCATCAAGGCCCTGGCCGAGCGCGATTATCCGCGGCAATTTCCGAACGCCCTGGATTACGTGGTGCTGTTTCTGCCCGCCGAATCGCTGTTCAGCGCGGCGCTGGAAGGCGACCGTGATTTGATCGTTTGGGCGGCAGAGCGAAAAATTCTCCTGGCCACGCCGGCCTCGCTGATTGCCCTGCTCCGTTCGGTGGCCGTGAGCTGGCAGCAACATGCCCAGACAGAGAACGCCCGGAAAATCGCCGAAGCCGCGCAGGAATTTTACACGCGCGTCGTCAAATTCACCGAGCACTTTGAAAAAATCCGCGCCGGATTGGAACGGGCCAGTTCGGCCTTTAACGACGCGGCGGCCAGCTTTCAAACCCGCGTGCGGCCGGCCGGCGAACGGCTGGCCGAACTCGGCGGCGCCCCCGCCGGCAAGGAACTGGCCGAGGTGCAACCGCTGGGAACCACCCTGCGCCTGCCGTGAAAGTGCGCCGCCTGTTGGAGGCGAATTCCCGCCGGGCGACCGTTGCTCCGCCGTCAAACGGATTGCCCCGCCAAAACCAATCAGAAACGCAGCGCGGAGCGGCCGGGTCAAGCTTTCAGGAAATTTTCGGGGAACGGGCATAAAATCTTTCGCGTCGCCGCCGGTTGATTTATATTGCCGGCCGTCTGACATGGCCCGACCCAACAACATCACCATGTGCAGCTTCTGCGGCAAAACGCATGCGGAAGTGCGCAAACTCATTGCCGGGCCGGGCGTTTACATCTGCGACAACTGCGTGATCCTCTGCAAAAACGTGTTGGATCGCGAACTGCAGCTCCAGGAGCAAAAGAAGCACCCCCGGCTGACGGTCCCCCGGCCGGCCGAAATCAAACGGCAACTGGATTTGTATTGCGTGGGCCAGGAGCACGCGAAAAAAACCCTGGCCGTCGCCGTCCACAATCATTACAAACGCATCCAGCCCGAACCGGAAGGCGGCCCGGCCGCCAAAAAACATGCCGACGTGGAAATCGAGAAAAGCAACATTTTGATGATCGGCCCGACCGGCTCCGGCAAAACCCTCCTGGCCCGGACGCTGGCCAGAATTCTGGACGCGCCGTTTGCGATTGCCGACGCCACCACGCTCACCGAAGCCGGCTACGTGGGCGAAGACGTGGAAAACATCATCCTGCGGCTGTTGCAGAACGCCGATTACGACGTCAAACGCGCCCAGCGTGGCATAGTGTATATTGACGAGATTGACAAAATCGCGCGCAAAAGCGACGGCCCGTCCATTACGCGCGACGTCAGCGGCGAAGGCGTGCAACAGGCGTTGCTGAAGATTCTCGAAGGCACCGTCTGCAACGTTCCCCCGCAGGGCGGGCGCAAGCATCCCCAGCAGGAATACATCCGCGTGGATACCACGAACATTCTGTTCATTTGCGGCGGCGCATTCGTCGGCCTGGAAAAAATCATCCAGCGGAGGCTGGGCCGTCACGTGATGGGCTTTGGCGCCATTGGCCCGGCGCAAAAAACGCCCGCCATGGAACGCGATGAAATTCTGCAGCAGGTGGAACCGGAAGACCTGCTGAACTACGGCTTCATTCCCGAATTCATCGGCCGCCTGCCCGTTCTGACCACGCTCACCGAATTGACGGAAGACCAGTTGGTTTCGATTCTCACCGAGCCGAAAAACGCGCTCACCAAACAGTTCGCCAAGCTGATGGCGATGGAAGGCGTGGAACTGGAATTTACGCCCGACGCGCTGCGCGAGCTGGCCTGGCAGGCGCTGCGCAAAGGCACCGGCGCGCGCGCCTTGCGGGGGTTGATTGAAAAATTGATGCTCGATTTGATGTTCGACGTGCCGGAAGTGGGCGACATTGTGCACGCCAGGATCACCGCGGCCGTCGTGCGCGGCGAAAGCAAGCCCATCGTGCGGCGCAAGCAGGATGCAGAGGCGGCCTAGCCGGGCCGACAGCCTGCAACCGGAGCCGGCGGCGCTTTACCGCGCAAAAATCTGCCGGATGACATCCTCGATGGGCACCTCCTGAATGTCAATGTCGCGCACGGGCAAATCGTCGAGCAAGGATTTGCAGACGGCGATGACCCGATCGCGTTTGACTTTGAAGGTAACGCTGCCGGCGGTCTTTTCCGTGACTTCGCCGTAACGGCCCAGCCTTTCCAAAGGCAGTTCGCTGGTGTTCTCACATTGAATCGTCACCAGTTTGAAATCCGCGAAGCGGTCCACAATCTCGCTCAACCGGCCGTCGAAAAAAATCCGGCCGTGGTCAATAATGATCACGCGCTGGCACAATTCCTGAATGTCCGCCATATAATGGCTGGTCAGCAAAATCGTCGTCTGCTGCTCGGCATTGTGGCGACGGACAAATTCACGCACCGTTTTTTGCGAGACAACGTCCAGGCCGATGGTCGGTTCGTCCAGAAAGAGCACTTTGGGCTGGTGCAACAGCGACGCGATGAGTTCCATTTTCATTCGCTCGCCCAGAGACAGTTCGCGGACGCTCACGCCGAGTTTGTCCCGCACGGCCAACAGCTCGCTCAATTCGGCGACGGTGCGCTGGAAACGCGCTTCGGGGATGTCGTAAATTTTCGCGTTCAATTCCAGCGATTCCCGCGCGGGCAGGTCCCACCAAAGCTGGTTTTTCTGGCCGAGGACGAGGGCAAACTGGCGGCGATAGCCGTCGTGGCGTTCCCACGGCGTGTAGCCGAGAACCCTGGCCTCACCGCGGGTGGGATAGAGCAAACCGGCCAGCATTTTGAGCGTGGTGGTCTTGCCCGCGCCATTCGGGCCAAGAAAACCGACCAGTTCTCCAGGTTCAATGGTGAAACTGACTTCGTTGACGGCCACGGTTTGTTCGTATTGCCGATGGAACAATCCTTGAACGGCACCCCGGAAACCGGGGCGCTTTTTGTAGGTGCGAAAGGTTTTGGTGAGATGGCGAACCTCAATAGCCGGCATGAATCCAGTCTTCCGCTTCCGATTTTCCATTTCAAGTTTTTGTTCGGCTCAAATGCGCCGCCTCACTTCAAAATCCTCTCCGGGAAGGCCGGGCGAGAGACGGGCAGTTGGAGAGACAGATGCTCTTTTGGCAGGCACGAGTTCCGGCGAACCGGCAGTCGCGCACCGGGAGACGAAACCAAGCGCATGGCGACTGATTCGTCGGCTCACGCCTGCCTCCGCCTTTGGCGGCCGAACATCGCCCGGCCGGAACCGCAGGGGAATATTTGCTCCCGAAAATCGTTCGCGGAACCAAAACTAACGCATCAATTGCTTTTCGAGATAGTGGACGGTCTGTCGGACGTTGGCGTCCACTTCCATGCGATCTTTAACGAGGCGGCAGGCGTGCAACACCGTGCCGTGGTCGCGTCCGCCAAACGCTTCGCCGATGGTGTTGAGGGAGCTTTCGGTCATCTGCCGCGAGAGATACATGGCAATCTGCCTCGGAAAAGCGATGTTTTCCGGGCGGCGCTTGCTGGTCATATCCGCCAGCCGAATGTCGAAATGTTCGGCAACCTTTTTCTGAATGGCTTCGATGCTGATGGAGCAGCGGCCTTCTTCGTGCAGAATTTCGCGCAGCAAGCCTTCGACGACTTCCAGGGAGAGTTTTTTGCCGGTGAGCGAGGCGTAGGAGGCGACGCGGATGAGCGCCCCTTCGAGGCGGCGGACGTTGGAACGGATGCGGTTGGCCAGGAAATTAAGAATTTCCTCCGGCAACGTGATGCCCATGAGCTGGGCTTTTTTGCGCAGGATGGCCAGGCGCATTTCCACGTCCGGCGGCTGCAAATCCGTGACCAGTCCCCACTCGAAACGTGAGACCAGGCGATGTTCCAGATTCTGAATCTCGCTGGCCGGGCGGTCGCAGGTGAGCACAATTTGCTTGTGGGATTCATGCAGGGCGTTAAAGGTGTGGAAAAATTCCTCCTGAATCCGCTCTTTGCCGGCCAGAAACTGGATGTCGTCAATCAACAGCACGTCTGTCTGCCGGTATTTTTTGCGGAAGACAACGAGTTTGTTGTTTTGAATGGCGTCAATATATTCGTTGGTGAATTTTTCGGAGGAAACATAGGCGACCTTCGCACCCTTTTTGCTGCCGGCTACATGCTGGCCGATGGCGTGCAGCAAATGCGTCTTGCCCAGACCGACGCCGCCGTAAAGGAACAGCGGGTTGTAGGATTTGCCCGGCGCCTGCGCCACCGCCAGCGCGGCGGCGTAGGCGAAATTATTGTTGTTGCCCACGACGAAGGTCTCGAACGTGTTCCGGGGATTGAACAGTGTTTCGCCGCCGCGCTCGTGAGGGGATTCGTTTTCTTTGGTTTTGGCAGTCGTCGGAGGCGGCGGGGAGGACGGCGCGCGGCTGTTTTGGGCCACCTTGAATTTGACCGGCAACCGCCGTCCGGCGGCAAAGGCTACCGCTTCTTCCAACAGCCCAAGATAATTGTCCTTGAGCCACAGTTCGCTGAATTCGTTCGGCGTTTCCAGCGTGAGATGATGGCCGTCCACTGCGCAGGCACGCAGCGGAGCAAACCACAGGTTGAACATGTCCTTGTTCAACTTGGAGCGCAATTGCTCCTGGGCCACCGTCCAAATTTTTTCCGCTGAAAGCTGCATTGTTCCGTCAAAAAGCCCTTTTTACGAGCAATTTATTCACCAGCTTCGCGCCGCCCACTTCGGGTGCTTCCTCCTGCGCTCGGCCTTCCACAAAAATCGCCGGCGCCCTTACCGGGCGCCCGTTCTGTTAATTCGGACAAAATCCCGTAGCGACTCAAACATAAGATATTGATTCAAAGCAACTTGTGTAAAACATTTCCGATCGCAGTCGTTTATTCGTCAACCCTTCAAATTCTTTTTAACGCGGCGCGTTAATGCAAGCGTTTTTAGGCCAGCCGCTCGCCGGTTTCGAGCAGAACATATTATTTCTTGTTCACGAGTTATTCACAACCTGCATTGGCCAATAAAATCAAGGCGTTCGGCGCGCTGCGCCTCTGATTTGGCGGAGCGATCAAACGGCTTGTTCGCCGGTTTCCTCAGTGCGGATGCGCACGGCTTTTTCAATCGAGTGAACAAAAATTTTGCCGTCGCCAATTTTGCCGGTCCTGGCGGATTTGACGATGGCCTGCACAGCGGTGTCCACCTGCGCGTCGGCCAGCACGATTTCGATTTTGACCTTCGGCAGAAAATCCACCGTGTATTCGCTGCCGCGGTAAATCTCCGTATGCCCCTTTTGGCGCCCGAATCCCTTTACCTCGGTCACCGTCATGCCTTCCACTCCCACCTCGGCCAGCGCGGATTTGACGTCCTCCAATTTGAAAGGTTTGATGATGGCCTCAATTTTTTTCATGACGCGTGTTGCTTGTCGGTGCGGTTGGTGGCCGAAATCGTAACCGGCCGGCTCGTTCTGTAAAATAAATTTTTCGCCGGTGCAAATCCGGGCGTTCGCCGTGCATTCCGGAGCGCTCAGGCGCGGTTCACTGCTGCCTTTGCCAGCTCTTCCTCGAAATCCACGATTTCCCTGATCTGCGCCAGGAACCAGCGGTCAATTTTCGTCAGGTGGTAAATTTCCTCGATGGTGAAACCGGCGCGCAGGGCGTGGCGGATGAAGAAGATGCGTTCGGCATTCGGAACGGAGAGTTTTCGGGAAATCACGTCGCGAGGCAGAATATCCCGGTCGCCGTAGATTTCGGTGCCAATCCGCCAGGGTTTGCCATCGCCGCCCAGGCCGCTGCGGCCGATCTCCAGCGAGCGCAGGCATTTTTGCAGCGCTTCCTTGAAGGTGCGGCCAATGGCCATGGCTTCGCCGACGCTTTTCATCTGCGTGGTAAGCGTGGGATCGGCTTGCGGGAATTTTTCGAATGCGAACCGCGGAATTTTGACCACCACATAATCAATCGTTGGCTCGAAGCTGGCGGGCGTTTCGCGGGTAATGTCGTTTTTGATCTCGTCGAGCCGGTAGCCAACGGCCAGTTTGGCGGCGATCTTGGCAATGGGGAAGCCGGTGGCCTTGGAGGCGAGGGCCGAACTGCGCGAGACGCGCGGGTTCATTTCGATGACGACCATGCGACCGTTGTCCGGGTTGACGGCGAATTGAATGTTCGAGCCGCCGGTTTCCACGCCCACGGCACGAATCACGGCGAAACTGGCATCGCGCATGATCTGGTATTCCTTGTAGGTGAGCGTTTGAATCGGCGCGACGGTGATGCTGTCGCCTGTGTGCACGCCCATGGGATCGAAGTTCTCGATGGAGCAGATAATGACGCAGTTGTCGGCATGATCGCGCATGACCTCCATTTCGTATTCCTTCCAGCCCAGCAGCGATTCTTCAATGAGAATTTCGCTGACGGGCGAGAGGTCCATGCCGCGCTTGGCGAGCACTTCAAATTCTTCACGGTTGTAGGCAATGCCGCCGCCGGTGCCGCCGAGCGTGAACGCAGGGCGGATGATCAGCGGGAAACGACCGATTTTTTCGGCTACGGCGCGGGCTTCGTCCCAGGTGTGCGCCGTGCCGGAAACGGGCACGTCCAGGCCAATGGACAGCATCAGGTCCTTGAACACCTGACGATCCTCGCCGCGCTCGATGGCTTCGGGCTTGGCGCCAATCAATTCGATGCCGTGTTTTTCGAGCACGCCGGCGCGGTGCAGGGCCATGGCGGTGTTGAGCGCCGTCTGGCCGCCCAGGGTGGGAAGCAAAACGAGTTTGCCCGCAGCCTGGATTTTTTTCAATTCGGCCAGTTCCCGCACGATGATTTTCTCAACAGTCTCCGGCGTAATCGGTTCAATATAGGTGCGGTCGGCAAATTCCGGATCGGTCATGATGGTGGCCGGGTTGGAATTGACCAGCACGACGCGGTAGCCTTCCTCTTTCAGCGCCTTGCAGGCTTGGGTGCCGGAGTAATCGAATTCGCACGCCTGGCCGATGATGATCGGGCCGGCGCCGATGATGAGAACGGAGTGAATATCGGTGCGTTTCGGCATTGAAAAATCTCGGCGGTCACGCCCGCCGCAACAATTAAACGGCCACCCATCAAACACCAATTGCGTGCGGATGAAAAGCCAAAACGGCGCCGGGGCTGTTTCGACCCGATGGCTTCGTTCTGGAAAACAATGTCGGTTCGGCCGGCCGCACGAACACCGATTTTTCCCCGGCCGGCCGGATTCATTGATTTATATGGTTTCCGGCCGCCGGAAAATGTGTGAAACTGTGTCAGCCTATGAAGCCACGTGCTCTGCTTTCGCCGGCAATTTTTCAGCCGATCCAACGAGTGCTGCCCCTTGCTGGCCTCTGCTTCGGGCTGGCCGGCGAGGCGCCGGCGCAGACGGTGTTTCTGGATTTCAATCCGCCGGACCCCGGCCTTTTGAGCAGTTTCGATCTCTGGAATGACGTGGCGGGGACCAACGGCGGAAATTATTCCTTTGCCGACGCTCCGTCCGCCGGCGTGGGTGGCAGCGGCGGCATCAGTGTTTTCCAAAACACCGACACCACAGCGGATTACCGGCTTCGCAGTTGGGATTTCTCCACCAACGGCGCAACGTTGACGCTTGCGGTGATGATTCATGCCGACGGCCAGACCAGCGGCGACAAGGTCCAATTCGGCGTGATGAACAACCATACCAACGGCCTGAACAACAACGATGCCGTAGCCTTTGAAAGCTTCCGTTTCATTCCCTCCAGCGCTACGACCTGGTCCCTGCGCGAACAATATCGCACCGGCGGGGTATTGACCGAGAACCCGCTCGGCACCGTCAACGTGGCCGCCGGCGAGTGGTATCAATTCGTCGTCACACTCACCAACACCGCCGGCGCGGCGGGAAATTATTCAGCAAGCTGCGCGCTTTACGATTTCGGCGCCGACGGACTGACGCCCGGCACCAACGTCATCCCCTTCTCCACCGTTCGCAGCAACACCGGTCAGACGGATGTGACCGTGCCGGCAGTCTGGCCGGCATTGCGCGCGTTTCAGGATGCCGGCGTGGATGCGTGGGATAATTTTCTGGTTTTCACCAGGGACAGCCTGCCGGTAATCCTCATTCCGCTGCCCCGGAACGTCACCGCGGCCGCCGGTTCCAGCCTGACATTCAGGAGCTTTGCCGAGGGGCCGGGCACGATTTCCTACGCCTGGTTTACCAACGGCGTGCAGGTCGCCGGCGCGGCGGGCGTTTCCTACACCACCCCGCCGCTGGATCTGTCTTACACCAACCTTGCGGTAGTGGCCGCCAACGCCAACGGCGCCGTAACCAATGTTGCCAACATCAATGTCCTGCCGCCGCAACTGGCGGGCGTGACCAACCTGCCCGCCACCGGCATCCAGGGTACCTTCGCAACTTTGAATGGGGCCGTTTCCCTGCCGCCCGGCAGCCAGGCGCCGGCGGTGACTCTTTATTACGGCCCCGCCGACGGCGGCACCAACGCTGCCGCGTGGGCACAATCAGTGGCCCTGGGCGTGCAAACGGGCGCCTTTGCACAAACCATCACCGGCCTGTTGCCGAACACGACTTATTATTTCACCGCTCAAGCCATCAACAACGCCGGCGCCACCTGGGCGGTGCCCTCGCAAAGTTTCACCACCGGGGCTTCCAATTTGCCCCCGTCCTTCGCCGCCGTGCTCACGCAACACAACGACAATTACCGCACCGGCGCCAACCTCCACGAGACAACTTTGAACATTTATAACGTCAACACCAACCGCTTCGGCCTGCTCTACACGCTGCCGGTGGACGACCAGATTTACGCCCAGCCGCTGGTCATGACCAATGTGAACCTCCTGGGCCGCGGCACACGGAATTTGCTCATCGTCTGCACGGTCAACGACACGGTCTATGCCTTTGACGCCGACGCGCCCGGCGCCACGCCGCCAATTTGGACCCGCAGCTTTCTCGCGCCGCCGAACGTGGTGCCGCCGCGCAACACCGACATGACCGGCGCCTGCGGCGGCAATTACAAGGATTTCACCGGCAACATCGGCATTGTCAGCACGCCGGTGATTGATCCGGCCAGCGGCACGCTTTATGTGCTGGCGCGCACCAGGGAAATCTCCGGCAACACCACCAACTTCGTCCAACGCCTGCACGCCCTGGATGTGGCCACGGGCGCCGAACGCCCCAACAGTCCGGTGGTGGTCAGCACGGCCGTGCCCGGCACGGGCGACGGCGGCAACGGCATCGTGTTTAATCCGCAAAAGCAAAACCAGCGCTGCGGCCTGGCGCTGGTCAACGGCGTCGTTTATCTGGCCTGGGCGTCCCATTGCGATTGGGGACCGTATCATGGCTGGGTCATTGGTTACAACGCCACAACGCTCCAGCGCGTCGTGGCCTGGGTGGATACTCCCAACGGTTCTGAAGGCGGCATCTGGATGAGCGGCGCCGCGCCGGCAGCGGACGAAAACGGAAACCTTTATCTGGTCACCGGCAACGGCACGGTGGACGCCACCGATTACGGCGAAAGCTTTCTGAAGCTCACGCCAAACAACGGCACGTTGCTGGTCTCCTCCTGGTTCACGCCGTATAATTGGCAGGCGCTGAATAACAGCGATCTGGACCTCGGCAATGCCGGCTTGTTGCTCATTCCCGGCACAAACCTCGCCATTTCCGGCGGCAAGGCCGGTGTGCTGTATCTGGTCAATCGCGACCAAATGGGCGGCTTGAGCAGCGGCACGGCCGACACGAACATCGTCCAGTCCTGGTCACCGGGCAGCGGACAGCTCCACGGCGGGCCGGTATGGTGGAGGTGTGGAACCAATTCCTTCCTCTACCTCTGGCCGCAATCGGGCAATCGCTTGAAACAATTTCAATTCACCAACGGCCTGTTCAATACCACTCCGTACGCCCAAGGCCCAACCCTGGGCGGCGCCGGCTCCCCTGGCGGCATTCTTTCCCTCTCGGCCGATGGCACCAACGCCGATACCGGCATCTTATGGGCCACAGTCAATACCACCAGCAGTGCCAACCAGGCCACTGTCGCCGGCACCCTCCACGCTTACGAAGCAAAAAATGTAACGAATGAACTCTGGAATTCAGACCTGATTCCCGCGCGTGATGCCCTCGGCAACCTCGCCAAATTTGTTCCGCCCACCATTGCCAACGGCCGGGTGTACATGGCCACCTTCTCCGACCGGCTCAATGTTTACGGCCTCTTTCCACCGCCGGTCTTGAGCATTCATTTCTCCGATGGCACTCACCGGATCACCTGGCCCACAAACACGCCCGCCGGCTTCACCCTGCAGGTTGCCACCAATCTGGCCCTCGGCGACTGGCTGGATATGACCAACGGTATCGTCGCCACCAACGGCGTTTATCAAGTGACACTGCCGCTGCTCACCAACACCGCGGCGTTTTATCGCCTGAAGCTCCAGTGAGCCACCGTCAAATCTGTTGCTGATTCTGTTTTGGGGAGTGGATTTTCCCTGGTGTGGTTTTCCGGTCAAAGAGAACCGGTGATGAAGGATTTGAAGCCTGCCTGCCCCGCATACGACGGCCACATTGCCTTTGCCCTCGCCCAGCGGGACCGCAAATGTCCTGCTGCCCAAAAATCATCACCCTGTTGCAAAAGAGTTGAATGGGGGGAACATCGCCGGTCGCCGGCTGCCGTTTACGTCAAGGTGAGGGCGTGCGCGCGTCGCGGATGAATTGCGCATGGCCGTCCAGATAAACCCGGTTGCGGCCATGCGCGTGAATGGTGCGGCCGCTGAATCCGACAGGCACGGTGGGGATGGTGTTCGGGAAGTAAGGGTCCACTGCCAGCTCCACGTCGCCCGGACCGGCGATGGGTCCCACGGTCGGGTCGTTGGCGGCGGCGAGATCCGCCACCGCCTTCTCTTCCGTCTTGCCCCAGAAATCCTCCGCTCCCACCGGATCATCCGGGCGGTCGAAGCGCCAGAGCCAGTAGCGGCACCACGGCGCGTTGGTCTCCGAAGAGGTGGCTTGGGCAGACTGCACGAGGTTGCCCACCGGCGAGCGCGCCGCGGCCGGGCAGGACCAGATGGCAAAGTTCGGATTATCCTCGCGCAACGCGGTGGCCGCCCAGCCGCCACGCGGGTCGGACGGCGGCCAGGTTGTCCACGGGCGATAACCGCCGGGCAGGCTGGTTTTCAAATCGCGCCGGTCGGGAAAGGTGTTTTGGTGGTCATTCAAATACATCACGAATGCCAGGCCGATCTGCCGTAGATTGGAAAGGCAATCCGCCCGATACGCCTGTTGTCTGGCGCGGCTCAATGCCGGGAGCAGCAACGCCGCCAGGAGGGCGATGATGGCGATGACGACCAGCAGCTCGAGCAAGGTGAAGGCCCGTCGCGAAAACTCAACGCGAGGAATCATCAATCCTTTCAATATTCCGTTTCTCACCGCAGGAAAAATGAACACAGATTGCCCAGAACAGGAAAAGGAAAATCGTTCGTGACTGTCTGCGTTGCTGGACATTAAACCGGCTCTGCAAGCCGATTGTCGGCGGGTGGCTGCCAAAGGCAGGTTTGCCGTCACTTCCATCAATCGCCGGGGCTGGACAACGACAGTCACCTTCCTGGCAATCCTGTTGTCGGTGCGGGCAAAGTGGTCTTTGTCGGTTTTCAAGGGATTATTGAAACTGCTCACTTGACTCTTGATTTTTGAGGACTAGTCTGCCGCCCTTATGAGAGGGATCAAATTGATGGTGTTCCCAGGTTTTGCCCTTTGTGCGCAAATCGCCTGGGGCGGCCTGCCTGCGCCCGACCCGGATGACGGGGGCCTTTTCCTGCCGCCGGGTTTTCGGGCCCTGGTGTACGCCGATAATTTGGTCGTGAATAAACGAGTCGGTCGCAATCACGAAAAACTCCGCGGTCTGGCGGTGGCCCCCAACGGCGATGTGTATGCCAAGGGACTTTACGGTGGCATTTGGGCATTGCGCGACACCAACGGCGACGGCCGGGCAGATGTGATTCGGGAATTCGGCCCCGGCGATGGCGGCACGCATATCATGTTTCACAATGGTTATCTGTATCATTCGAGTCGAACGACGGTCTATCGCTACCCCTACACGCCCGGCGAGCTGGTTCCGTCCAGCCCTCCGGAGATTATCGTACATGACCTGCCAGCCCGCTGGGCTCACGATCAGAAGGCTTTTGCCTTCGACGAGAGCGGTCATATTCTGGTTGAAGTCGGCTCGCCCTACAATGTGTATAGTCAACCGGATCGGCAACGTGGAGCCAAGGGGTTCAGTCCTGAAGAAGTAGCCAAATTCCAGGAAACCTACGGCGGCTTCTGGCTGTTCGACGCCGACAAGACCAATCAAACCCAAGCCGATGGCGTGCGGTTTTCCACCGGCCATCGGCACTGCCTCGCCCTGGCCTGGCAGCCGGTCTCCAAACACTTTTTCATGTGCATGATGGGTCGTGATCAACTGGACACGGTGGACCCAGACGACTACGACGCTTTGGACAATGCCGAACGCGTGGCTGAAGAATTTCACCTGCTTCAACAAGGTGCCAATCTCGGCTGGCCTTACACCTACTGGGACCCTTTCAAAAGGGCGCGCATGGTCGCGCCCGAATACGGAGGGAACAACCGCAAACGGGATGACAATCCGGCTTTTGACAAACCGCTTATTGCCTTCCCCGCGCATTGGGCGCCGTTGCAGATGTGCCTTTACCAGGGCACACAATTTCCATCGAAATATCGTGGCGGCATGTTCCTGGCCTTTCACGGCTCGTGGAACCGCGCCCCGCTGCCGCAGGCCGGTTACCGGGTGGTTTTCATCCCCTTTGACGCAAAGGGAATGCCCACCGGCCAATATGAAAATTTCGCCGATGGTTTTGCTGAAGTGGATCATTTCACCGATACACGGGACGCACGGTATCGGCCTTGTGGCGTGGCGGTTGGTCCCGACGGCTCGCTCTACATCAGTGACACCGAGCGCGGCCGGATTTGGCGCGTGATATACACCGGTGAAACGAATGCACCGGCAGGCCAAAGAAATCTCTCCGCCGCCTCAGCCAATCTTTATCCGCCCATTGATGCCGATACGCCCGGCGGGAAAATTTATGCTCAGGTTTGCGCCGCCTGTCACATGCCCAATGGCAGCGGCGTGCCCGGCATGCAGCCGCCGCTGGTCGGCAGTCCCGTCATCGCCGGCGATGCAGCCCAACTGATCCAACTGCTGCTCAAAGGTCCGGCGGCGGTGTTGCCGGCCGACCGTCCAAGATATGCCAACGTCATGCCGCCCTTCGGTTCGGTGTACAACGACGCGGAAATCGCCAGCCTTATTAATTATCTCCGCGCCAACTTCGCGCCCGGAACGTCGCCGGTCACACCGGAGGAAGTAGCCGCCCAGCGTGCCAAGCCGTGAGCGTCATTGGCTTGAAACCGGTTCAAAATAATTTCTGCTGGCCGGCCCCGGCGGTTTTCAATCCCAGTTTCCGGTAACTCAATTCCGTCGCCACGCGGCCTTGCGAGGTGCGTTTGAGGTAGCCTTCCATGATGAGGTACGGCTCATAGACTTCCTCGATGGTGTCCGGTTCCTCGCCCACCGCCACGGCCAGGGAATTGACGCCCACCGGCCCGCCGCCGAATTTGACGATGATCGTTTCCAAAATGCGCTTGTCCATTTCGTCCAGGCCGTTCTGGTCAATCTCCAGCATGGCCAGGGCGCGGTCGGCAATGGCGGCGGTGATCCGGCCGTCGTGTTTGACCTCGGCGTAATCGCGGACGCGCCGGAGCAAATTGTTGGCAATGCGCGGCGTGCCGCGGGCGCGCCGGGCGATTTCGTGCGCACCGGCTTTTTCAATTTCTACCCCCAGCAAACTGGCGGAGCGCAAAACAATCTTCTCCAAATCGTCCACGGTGTAATAATCCAGCCGTTCGCGCAGGGCAAAACGGGTGAGCAACGGAGCAGAGAGCAGGCCGCTGCGCGTGGTGGCGCCGATGAGCGTGAAACGCGGCAGGGCCAGCCGCACGCTGCGCGCGTTCGGCCCCTGGTCAATAATGATGTCCAGTTTGAAATCTTCCATGGCCGGATACAAATATTCCTCGATGGTTTTCTGCAGTCGGTGGATCTCGTCAATGAACAGCACGTCGCCGGCTTCGAGGTTGGTGAGCAGACCGGCCAGATCAGCAGCTTTTTCAATGGTCGGGCCGCTGGTGGCCTTGAGGTTGGCGCCCATCGCCTTGGCCAGGATGTTGGCCAGCGTGGTTTTGCCCAGACCGGGGGGACCGGAAAGTAAAATGTGATCAAGCGGTTCCTGGCGTTTCCGGGCGGCGGCGACGGCGATTTCCAGCCGTTCGCGGACCTTTGCCTGGCCAGTAAATTCCGAAAAGAGCGACGGACGCAGGGTCATTTCCAGCGCCACATCGGGCTTGTTCAAAGTTGAAACAGAGCGTTCGGCCATCGCCTGCCAGCATGAAGAAAGCCAAAATTGGCGGCAAGGGCAAAGATGGTGGGCATCCGCCAGGCTTTTCCGCGCCACTCCGTTGCTGGCAGTTTTTCAGCTCAGGGGTTCCACACTTCCACATCGTGCGCCCGCGATGCCGGTTCGACCTGAAGGCGGGTGATTTGCCCCTCGTGCACATGGCCCTGCACCGTGGTTCGAAAAGGCGCGTGCAGTTTGAAATCCGCCGTCCAGTCTTTGGGCCAGGCGGGCAAAAGGAGGATGCGTTTGCCGTCGCATTGCATCACCATTTCCTGGAGCGTGATCATTCCCGAACCGCCGTTGTCCAGGTCCGGAATCCAATCGTGCGCCGGGCTCCAGAACCATCGGAAGCGTTGGTCGCCGTAATGGGTAAATTCGGCGATGACGGTCTTTTGCGCCTCGTCCGTCAGCCCCAGCGCGGCGGCTTCGGTGCCGTCCTGACCCCAGCAGGTTTTTTGGGGAAACTCTCGGGCGGCGTAGGCGGTTCGGGCCAATGGCAGGTCGGGTTTACCCACGCCAAAAAGGCGATACGGAAACGCCACGTAAAGTTCGGGATTTTCGCTGTTGGCCGGTTGGCCGTAGGACTCCGCGGGCAGAATCGTCGGCAAGCCGGTGGCAGCGCCTTGGCCTTCGGACGGCAACCGGCCCTGGGCGGTCGTCCGGCCCAGCGGAAGAGGCGGCAACGCTTTGAACATTTCGGCCCAGAAGGCGCGCTGGCGTTCGGTGGTGAGATTTTCCGGCAGGGCCAACAGCCGGGGAATCACCGCCCGCAGCCCGGCAATATCCGGCGTGGGATTGATCGCCGTCAATTGATACGTTTCCAGAGACTGCGCCGGGGCGATTTGGATTTTTCCGTTGGGAAGGTGCGGGTAGTGGAAATAATAGAAGGTCACTATGGCGTCGGCGAAGGGAATCGCGCCGGTGCACAAAAAGTTCGTATCGCCTGTCTCGTCATAATAATCCAGCATTTGCAGGGCAACCTCCAAGGCGCCTTGGATGTGGTAACGCTGCCAACGGCTCTGAATCACATGGGACGGATTGTTCCGGCCGAAATCCTCTCGCCTCGGCAGGCCAAAAAAATACATCGTTTCCGGGTAACAGGCGCCGGCATGGTGGTAGTAAAGCCAGGTCCGGGCCTTGGCCAGCGGCAGATCGTTCAGATACATGTCAAACCACGGCTGGAGCAGATCGAAATCGCCGGATGCCAGCAACGGCCAGTAGAGCAGGCGGTTGTTCTGATTCCAGTAACATTCGCCCCAGGCGCGATAATCCGGGTTGTGGTTGTCGCGCGTTTCCCTGGCGCCCGGCGGCAGATCGTGCCCCACTGTGAACAGTCCGCCGTTGAATTTGACCGGATAGGCGCCGCGCGAAGAACAGGCGATCAGGTAACGCTGCATCGCGTAACCTTCCGACACCTTTTCTGCGTCCGGGCTGCCGCTGACATGAAGCCAACTGCGATTCCAAAAGTCGTGCCACCACTGCCGGTGCGCCTGCCAGGCAGCCGACCGATTCACGGCTTCAACCCGGCCGACGAGGGCGTCCAGATCGTTCTTCCAACCTTGCAACGTGGTCACGTTGGTTTCGGTCAGCGCGACCAGGTCCACGACAAAATCCGTTTGCGACGACTTGGACTTCAGCGTCTGACCATCCACGCCGACCAATCCCGGCCCGGACAGCGTCGCGCCAAAACAACGATGCCGCAGGGGATCGGGAAACCGGTCGAGCAACGAATCCAGATGTTGTTGCTCCAGTAACTCCGGATAAACACTGCGGCCGTTGTAATGGCACCAGGTCAGCCGATCCGGCTCGGCGGGAAAGACCATGTCCGCGGTGAAATCCAGTTTGCCCATTGAATCCATGTCCGCGGGAATGTCGCGAAGCCGATGGACCCCGCGCCACAGTTCCATGCTGGCCCGCAACTCCGCCGGATGCTCCAGGTGCGCCTCCATGTGCATGGCCGGGTGATTGGCATCCACCCAGACGCGCAGGGTGTCGGCACCGCTTTTCAATTCGATGCTGCCGTCTTCCAGCTTGAGAACCTGGGTGAAATTGGCCGTTCCCGCAAAAGGATTCGGCTGGAGATGAATTCGCAATCGGCCCAGCTTCAGCAGGCTGCCTGATTCGGCCCACGCATCGGCCTTGGCCAGGAGCGCCACCACGTCGCCGTTGGTTTCGGTCCAAACATTGGCCGCGAGGTCGCCGTTGCCGATGGGCATGGAATCATTCTCGTTTGTGCCCGGCGTGTTCCAGGTGACGTCATATTCCCGCACGAAATCCCAGCCGTCGGCGGCCTGCGCCTGAAAAGCCAGGGCGGTCATGATCAGCAGAGCGGGCAGCCATTTCCCGAAACTCATCGTCGGAGTGTAATGGTGAGCAATTCTGGTTCCCTTTGGAAAGAACATGGGCGCCTTTGCCATACGGCCAGTGTGTGCCGGGCACAATGCGGCGTCAATTCGGGCTCGCAGGGTAACGGTTTCGGAAACAACCTATGAAGCGGCCTGCCAGGCAGTAGTCACACTTCAAAACTGTTGAACAAAAACTCGTTGCCGTTGTTCGGAACCCGGGGCGACATTGCGTCGGGCATGGCGGAGAGCCTTGAATCCAACTCTGACCACCTGGTCCAGTCGGTGATCGGTCAGGGATCGGTCTGCTCGCCAGACTGGTCAAGTCAAGCCTGCCGGAGTGAGCCAAAAAGCGCGGGCCTTATGGGAGTGACACCCGGTCAATTACTGCCCCCGGATCCACCGCGCGAATGACCAAAACATGACGGCCCGCCGCCAGATGCGGCAGCGGAATGGACGTGCGGACGTAATTATCCTGGACGGCGGTGCGGCGGATGGGGCCGTTTTCGTTTTCCACGCCGCTGGACCCCGGCACTTCAATCATCTGCGGCGGCCCGCCGTCCACGCTCACGGCCACGCGCAGTTTCATTCCCGGACAAATGCGAAAGGTCGGCAGAAAATCAATCCACGCCTCGGCGTCGCCGGCTTGGCACTGGAAATCGTAAGCCAGCGACGGAGCGTGGGCGTCATCCACCTTCCACGACGAGTCCAGACTCGCCGGCTCCAGCGCCGTGGCCCGGCCGGAAGGTCCGAGGCCTTCGATAACCGTCCAACGAGCCGAACCGCAAGCCGTCTGGCGATCCGCCGTGGCGGCGTCGCGCCAGATGCGTTTGATGCCCGGTTCGCGTCGGCGGGCAGGGCGGTTTGTGGATTCGCCCCATGGCCAGCGCACCTGACTGTTCCAAGCCATCAGGTTCTTCCCTGTCACGAGACCGGGCATGATGTGGTTCCATTTTCCGCCGGCCAGCCGGGTGTTGAAATCCTTGACCTGCATCTCCAGATCTTCGCGCAAGCTGGCCATTTTCTTTTGGTTGGCGGCGGTATCCACGCCCAGTTGCGCCTGGCGGTCGGCCATAAAAATCAAGCCGGTCTCCGCCAGAACGCGGGCCGGGAAACCAATCATCTCCGTGTAGGCATCGCGCGCGTCCGCCGGAACGACCGTCGAAAGCGCCTCCTGGCGCGCGAGCAAATCCTGGTAATTCCGCTCCAGTTGTTGCGCGCGATCCGGTGACAACGCCAGCGCCCATTCCCGGTCCATCAACTCCGGTTTGCGGATGGTTCCCAAGCGGTAATATTCCATGAGTAAATCCGTCAGCGGCGCCGCCAGCGCGGGGCTGAAATTGCGCGCGGCGAAATCGCGGAGAAATTCCCGTTGCCCGCCGGCGGGAAAACCGTCGGGGTCCCAGGCCAGTCGCGAAAAGTAGTCTATGCCGATTTCCCCAGGTTTGATGTCGCCGACGTTGAGCATCCAGATGCGGCGGGCGCCGTTGTCCCACGCCTTGTGCAGTTCTTCCCACATGAACGCCGGCGCGGTGGTGTTGATCCAGGTGTAGGAATGCGGACGGCCATAGTAGGACATGTGCCAGTACACTCCGGCGCCGCCGGGACGCAAGCGCTCCGCCGGATCGCTCAAGCGGCGAAGGTAACCGAAGTTGTCGTCGGTCCAAATGAGCGTGACGTCCGGCGGGACCTTCAACCCGGCGTCGTAAACGGACAGGACTTCCTTGTACGGCACGAAGCATTGGGCGACCGGCCCCCAATTCGTCGTGACGTATTGATCCAACAATTGGCGCTGATCGTGCAGGACGTCGGTCATCAGTTTGATTTTGCCCGGCAGGTCGTTGGGCGGCCGTTCCATGGGAGAATCGTGAATGCCGCGAATGCCGAGCGTCCAGACAGCCTCGTATTGGCCGCGGGCCTTTGCCGTGGCTTTCCAGACGTTATAGATGGCGTCGCGGTTAAGCGCATAGTTCCAACGGCCTTGGGTGCGTTCATTCCAATGGACGTTGTTGTAGAGCATCGGCTCGCAATGCGAGGAGCCGGCCACGATACCATATCGGTCCGCCAGCGCGGCGTTCTCCGGCACGGAACCGAACTCCCGGCTGCACGCATGCATGGCGGGCCAGAGATAATTCAGCCGCAATCGCAGCATCAGTTCGAATATCTTGGCGTAGGTCCTGGGACCGATATTGCCAAACTGCGGGTCGAATGTCTTCGCGGCCCACGGATTCAGTCCCCAATCCTCGTCGTTGATAAAAATGCCGCGATATTTCACGCCGGGCGGTCCCTGTTTGAGCCGGTCGCCGCGCAAGGCCACGGTTTTTTCGGGTTTCACCGGCACGTCCGCCCACCAATACCAGGGCGAAACACCGATTTTTTCAGACAAGGTGTAAATGCCGTAAATCGTCCCGCGCCGGTCGCTGCCGGCAATGACCAGTGCGCGCTTCAGATCCGGCCACGGATTCGTCACCACTTGCAACCCATAGCTTTCCCACTCACCGCTGATGCCGTTGGTCGCCAGTTTGCCGGCGGCAGCCAGCCGGTCAAGCAAACCATGTCTGCCCAGCGTGCCGATGATGACCCGGGGAGGCGCACCCGGCGAAACGTGATCCGTCACGATGGGACGACGGCCGGTGACCCGCACGAAATCCGCCGCCAGATCCTCCGCTGCGCGCCGCACCGCCGGCTCCGCCTCGTGCTCCACCAGGATCACGCCGGGATGGTTCACATCGGCCAGCACGCAGTCGGCGCCGGTCGGCGAACTGGTAAAAGTCAGATCCGCCCGCGCCAGTCCGGGAGCTGCAGCCAGGAGCAGCACCCACAACCGGTTCACAAAGGGTTTCATTTCTGGATCGGCAGGTTGAGAACGCCGGATGCCAAGCCGGGAGTCGTGGCGGTCACGCGGATTTTGCCGTGGTCGCCCGTGGCCTGCACATACGCCACACATTCGCCGGCATAAGCATGGCGCTGCCTGGCTTGAAACGGTTCATGGCTGGCATTGTCGCCATTGTCCACAGCCATGATCCGGCCCGGCCCCGAAATGGCAAACGTAATTAAATCACTCGCGCGAGGAATTTCAATGCCATGGGCATCGGTGATGATTGCGCGCACTTCCGCCACGTGGTCAAAGCCGGGGGCAAGTATTTTCGTTCTGCTGGACAAAATGATCCTGGCCGGTTTGCCGGCGGTGCGCAGATCCGCCGAGGCCACAATTTTACCCTCATTGCGCGCCACAGCCTTCAGCGTGCCGGGCTGATAATTCACCTGCCAGGTGCGCGGCGAGGCGTCCGCGTGAATGGCCTGGGTGCCGAGCGATTGGCCGTTCAGAAACAGCTCAACCTCCTTGCAGTTGGAATAAACCTCCACGTTTTCCATGTGCGGCTTCAAATCCTTCGGTGTCCAGTCAGCAAACAAAACCTGCGTGTGGCGTTCCTCTGCGCCGTAGCCGGGATCAGTCGGCATCGCGTCGTCGGGCGCAGCCCGGCGCGCGATGAATACCATCGGGGTGTCGCTCCACCAGCTTTGCCGTTCCCACGCCGCCGGCTTGGCGCGTCCCGTCCGGTCCAGTAAACCGCCGGCGTAACCAATCATCGGCCACCGACGCGCTTCGCCAAGGTAATCTATCCCGCACCAGAGAAACTGCCCCGAGAAGGCCGGATGATCCCGCAGTGCCAGCCAGGACAGCCGGTCCTGGGTATTCTCGGTGCCCAGAATTTCGCGCGCCGGGTTTTGCGCGTGGGCGGCAAGAAGTTCGTCCACGCGATAATTTTGGCCCACCACATCCAGCATGTCCGCCAGGCCATCCGTATAATCGTGACTCGCGTTGGGCCGAAACAACGCCATCGTCACCGGCCGGGTCGGATCGGCGGCGTGCGCTACGTCCAGCAGGCCACGCAGAATGCGCTTGGCCAGCACCGCGTGCGGGGTGTCATGAATTTCGTTGCCCACACTGTAAATGATGATGCTGGGATGGTTGCGGTCCCGTAAAATCGTGTCGCGCTCGTCGGTCTTCGCCCATTGGTCAAAATACAAGTGATAGTCGTAAGGATTTTTGCCCACCGTCCAGCAGTCGAAAAATTCGTCCATCACCAGAAAGCCCATCTGATCGCACAAATCGAGAAATTCCGGCGCGGGCGGATTGTGCGCCGTGCGAATGGCGTTCACGCCCAGTTTTTTGAGCCCGGCCAATCGCTCCCGCCACACGTCCAGCGGAATCGCCGCACCCAACGCGCCGCCGTCTTCATGTAAGCAAACGCCTTTGATTTTCAAATTTTTCCCGTTCAGCCAGAAACCCGTGGCCGCCGCGAAATGGGCGTCGCGAACGCCAAAGGTGTTCGTCACCAGGTCCAGGCATTGGCCGCCCACAGTGATCCGGCTGACGAGGGAATACAGGTTCGGCGCATTCAGATTCCACAATCGCGGAGCGGCCAGTTTGATTTCGCGGACATACCCTTCGCCGTCGTGGCCGAGGATGGTGCCGTCCACAGCGGTGGAACCAGCCGGTTTTCCAGCCGGGCCAAATACCTGCGCTTGCAAAGTGAATTGATGATCCGCGCCGGATTCATTGGTGATCGCCCATTCGATGCGAACCGTGGCGGTGGCGGACGCGACCCGGGGCGTGCTGATAAACACCCCGTAATGCGCAAAATGCAGCGGACTGGTTTCCACGAGCCGTACGTGCCGGTAAATGCCCGCGCCCGCATACCAGCGCGAGGCGGGTTGTTGCGACGTGTCACAGCGCACGGCGAGCACATTGTCCCCGCCAAAATTCAAATGGCCGGTGAGTTCGTAATCAAAGCTGACGTAACCATAAGGGCGGTGGCCGAGGTGAAAGCCGTTGATCCAAACATCGCTGTTGGCCATCACGCCGTCGAACTCGATGAACGCGCAGCGATTTGAATCCGCCACCGGCAGCGTAAAATGTTTGCGATACCAGACCACGCCGCTGGGTAGAAACGCGCCCGCGCCACCGGCTGGATTGGTCGGCGAGAATGGCCCGGCGATGCTCCAGTCGTTGGGCACGTCCAGTTTCCGCCAGGCGGAATCATCATACGAAGCCTGTTCCGCGTGGGTCGCATCGGCCTTGAGAAAAAGCCAGCCGGCATCGAATGAGTGCGTCAGCCGGCCGGTCTCCGGCGAACCGCCGGCAAAGGCCTTCAGCGCAACTACAAGCAACGCAAGGAATCGCGTTTTCATGGATTCATGAGTTTTTAATGGGATCAATTTGCAGCGCTGTAAATCGGCGTTTGCCCGGGCAGAAGTGCCCTGGACGTGGGCTCGGAGGTGTGGATGCCTTTGATCAGCAGGTTGTCGTCATACGGCATGCTGAAACGCTTCTTGCCTCCTCCTGCCGGCAAGCCGGCTCTGCGAAAATAGTGCGCGGGATGGTTTACACCCGATATACGTTTCCTGATCATTGTCATCACTGCCGTTATGGGCATACAAATTCCCTGATCAATGTTCCAAGGTCGCCTGCACCGGCGTCTCCACTGCGGCCGGCATCAACCTCGGCGGCGTTTCTCCCTCAAGATCACCGGCGATTTTCACCGTGATCGGCTCCAAACCCGGAGGCGACGCCGAATGGGCAAACGCCGAGCGGATGAAGACGGGGCTGACGCCGCCGGCTAACAGCCCGGCCACGCAAAGAGAGCCGCTTAGCGTCAGCAACACCCCCTGGTCATTAAAAATCCCGCACTAATTGAACCGGTGTGGCGGCGTTGTGGGCCTTGGCATTTGTTTGAGTAAGAGTTTGGGGCAGGGCCAGTCAGATATTTATTTCCTCAAGCACCTTGTCTCTCTTTAAACTTTGCGGCGCGGCAGACTTATTGCCCGCATCGTTCCTGTCCTTCAATCCTTTCCGTTAATTTCCACCGGTCAGAAAATCATTC
>DASRCU010000253.1:0-1602 GCA_035652955.1 Verrucomicrobiia bacterium | reverse complement strand
GACGCGTTGCTCGATGGGCCGAAGGATTGGTTTTTGACTCAGAACACGTACCAAAACGGCAAATCCGGGGGGCTCTACAATAGCCGTTCGATCGGTGTGAATCTGATCGGGGCGGCCCGTTTTGCCACATTTTTGGCCGCCACCGGCGATCCGGACGCGCCGGCTGTCCTGAAAGAAGCCGAGAACGACTACGTCGCACAGGTGAAACCGGAGCTCTGCGTTTCCGGATATCCCGCCGGATGTACTTTGGGGAAGGTGGATGGCGGCCCCTGGAACACTCAGGGCGTCAGCCGCACGCGAGGGGTACCGTGGGGTTCGGCTGGGACCAGCGGCTCCTGGTGCGGAGTTTCCCATGCCTACCGTGTGAACAGCTCGTTCCAGTCTTCCATCTTGATCCAGGGATTGTTGGAACTGCGGAACGCGGAAGGTCCTTTCTGGCCGGAGTATTACAACGCGCTCGATCTGGCGTACGGCATTGCGCGATGGAATCTCTCGGAAAACTATGTCGACGATGGCAGTGGGCGTTGGGATATCAACGGATTCCGGTTTGGTCTGGCGCTGGATGTTCCGAATAGCTGCAAAAATCCTGGCGAAACGCCGGAGCCAGATTTTCAGCCGACGCCTACACAAACGACCGCCATGACGTTTCTGGCGAAGTATCTGGTGGATGGGACGACGGAGTGGGCGACGAAATTTAAAATCAACATGCAAAAAGATATGGCCAGCCTCGGCGTCACCACGTCGGATTTCGGCGAATACCAGTTAGCAACCATCATCGATATCCTCAACAACCCTGGACCGGCCAGGTTGAATGACGTACCGATTACACGCGTCGCGGATAATGGCGGCGGGTCGTATACAATCTATTGGGTTGCGCCAGCCGGCGCGCAAAGTTACCGCATTAAATGGGGAGCCAAGCCGATTGTCGATTGGATTGGTTTCGATCCCACAAACAACGTATTCCTCGGCGACCCAGCGAAGACGATGCCCTGGTTCGCCGCGACCAATGTTCCAAACCTCCCCGCGCCAGCCGCGCCTGGAACCGTGCAGAGCTTAACGATTCAGACTGGCGTTCCGGGCTTGACCACCGCCAATTTTAGCGTCAAGGCCTATGTGGTGGGGTCTGGAGGCGCGGCGCCGGCGCCTTCGAATCTAGTCCTGGTAAGCGGCAATGGACAAACCGCGGCGGCTGGCTCTTCGCTTTCGAGTCCGTTGGTGGTGAAAGTCGTCGATGCAAGCGGCGCTCCGGTCCCCGGCGTGGTGGTGACCTTTGCGGTCACAGCCGGAGGCGGCTCGCTTTCCACCACGCAAACGATTTCCGATGCCGCGGGTCTTGCATCGGCCACGTTCCAATTAGGTCCGCAGGCGGGAACGAACACGGTCAAGGTTTCTTCCGGCTCTTTGAGCCCGGTTATTTTTACGGCTACCGGCACGGCTCCAGCGACGGCTGCAAGGCTGGTGTTGGTGAGCGGGAACAATCAGTCTGGAACCGTTTCAAAGCCCTTGAGCAATCCATTTCTGGTTATGGTCGTGGATGCAAGCGGCCGGCCGGTTTCTGGAGTGACGGTGACCTTTACCGTGACCTCCGGGGGCGGCTCGCTT
>DASRCU010000252.1:0-7364 GCA_035652955.1 Verrucomicrobiia bacterium | reverse complement strand
AAAGGTGTTGGAAACCGTAGTGCTTTCACCGCTGCTTTGAGGTCCGGCACCTGCGTTGTTCCAAAGGTTCCTGGCTTCGCTCGAATCTTCGGCGCCCGTCCAGGTGGTTACCGAAGTATCCGGGCTGTAAAGATGATACCCGATGTTGTAATAAAACGAGCCGGCGGTTGCGTTGGACGTAATTTTGATGGAACGACTGAACGGCAGCGGGAGATAGCAATAGAAGCCGCCGCTGGAGACCGCGTCATTACCGACCAAAGGCGATAAAAACGGCGCGTTGGTTCCCGCGAATACATCCTTCAACAACCGGTTGATCCGCGGCGTCGTTTCGCCGTCGAAATAGACCTTGAGGTAGTCGGTGGCCGGGTTGAATCCGGTAAACCAAAGCCGATAGACCGTTCCCGGCCCGGCCAAATCCAGCAGCACTTTCTCGGTTCCGTTGGTGTAAAGAAAGTTGCTGTAGTCCGCATTGCCACCCGTGCGATCGTAGCTGGACTGGCCGCCGGCCAGGACATCCGGTTTCAGAAAGGGCAGTCGTTCGAAGCGGACAATCGCTTCCAGGCCGTAAGGCTCGGTAGCGGCTGGCCAGGCACGCATTGAACACAAGAAAGCAGCGATAAGCCATGCTGGCTTTGCCCGCGGCAAATGAATAAATTTTCGCATGCCTACCGTTGCAACGGGTCCCAATACTGCGAGTTTTTCAAAAACTGAGCGGGTTGGGACGGAGGCCCTTGCGGATTGATGTCCTGGTCCTTGCGCGCTTCTGAATGGCCGTCCACAAACGAAATCACTCCCGTGCCCAGGTGTCGGATGCCGTCAATGCCTTCGTTGTAACTGCCGGTAGCTTTGGCGTTTGGGTCCATCCAGGCGGTTGGAAACCACAGGCTGCTGGACCAAAGCCCATCCGGCGGCCTGGGGTTTTTGTCGCCGATCAGCAAACAATCCACCGGCCGCAACACGGCGCTGCGTTTGAAAGTTTCCGTGTCGGCAAAGACATGCGTCTTTCCGGCGAAGGATACCGTGAAGGGCGGGTTGTCCGGGAGATACGGATGATGCCCCAGAAAATAGCCGTTATAGCCATAGCCGACATAATGACAGTCGAATTGCCAATGCCACGTCCAACCGTAAGTGACAATGTTGCCTTTCAAGGCCGGGCAATGGAACAATTCGTTGGTATAGTTGGGGTCGCCGGCGTGGCCGGTGATCGTCGTTCCCCACCAATCGTGGAGCGAAACGGTCGCATCGGAATTGCCATCGGGCAGGGTTGAATTCCGATGCGGCGGGAAAATATCCTGATGATCGTCGGTGTAAATCTGAAACAAAATGCCGATCTGACGCAGATTGTTCATGCAGCCGGTGCGCAACGCCTGATTTTTGGCGCGCGCCAACGCCGGGAGCAACAGCGCCGCCAGAATGGCAATGATGGCGATGACGACCAGCAGTTCAATCAAGGTGAAGGCCTTCGACCAACCGCCCGGAAGCGCGCCGGATTTTAGCAGGCGCCGGCAGCGCGACTCGCCGCCAGCGCTTTTGAACAGCCGGGGCGGTTCGACCATTTTGCGGCCGGCCATCGCGGCGTGACCTTTTGCCGGAGGAAGCCCTCCCGGCCGCAGCCGCGCCGGGAGGGAAACCACCCGGCTGAGCGCGGCGCTTTGCGCGCCGCACTCAGCGAATTCCATTCCATTTTCGATGTTTACCAACTTCATTTTATCGAATGCTTGCGTCCTGTTCAGGAATCGGGCGACCGGAGAATGGTCCGGCTTTTACGGCAACACCAGCCGATAGAACTGATTGGACGACGTTGCCGGCACGACGACCTGATTCATGCCGTTGATGAGGCTCAAAGGATTGGTGACGTTGATCCAGTTGCCGCCGGTCAGGTCCGAACTGCGTTGCAACTGGAAGGCGCCCGTCAGCGACGGCCATGTCAGGGAGAAATTATTTCCTGTCTTGGACAGGCCGATTGCCGGCAGGCTGACAAACTGGAAGTTGCTGACTACCTGTCGCGACAACACGCCGCCGTCAGCGCCGGTGAACCCAACATAAGCCGTGGCCGTGTTGGTGTTGTTGACAATCAGCGGCAAATTGGCCGCCCAATTGGTGCTGAAGGACACCTGTGCCACGGCATCAGTCAGTGTCAGCGACAGGGTGGTTCCATCGTAAGCCAGCGTCACCCCGATGGGGTCCCCGCTGGCGATGTTCACCGGCGTGGTCGGTGAATACGGAGCGCCGGTGGCGCCATTGGTGCGGAAGGCGATGCCGACGGTGTTGGGACTGTAAATGTTAAACTCCACCGCCGCACTGGCCGAGCCGATGTTGTTGTAACCCAGGCTCCCGCCGCCGCCACCCAGCGCCGCCGGACCCGAGGGAACATTTTGCACGACAAAACACATGCCGTCGGCCGCTCCGGCACCGGGTGATTCCTGATACGTCCAGGTGGCTTTGAAGGCGCCGATGTACTGCGGCGTGTTCAGAAAGACGCTGCTGACTTCGGCTACCGTGCCGGCGGTGAGCACCAATGTGCCGTTGGTGATGCCGGTGGCGCCGGCGCCGCCGTTCTGGATCCAGCCGTCAGCGGAACTGAAATCAACCCGCGTGGGGGCGCCGAGAGCCACCACCGAACTGACTGCGGCACCGAGGCTGTTGGTGACCACCACTTGATAAGTTCCGGCATCGCCCGGCAACAATTCTCCGATGGTCAACACGTTGGTATGGGTGCCAGTGATCCGCGTATCATCGCTCATGGGCACGTTGTTGTGTTTCCATTGATAAACCAGCGGCGGCGAACCGCCGAAGGCCGTGGTGTAAGACACCGGTACGCCCCCGGGCAGCGTTTGCGAAAGCGGGCGGGCGTCCAGCAGCAATTGAGGCGCGCCGGACACAGAATAGCTGCTGGCGGGCACGCCAAATGAACGCAGTTCGGTGATGGACAGAAATTCCACCGCCGGGCTGATGCCATTGCCGGTCAGGGCGCGCGCGTTGCCCGGCACACCGCCTACCGCCCAGCCGTAACCGGTGCGTTGATCGGGCGGCAGATGGGAGACGTCAAAGGCAATGGGCGTGTTCAGCGGGGTGCCCACCGGACCGTCCACTTCCCAATTGAAGATGTTGCCGCTGATCAGGATGGCGTTAGTAACTTGCACCCAATGCGGGCTGGTTTCGGGATAAGCCTGATTGGAATCCACCGGGTCTTTCAAAAGGTAAAGCCTGGGCTTCTCCGACCAGTCGCCGCCATCCACAAATTGCCGGCCCAAATCCACTTTCATCACCCCAAAGACCTGCGGCTGACTGAAGGTCAGACCGACAAAGTCGCTGAAGCCAAAGTATTGAATGCCGTTGCCGCTGAAGGTGGTGCCATCCGCCGACGCATAGTTGAACAGACCATTGGTCCAGTTTTTCAGCTCGGTTGCGCGCCCCTGCTGGTAGGCATTGGCCACGATGTTCTTTACCGGCCACGTTTGCGGCAGCAATGCCACCGTTTGCGGCGAACTCATGGTGTTGCCAAATGTATCCATGACGCTTGAAACGGTGATGGCAGGATTGTTCGTGCTCGGCGTTCCGGTGAAAGTCAGCAGCGCACGGGTCTGATAGGAATCCACCGTCACCCCTGTCAAGGTGATTGCCGGATCGTTGACAGCATAATTGGCCAGCGTGCCGGCACTGGCGGGATCCACCGGTTCATCAAACCAGACGTCAATGTTGCCAAACAAATCCATAGTCGCCGCCGAAACCACGGGCGCATTGGTCCGCGGGAGCACGGTCAATGTGACTATGCTGCTGGTGACTGCGCCCGAGAGGTTGGTGGCCACCAGATAGAACGTGGCACCATTGTCGGCGGTGGTTTCCGGCGGCGTGGTGTAATACCCATTGGTCGCCATGTTTTGCGGGAAAGAAGCAATGGGCGAACCGTTTTTATACCATTGATAATAACAGTTGCCGAAGAAACTGACTTTGGCCGAGAAGATGGCGCGCTGGCCGGCTACCACGGTGGCATTGGTTGGCTGTTGCAAAATGGCGGGTGCGCCGACGATGGGACCATTGGTCAGGCCGTAGGCGCGGGCTTCGCTGAAGGACAGGAAACTATGGCCGCTGGCGCCGTTGCCCAACACACCGCCCACCGCCCAGCCATAACCGCTGCGCTGATCGGCCGGCAAGGCCGACAGGTCAAAAACGTAAGGTGTGTTTGGCGATGGATTTCCCGTGGCAGCGCTGCTGGGCCACGCCGCTGTCTGGAACTGGCTGCTGCCGCTGATCAGCCTGGCTGGCACCTGCTGCCAATAACCCGGCAGTTGTTCCGGTCGCCCGGAGGCGGTGTCAAAGACTTGTTTCAAAATGAATACGTGAGGCTGCTGCCGCCAATCGCCGCCATCTCCAAACTGCTGGCCGAGGTCCACCTTGATCTGTTGGAAGTCCACAGCAGAAGGATAGATCATTCCGATGAAATGCGAATTATTGGCGCTGGTGCCGTCGAACGTGTCAAAACCCGTCGCGAATCCGCTGGTATAATTGCCGGCAGCGCCGTTTTGCAGATTGTTCACCACACCGTCGGTCACGTAACTGAAGGCCACCGACCGGGTGCCGGTGGTTCCATGATAGGTGTCGCAAACAATGTTCAAGGGCGTCACGCGCAGATTCACCGGAATGGTGGCAGTGGCGGAATGACCGGAGAGGTCCTGCACACCGCTCACCGTCAACGTTGCTCCCGGCGGCACCGGGTTGTCCAGCCACAACGTGACACCAACGTTGTAATTGGTGCGGATGACGGCGTTGGTGATGTTGACGCCCGGCGCGTTGTTCAAAGTATAATTTGCAATGTTCGTTGCCGAAGTTGGAGCCACGGGCACGGCGAACCAGACGTCCACCAGATTCAATTGCGTGGTTTGCAACGCGTTGTCCGCCGTGGCCGCAATTGCCGCGGGAGCGATGTCGTTGTTTTCGATGGTCACCGTCGCCGAGCCGGTGTCAGAGACGTAATAACCGGGATCGCCGGCAACAGTCAAAATCACACTACGCGTCAACTCGCTGAAACTGAAATCAATCGGCCAGATTTGCACGGTTGCCTGGTTCGTCCCGGCGGGAATGGTCACCGAAGTGGCAATGTTCGTGTATTGAATGCCGTTGGTTGCCGTGCCGCTGATGGCATATTGCACGGTGAGCGGACCGCTCGTGTCGCCCGTGCGTGTGAAAGTGAACACCCCTGGTTTGGTGGTGTTTTCAAAAGTCAGCGGCGTCGTCGCCGCGAGGGAAACGACCGGTAGTGCCGGTCCGACGTCATCCGGCCCGCCGCCCGCCGCCAGTGCCGCGACCGCCGCGGGACTTAAAACACGGTCGTAAATGCGAAAGTCATCGTATTTACCCTGGTAATAACCGTCACCGCCGAAGTCGCTGCGACCGACATAACATTGAGTCCGGGTGACGACGTTCGGCGGCACTCCGACGCCGGAAGCGTTGGTCTCCACGCCAGTCGCCACCACCACGCCGTTGCGGTAAATCACTACATTGCCCGAACCATCCTCGGTAACGGCAAAATGCTCCCATTGATTCAAACCAAAGGCATGGGGCGCTGTGACTTGTCCGGCCGTCGGTCCACCCAGCCGAACTTCATAGGTCAGATTATCGCTGGTGGCGTTGTGGGCAAACAGGATGTTATCCGCACCGCCTCCATTGCCCAGGTCGCAGATACGCGACCACAATTGCGACAGGCTCGTGGGATAAGCCCAAACAGAAATGGTCAGCCCGCCGGTAAAATTGGAATAACCGTTCGGCAATTGCACATAACCGCCCACGCCGTCAAACTGATAACCCCTGAAAACTTTGCCCAGACGATCTGCCCATACGCCGTTGATCAGTGTGCCGTTCTTTCCATTTCCCGAAGAGTCATTGGCCGTTGTGCCGGCGCTTTCATCCATCTGCAGCCAGGTATCCAAACCTTGTTCCAGCGCCACGGTGCTGTTGGCGGCGATCATGTTGCCGGCGCCGTCTTTGACGTTGTTGACGGTGAGCGTGTAACCGGTGCCCGCCGTGATGCCATTGACTTGCAAGAGCACGGTGTCCGGCGAGGCGCCCAGACGCGCTCCGATGACGGTCGCGCCATTGTTCACGCTGTAATTTGCCGTCGCGATGGCGGTTGCCGGGTCCACCGGCTCGGAAAAAATTACGGCAATGTCTTTTCCGGGATTGCCCAGATTGATCGCGTCCACCAACGTTGGCGGTGTGGTGTCGGGCGTGACGGAAATGGTGGTGGAGGCGCTGGCCGAGCCGAGGTTGTTGGAGACGGTCACGCTGTAAACCGTGTCGCTTTGGAGCGCGCCCACCGGCACATGATAGCTCGCCAGGTTCGCGCCCGGAATGGCCACGCTATTGCTGTACCATTGCACGCCGGCCGGCGGATAAGCCTCGATGGTCACGGTTAAATCCACCGGACGGCCTTGTTCCACCGTGATGGAGCCGGGCAGGACCGGCACGTCGTAACCTTGATACGAAGTCAGAATCTGCGGCGCCGTGGGCGCCGGATCGCCCGTCAGATTGCCTTCCGGGAATGCCCACAAATGTTTTTGATCAATAATGGGCTCGTAAGTTCCATTGGGCAATTGCCAGGCTACTTCAAAATGTTCCGTGGCGGCTGAAGCACTGCCTTTGGTGTGAAAGACTTCGAAGTAATACTTTTGTCCCGCCACCAGCGAAACCGGCGCGGATTTTTGCCCCCCATGCGTATTGAATTCTTGCAAGGTTACGGCGCCAGCGTTCTGGCAAATTAAAACTTTGTTGGCCGGTGTGGCGTCGGTGCTCAGCCAAAACTGACTGTCGTCATCGCTGGCAATCCAGAAGGTGTAGGTTCCCGTCTGCGGCGCTTCCAAAAACCCTCGCGACCAGGTGCCCCAGTTGACGCCGAAGCCGTAGCTGGCCGGAAAATCCTGAAGACCATTCGTCTGCGCCAGGGCCAAATCCGGTGAACCCGGAAAGTTCGGATCATTCACCGTTAAATTCGTCACCGCCCCGCCGCCCGGATAACCCGATTGATAAAACAGATTGAGCGCCACGCCTGCGCGCGCGGCAAATGCCGCCAGGCCGAGCAGGGCCACGGCCAGCCGGAAGTGGCCAAGGCAGCCCCAGAGCATCGGCGCGGCGGCGGGGGAGACTGTGGCGGTTTGTGGCCGCTTTCTCTGGGCGCGCCCCGAGGTGTTGCTGCCGGGCGCAGAATGATCCGCAGCCTTCCAAAACTGTTGGTCTGATGAGGGGTTGGGGAGGGTTGATGGGGTTTTCATAACTCGCGTGGGTTAAGTTAAGGTTTTTTGGTATTGTGACGTTTGCGAAATTCCACGGAACGTGCTCCCGCTGAGGCATGCACGCCGCAGGAAGCACGG
>DASRCU010000251.1:0-2012 GCA_035652955.1 Verrucomicrobiia bacterium | reverse complement strand
AACGGCCGCCAGAAGCTGAAAGGTTTCCCCGTGCGCTCGGTCATTGCGTATTGAACGTGGCCGTTTGCTGCACAATGCCGGATATCCGACCGGTTTGGGAGTGCGCTCGTCGCGACACCGCTTTTCTCCCCGCTCCAATTCAGGTGCGGCTGAATCATTTGAATCCCGACGAGGTTTCCCCTTAAACTGCCGGCGATGCACTGGCTTCAATCGCTGGACACCGGCCTGTTTTATTTGGTCAACCATTCGTTAAGCAATCCGCTCTTTGACTGGCTCATGCCGCGGTTGAGCGGCGGAGAGGGCGTGATGCGATGGTTTGTCCTGGCGGTGGTGATCCTTGCGCTCGGGGCGCTCTGCTTTGGCAACGCGCGGGCGCGTCTGTGCACGGTGACGATGTTGATCGTCTCGCTGGCGGGCAACGTGTTCGTCGTCAACGTCATCAAACACGCCCTCCACCGCCCGCGCCCGTGCCTGACGCTGCCGGACGTGATTGAGCGGCTCGGTTGCACCTCGTCCGGTTCCATGCCTTCGGCGCATGCGGCCAACTGGTTTGCCGCCACGATGGTGGCGTTCCTGTTTTACCGCAAAAGCTGGCGGTTCATGCTGCCGCTGGCGCTGGCGGTGTCGTTTTCCCGTGTGTACAACGGCGTGCATTGGCCCAGCGACGTGCTGGCCGGCGCGATTTTGGGAGCGGGCTACGCCGCCGGCGGAACAATCGCCTTGCAAGCCCTTTGGAATGGAATTGGGAAAAAGTGGTTTCCGCTCTGGCACGCACGCAGGCCGTCATTGCTTAACGCGGAAGACGGAAACGGGAAAGCGGAACCGCCAAATTCGGCCCGGCCGGCGACCGACAACCCTCAATCCTCTGCCGAATCCCACTGGTTGCGTCTGGGTTATCTTCTCATTTTCGCCCTGCTGCTCGGGCGCTGGGTTTATCTGGCCGGCGGGGCCATTGAGTTGAGCCAGGACGAGGCTTATCAATGGCTCTGGTCAAAGCATTTGGCGCTCTCGTATTACAGCAAACCGCCGGGCATTGCCCTGATTCAGTTCGTCGGCACGCATCTGTTTGGAGATACGGAATTCGGCGTCCGGTTTTTTTCGCCGTTGTTTGCCGCGATTTTGAGCCTGCTGCTGCTGCGTTTCCTGGCGCGCGAAATCGGCGCGCGGCTCTCGTTCTGGCTGCTGGTCGTGGCCACTGCCACACCGTTGCTGGGCGTCGGCGCAATGTTGATGACCATTGATCCGCCGCTGGTGTTGTGCTGGACCTGGGCGATGATTGCCGGCTGGCGCGCCGTGCAACCGAATGGAAAAATCCGCGACTGGCTCGTCGTCGGCCTGGCGACCGGCCTGGGATTTCTTTGCAAATACACGGCGGCCTTGATGATTCCATGCTGGGCGATTTTCCTGATCCTCTGGCCGCCGGCGAGAATTCATTTGCGAAAGGCCGGCCCGTGGCTGGCCGTGTTGATTTTCGGCGTTTGCACGCTGCCGGTCATTGTCTGGAACGCGCAGCACGGCTGGATTACCGTGCAACACGTGGCCAATGACGCCGGAATGCAGGGTCGCTGGCATCCGACGCTCCGTTACTTTTGGGATTTTGTGTTTCAGGAATTTGCGTTGTGGAATCCGATTTTCTTCGTCGGCGCGCTTGGGGCGATGATCGGTTTCTGGAAATTCCGCCACCAGCGGCCGTTGTGGCTTTATTTCTTTTGCCTGGGCGCGCCGGTGTTTCTCGGACACTGGCTGTTTTCGTTTCATTCGCGCGTTTTGCCGAACTGGACTGCCGTCTCCATTCTGCCGATGTTCTGCCTGATGGTGGTTTTTTGGGACGAAAAAATCCGCGCCGGCCAGTGGTGGCCCCGGCCGGTTTTTGCCGCCGGCGTTACGCTGGGCATTTTGGCCGTGGTGCTGATGTGTCAGAGCAATCTGATTGGCCGTTTGGCCGGCGCACCGTTGCCCGGTGAGAAAGACCCGTTGCGTCGCGTGCGCGGCTGGGACGCAGAAGCGAAGAT
>DASRCU010000250.1:0-16527 GCA_035652955.1 Verrucomicrobiia bacterium | reverse complement strand
GTTCTTCCCGGCTCAAACCGTGGGGATCGAAACGATGGCGATAATGCAGCCGCAGCAATTCCGTGAGGGGTTGACGCCAGTTTTTCATGGACGGCGTGTCGGTCGCGCGGACCAGCCACAGCGAAAGCGGTTCATCCGCCTGCCGCGGAGCGCCGCGCCGGACGAGCTGTCGTTCGAGCTGATAAAATTCCGAATCCGATCCCGGTCGAAAAACCGGCGACGACGATTTTGGAGAAGGCAATTTTTTCCGCGAGCGCCGGCGTTGAAAAAGAATTTGATACAGCAGCAGGATCAAAACGGGAATCAGGCTCCACAGGATATATTCGCGCCAGCGGGCCTGGCCCCAGCGCAGTTTGGCGATTTGGAATCCGAGCCACGATCCGCAATCGGACAGCCATTGCCAAGGCGAGGCGCGCGCTTCCTCCATCTCGATCCAGGTCGCCGGGGTGGTGTCAAAATCTTCCCAGGTTTTCGTCTGGCGGTTCCACACCAGGCACCAGGCGTGGGCGTCGCGTTCGCGCACCACCCAGCCGCTGCCGGAACGTTCGTGGACATAAAAGCCGACGGCGTATCGGGCGGGAATTTTCAATTGGCGCAAGAGCAGCACCGTGGCGGTGGCGAAGTATTCGCAATGGCCCTGGCGATGATGCAAAAGGAAATCCGCCAGCGGCATCTGGTTTGTGGCGGTTGGCGAGTCCTCTGGTTGCCAGACGCCGTATGTGAAATGATCGGCAAAAAAAGCGGCTACGGCACGGAGCTGCTGGTCTTCCGCCGCGCCGGCTACGGGAAGGTGTTCAAGGGCCTGCCGGAGCGCGGGCGCCAGGGCGGACGGCACTTCCAGATCGGGCGAACCGGGGCGGGTGTCCGGCGGCGCGTCCCGCGTGGCGCCCGGACCGTACCGTGCGTCGAAAATCACCAGGCCGGGCCCTTCGGCGAGCACGGCGCCTTCGGAATTTTTTTGCAGAATATAGACATTGAGCCGGTCGAGCCGCCCGCAGTCGGTCGGCAACGGCAACAGCGCCTGGCCGCCGGGCAAATAGCAGGCGATGTGGACTGATGCCGGGTTGGTCCTGCCCGGCACCAGGATGAATGTGGTCTGGTTGGTTTCAGGAAAAACATTTTCAAAATCGTGGTGCGGATTGCCGGCGAACCAGCTTTGCTTGGCAGAATGAAAAATGCGGTAACTGGCCTCACGCAAATAAACCGGCGGGGGTTGATCATTCTCCGTGCGCAACCGGATGACAATGCGCCCGGACAATTTCCGCTGGCCGATTTGTCCGATGGCCGTGGTCGCCTGCGTGGGGTCGGTCCGGGACCGCAGAAACCGGGCGATCCATTGCGCGTTGGCGTTTTCGAGAAACTGTTGGAGCCGGCTGATGCCCTGCTGATTGGAAAATCCCAGGGCCATGGCTGCCGCCAGCACGCTGACCCAGACGGAAATTCTAAACCGCCGCGACCGGAATGGCCACAGCGCCCAAACCACCAGCGCTGCCTGTTCCCAGAAAAACGCGCCGCTGCCGTCATTGGCGTGCATGCCCGCCGCGAAGAGGCACACGATAAAATAAGGGTAGGTGGCATTCAAACCGCCGGCTGCCGCCAGGAGCTCCGGTTGCCGGCCTTCTGAAAACGGGTCTTGCGCCGGCCTGCTAGGGGCGGCAGCCGCGCCGCTGTTGTGCGCCCGGCGTCGGCGTCCGGAAAGCGAGATGGCCGACCAGGGAATGGCGGTGCGCGTGCTGAACTGTTGCGCCGCCACGAAAAAAAACAGCGTCATCGGCAACCACCGGAAAAACGCGTGGGAAATGCGCACGCTGGCGAAGGTCACATTGCGAAACGCTGCCGGCCCGCGAAACAGGCTGCCGTTGCGATCCGGCTCGGCAGCGATAAAGGCATAAACCGCCGTCGCCAACGCCAAAACCGTGCAAAACATCAGAATGCGGCGGAAATCCTCGTCCGATAAATCCCAACGCGCCTTGATGAACCGCGCGCTTTCGAGAATCACGCCCATCGCCACGCCGACCCCCAGCAGGTCCGATTGCCAGCCCCAGAAGAGCAGCACCGCCAGCAACAGAAACGGTGGTGTTTGGATCATTTCCAGCCTCTTTCAAGCGGCCGCAAAATTTTTTTAAAACCGGCCGGAAAAGGGGGCCGGTACGCCGCCGTCGTGATTTGAAAATCCAGCGGGCAGATTTGGATTTCCGCCCGGAGGGGCCGAGTGCGAAGAGCGTCCGTCTTCCGGCAGTTTTCCCGTTGTCCGCACAACCGCCAGCTTTTTTCAGGAGATTTCATTGCTGTTGCGCCAGTTGCTCTTCGATCTTCCCGATTTCCAGGACGCGAAAATTCTCCGGCTGATCGCGCAGCGGTCCGGCGTCCAGCTCTGCCCGGCCTGATTCGACAATGACCCAAACCAGCGTCGGCACGCCCAGCCCGCGCAGGCGTTTGACGAAATTCTTTCGCTCGTCGTCCCACTTCAAAAAAACGGCCAGACCCCCGCTCAGAGAGGCCGCGTGATTCAGCACGAGCGTTTCCAGCGCGGTGAACGGCCGGTCGCGGCACGCCCGCACCGAGGCGAGGATTTCGAGCATCCGGTCCGTCGTTCCCACGCCGCGCCCGGCCGTAAAACAATACGACTGCGCCCCCACAAAGAGCAAATCCAGCAGTGATTCCTGCGTGAGCAGGGTGCAGGCAAAAGACGCGGCGACGGAAACGGCCTCTTCCAGAAATTCGCTGTACGGGTCGTCGGTGAACGTATCCAGTATCAGCGCGTGACGCACGAACAACTCATCTTCAAACTCCCGGACGATGGGTTTGCCCGCCTTGGCCCAACTGCGCCAATGAATGTGCCGCTGCGGATCGCCACGCCGGTAATCGCGGAGGGAAACGAATTCCTCGCTACGCCCGACGTTGGCCGCCAGCGCCACACCGCCCGGCTGATATTTCATCACGCCGGGCAGGGGCAGGGACGGCACCGGATAACGTCTGGGTAGGATCACCAGCGTTTGCGGCGCATTCACCCGGCTCAGAGCGCGAAACAGTCCCAGCGGATCCGTCCGCGCCAGCGCCAGACCCTGAAAACGCAACACGCCGCGGCGCAATGGCAAAAGGTCCACGTTCACCTCCCCCTCGCCGTGAGGCGGCAACGGCGGCACGGGGATGGCGGCGGGCTGGTTCACCAGGCGAAAGGGATTTTTCCGCATCGGTTTACCGAGGCGGAACGTCCGCAAACGCCGGCTTTCGGCCAGTTGATAGGCCAGCCACTCCTCGAATGGCGGACGCGGATCGGCAAATTCCTCCAGCAACCACAGTCCGGTTTGCGTCTGCGAGGTCAGGTTTTTCACCCGCACACGGTAACGGAGCCGCTGGCCGACCGTGGCAAAACGCGGCAGACGGCGCCCTCCGGAAAATCCGGCGCGGAAAATTCCCACACCGGCCAACGCGCAAAGCAACAGCGCCAGCAGCAATGAAAATTCCTGGAAAACAACGTTGTTCACCATGTCCGTGCCGACCGCACCTCCCACGAGCACGGCGCCCGCCACGCACCGTCCGGCCGGAGTCAGGCGCCGGTGCACCTCATGCCAGAGCGAGGACCAGACGCGGTAAAACCAAAAGAGAAGCTGGTAAATCAGTTTCACAACTTTTCCGCCGCCGGGACGAGGCGAGGCATGCCTTAGGCCGGCACTTCCAGCCTTTTCAAAATGTCCTCCACAACGCTCCGCGCCGTCAGACCGGAAAATTTCGCCTGCGGCTCCAGCACGAGGCGATGGGCGATGACCGGGACGGCGAGGGATTGGATCTGCTCCGGCGTCACAAACTCCAGCCCTTCAAACAGCGCCAGTGCCTGGGCGGTTTTCATCAGCGCAATCGAAGCCCGGGGGCTGGCGCCCAGTTGCACGCCGTCGGCGGCGCGCGTCGCGGCAACCAGATCCACGACGTAGCGTTTCAATTCCTCGCTGATGCGCACGGCTTCCACGGCGCGCCGGAGCGTCTGTATATCCGCCAGCGAAGCCACCGGCCTCAAATCGTCGAGCGGATGATTGTGCTGCTGCGCGGTGAGGATGGCGACTTCTTCCGCCGGCTCGACGTAACCGAGCGTAAACTGCACCGCGAACCGGTCCATCTGCGCTTCCGGGAGCGGATAAGTGCCGCGGAACTCGACCGGGTTTTGCGTCGCCATGACGAAGAATAATTCCGGCAGATTCCGGCGTTCGCCCTCGACGCTCACCTGGTGTTCTCCCATGGCTTCCAACAGCGCCGACTGCGTGCGCGGCGAGGCGCGATTGATCTCGTCGGCCAGCAGGATGTTCGTAAAGACCGGGCCTTCGTGGAAATGAAACTGCTGGTCGCGCTGATTGAAAATCGAAACGCCCAGAATGTCCGACGGCAGCAAATCCGGCGTGAACTGGATGCGCTTGAACTGCGCGTCAATCGAGCGGGCCAGCGCCTTGGCCAGGGTCGTCTTGCCGGTGCCGGGAAAATCTTCCAGCAGGACATGCCCGCCGCTGGCGAGCGCGGCCAGCAGTTGCCGCGTCGCAGCCGCCTGCCCGTGCATGATTTTGGAAATGTTGACAAAAATTTTCCGGTAGATTTCGCGGGCGGTGGCAAAGGAGTCGGGCGTCATGGCGGTTTGGGAGAGTTAATCCGCACCGGCAAAAACAGGTGGCAACGGAGCTGGCTTCATCGCCCCCAATTTAACAAACCGCCCCTTCGGCACGAATAAAAAATGGCGGGCGTTCCGGCCGAAGCCGGCTCCACCCGTGGTCCCGGAACGCCCGCCGGACTGAAGCGGCATTTGACAGAAAAGATCGCTTCTGCTGAAATACCCTGTCTCCGCCCGGCGGACGGGGTGGTTTTCAACATGGCGGCCTTTTTCGAATCACTGAAACGCAACTGGCGGGAGGCGAGGCTCTCGCGGCACGAAATTTCCGGTTCGCTCGGCAACCTGGGGCTGTTCAATCCAGCCAGGGCGTTCATTTTCCCGCGCTGATCGCGCGAGTTCATTGTCCATGACCCGGAAATCCCAGTCCAAACATTCTCCCTGCGTGCATCCGCGCCTGCGCGTCGTGGTCGGCGACGAAATCGCGCTCGGTCCGGGCAAGGTGGAATTGCTGGCGTTGGTGAAGGAAACCGGCTCGATTGGCAAGGCGGCCAAACGCATGGGCATGTCCTACATGCGAGCCTGGTCGCTCATCCAGACGATGAACCGATGCTTCCGCGAACCGCTGGTGACCGCGGTGCATGGAGGAAAGGGCGGCGGCGGCGCGGATTTGACGGAAGCCGGCCGCCGGGCCCTGGAGCTCTACCGCCGGATGGAACGCGCCAGCCTTCAGGCGCTCGCCCCATCGTGGAAACAAATGCGCCGGCTTCTGTCGGTTTGATAGCTTCAAAAGACGATGGTCTTCTTTGTCATAAAAAGGGTCTGCTGAACGTTATATTTGACAAAATATAACGCATCGGTTTTGATTCATCGGGTCCGGCCTGTATTTTGTGATTGGCGCGAGAAGCAAGCGTCTGCCGGCAAGTTGGAGGCCGCCGAAACGAAAATAAAATGAAATTGAGCCAACTGCCTGTTGCGGCTGTTGTCGCATTGCCGTTCGTCATTTCTGCGCCGGCACAGGGCGAGACCAATTCCTCCGAAGCCGCGGAGATGGAAGCTCTGAAGAACGAAATCCGGGTGCTGGAGCAAAAGATCGAAGCCCTCGAACAGCAACAGGCAACTGAACAACAGTCCAACCAAATCCAGAAGCTTGACCAGAGAGCCGGCGATCTGGAGCGGCAGCGGGACGTGGATCGGACAAACGCGGCGTTCCCGGTTTATGCGAATCCCAATACCTCGGCGGCAGCCGCGCGGGCGTGGGCGATCGGGTTGAACTGGTGGTTGAATAAAAACGTCCGCGTCATGACGAGTTTTTCGCGCACAACGTTCACCGGTGGCAATGGCGCGGGTGCGACTGTGACCCGGCAACCTGAAGAGGTTTTCTTCACGCGCCTGCAACTTTCCTTTTAAGAACCGCCTCAAACCAGGTTCCACACCACCATGAAAGCAATTTTAAAAACCGTCCCTCTCCTGACTTGTTCCCTGGCAATTCTGGCATGGCCGCTGCGCGCCGCCGAAGTCACCGTGTTTGCCGCCGCAAGCCTGACGGACGCGTTGAAGGCCATTGCCGCCAATTATCAAAAGCAATCCGGCGACAAAATCGCCTTCAATTTCGGCGCGTCCAGCACGCTGGCCCGGCAAATCGAAGAAGGCGCGCCTGCCGACATTTTCTTTTCCGCCGACGAGGCGCAAATGAACCGGCTGGAAAGGGGCAATTTGATTGATCCGGCGACTCGCAAGAACCTCCTGGGCAATTCCCTCGTGGTGGTGGTTCCGGGCGACAGCATGCTGCGAATCCAATCCGCCAGCGACCTTACCAACGCTGACGTGAAAAAAATTGCATTGGCCGATCCGCGGGCCGTGCCGGCCGGCGTTTATGCCAGGGCCTGGCTTGAAAAGTTGCAATTGTGGCCGGCGGTTGAATCGAAAGTCATTCCGACCGAAAACGTCCGCGCCGCGCTGGCTGCCGTCGCGTCCGGCAACGTGGACGCGGGAATCGTCTATAAAACTGACGCCGCCATTTCCCGGAACGTGAGGATCGCCTACGCCATCCCGCGCGCCGAAGGACCGGACATCCGCTATCCGATCGCGCTGGTGAAAGGATCGCCGCAACCCGGTGCCGCAAAAAAATTTCTGAATTACCTTTCGTCCGAAGAAGCTGGACAGGTTTTTGCGCAATATGGCTTCCTCCTGCGCCCATGACCGCTGTTGAATGGCAGATTGTCGGGTTTACCATCTGCGTCGCCGCGTTAAGCACGGTGGTGATTCTGCCCGTGGGCCTGGCGTTGGCGTGGGCGCTGGCGCGCGGCAATTGGCGCGGCAAATCCGTGGTGGAAACCTTCGTCACCCTGCCGCTCGTCTTGCCGCCGGTGGCGACGGGTTTGATTCTGCTCAAGACATTCGGCAAACACGGTCTGGGCGGTTTTCTTCAGGACAAATTCCATTTCCAGGTCATTTTCACCTGGCGCGCGGTGCTGCTGGCATTGAGCGTGATGTCGCTGCCCCTGCTCGTCCGCTCCGCGCGCTCGGCGTTTGAGGAAGTGAATCCGCGCCTGGAGCAAATCGCCCGCACGCTCGGCGCCGGCGGGTGGCGCGTGTTCTTTACCATCAGTGTTCCGTTGGCCGCCCGCGGCATCGTCGGCGGGATGCTGCTGGCGTTTGCCCGTGCGCTCGGTGAATTCGGCGCGACCATCATGGTTGCCGGCTACATGCCGGGAAAAACGGCGACGATTTCGCTGGCCATTTTTGAAAACGTGCAACTCGGCCAGGATGCGCACGCCTGCCGCCTGCTGGGCGTGTCGGTCGTGCTCGCCTTCATCGCCGTGTGGAGCAGCGAATTTTTCCTGCGCCGCCGGAAAACATCATGAGCCTGTTGCTGAAAAACATCTCGTTGCCGCTGGCCCATTTCACGCTCGAAGTGAACGTTGAGATGAACCGGCGCGTCACCGCAATTTTCGGCCCATCCGGTGCGGGCAAAACCTCGTTGCTCGACCTCATCGCCGGCCTGCGCACGGCGCGCTCGGCGTTCATTCAATTGGACGACGACGTCCTGGCCGATACGGCGAAAAATTTTTCCGTCGCCACGCACCGGCGTGGCATCGGCTACGTGCCGCAGGACCTCGCCCTGTTTCCACACTTATCCGTGCGACAGAATCTGTTTTACGGATGCAAATCCAGCGCCGCCTCTGGCACGCCATTCAGCTTTGAGCACATTGTCAAAGTGCTGGAAATCATGCCGCTGGTTTCGCGCGGCGTGACGGAACTTTCCGGCGGCGAAAAACAGCGCGTCGCCCTCGCTCGCGCCCTGCTGGCCTCTCCGCGCCTGCTGCTGCTGGACGAGCCGCTGGCCAGCCTCGACACGCCGCTGAAAGAGCAAATCATCCCTTGCCTCGCCCGCATCCGCGACGAGTTTCAAATTCCGATGCTGTGCGTAACGCACGACCGTTTTGTAGCGCTCACGCTGGCGGAGGAAATTATCGTTTTGATGCGCGGAAAAGTGCTGCAGACCGGGCCGGTGTCAGAAGTCTTTGCCCGGCCGGCCAATGCCGAAGTCGCCAGATTCGTCGGCGTCGAAACAATCCAGCCCGGACGCATCACCAGCGTTGCTGACGGGCTGGCCACGGTGCAGGTCGGTGATGCCATGCTCGTTGCGCTCGCGCCGACCGCCGAATCCCGCGACGTGTTTGTCTGCATCCGCGGCGAGGAGGTGATTCTCCAGCGCGACACTGCCGCCGCCACCAGCGTGCGCAATCGTTTTGCCGCCCGGATTCTATCGCTCCGCCCGGAAGGGCCGCTCGTGCGCGTGGAACTCGACGCCGGATTTCCCTTGTTCGCTCTCGTCACCCGTCCCGCCGGGGCCGAACTGGCATTGCGCGAGGGTGAAACCATCTCCGCGCTGGTCAAGGCGTCGGCCATCCACCTTGTGCCGCGCTGAAATGAATTTGCCTGTCCTTTTCGTTGTGTTTAAACCGTCATACATTTGAACATGCGCGTTTTGTTTTTCGCCCAGCTCAAGGACGCGACGCGTTGCGAGGCGGTGGAAATTGTTTCGCCGTCGCCTTTGACCGCCGAACAACTCTGGGCCGAGCTGTTGAAACAATTCCCGGCGCTGGCGGCGCATCGGAGCCTCGTCCGGCTGGCGCGCAACGGCGAATACGCCGCGCCGGACGCGCGGTTTGTCAATACCGATGAAGTCGCCCTGATTCCGCCGGTTTCGGGCGGCTGAAATTCCCCGCATGGAAATGGACATCCAACTCACCCGCGAGCCGATCCCGGAAAAAATTTTCCCGCCCGCGCCGGCCGGCACGTGCGGCGCGTGGCTGGAATTTCGCGGCCTGGTCCGCGGCGAGGAAAACGGTCGGGCCATTGCCGCGCTGGAATACGAAGCCTATTCGCCGATGGCCGAAAACCAGATGCGCCGCATCCTGGAATCACTGGCCTCGAAATTTCCCTGCCTGGCGGCAAAGATTATTCATCGCCTCGGCGTGGTTCCCGCGGGGGAAACGGCCATTTACGTCGGCCTGGCCGCCGCGCACCGCGGCGAGGCGATGGCGCTGCTGACCGAATTCCTGGACCGGCTCAAGCAGGACGTGCCCATCTGGAAGCGACGGGCGCTCCCGGCAACCGAAGGCGCGGCGCCGCGTCTCTCAAACGGCGGACAACGAAGCGTCTGCCCCGCCCCGTTGTCGTTCGACGAGGCACGACGTGAACTCGATTTGCGCTGCGTGCCTCTGCCCGCCGTCCGCGCGCCGCTCGAAGAAGCCTTCGGCCGCGTTTTGCGCGAAGAGATTCGGGCGGTAGAAGATGCCCCGGCCACCGACAAGTCCACGCGCGATGGCTATGCGATTTTGCAAAACGACCCGTCCGAAACCTTCCAAATTGTGGAAACCATTCAGGCCGCCGATTGGAAACCCCGGCCGTTGAATACCGGCCAGGCCGCGCGCGTCGCCACCGGCGCGAGCCTGCCCTGCGAAAATTGCCGCGTCGTGATGCAGGAAAACGTGGAACGCCACGGCGACACAATCAAAATCCTGCGCCGCGAAAAATCCGCGAACGTTCGCCGGCGCGGTGAAGAATGGCGCGCCGGAGAAAAGTTGCTGTCCGCCGGAACCAAACTGGACGCCGGCGCACTCGCCCTGCTGGCGGCCGCCGGCATCCCCCGCCCGCTCGTCAGCCCGCGACTGCGCATCGGCCATTTCACCACCGGCGAGGAAATTGTGCCGCCGGAACAAACACCCGGTCCCGGCCAGGTTCGCGACAGCAATTCGATTTTAATCCGCGGCCTGCTGCAGGCCTTCCCCGGCGATTTGTTTCAACGGCATCTGCCGGAGGATTTTCAAAAGGCCAGGCGCGTGATGGAAACCCTTCCCGTTTCGCCTTCGGCCTTCGACCTGCTGCTGGTTTCCGGCGGCGCGAGCGTGGGTGAAACCGATTTCAGCCGCGCCTTGCTCGAATGGCTGGACTTTGAAATCATTTTTGCGCGCCTCAACCTCCGCCCCGGCCGACCGCTGATCTTCGGGGTGAAAGGCCGTCGGTTGGCGTTTGGTTTACCCGGCAATCCGTTGTCGCACTTCGTCTGTTTTCATTTGTTCGTCGCGGCGGCGCTGGCCAAATTGATCGGCGCTGAGCCGAAACCCTTTTTGCGCGGGCCGCTGGCCAAAAAGCTGGATACGGCGCCCGACCCGCGCGAAACCTTCTGGCCGGCGCAGGTGCAAAGCGAAAACGGACGCCGGACATTGACGCCGCTGCCCTGGCACAGTTCCGGCGACGCAACCTGTTTGCCGATGGCAAATGCACTGATTCGCCTCCCGCCTCATTGCGGCGCCCTTGAGGCCGGCGAAGAGGTTGAGTTCCTGCCCACGCACTGACATGAAAAAATTCTCGCATCTGACCCCCGCCGGCGGCGCACAAATGGTCGCCGTGGGCCACAAGCCGGTTCAGCGGCGGCGCGCGGTCGCCGCCGGCAAATTACTCTGCGCGCCGGCCACGATCCGGGCGCTCAAAAAAAAGGCCCTGCCCAAAGGCGACGTGCTCACCGTGGCGCAAATCGCCGGCATCCAGGCCGCCAAACGGACGGCGGAATGGATCCCTCTCTGCCACCCGCTGGCACTGGCCCACGTCGAGGTGAATTTCAAAATCCGGCCCGCGGCCATTGAAATTGCCTGCGCGGCGGAAACTGCGGCGCAAACCGGCGTGGAAATGGAGGCGCTGACCGGCGTGGCCGCCGCTGCGCTGACGCTTTACGACATGTGCAAAGCCGTGGATAAAACAATGCGGATTGAGCACATCCACCTTGTCGAAAAGACCAAGGAATGAAGATCGGCAGACTGACCATCAGCGACCGCGCCAGCGCCGGTCTTTACGCGGACCGCAGCGGGCCGGAGATTGAAACCGTCCTGCGCGAATTTCTGGGCAACGAGGCAACGTTTGAAGCGCTCCTGGTGCCAGATGAGGCGGCGCAAATCTCGGCGGCGCTGAAACAACTTGCCGACCAGCAAAAGTGCGATCTGGTGGTCACCACCGGCGGTACGGGCATCGGCCCGCGCGACGTAACGCCGGAAGCGACCCGCGCCGTTCTGGACAAGGAACTGCCCGGCTTCGGCGAAATCCTGCGCGTGCACTCGTTCGTTAAAGTGAAGACGGCCATTTTATCGCGCGCCGTGGCCGGCACCCGTGGTGGCTGTTTGATTGTGAATCTGCCCGGCAAACCGACCGCCGTGCGCGAGTGCCTGGAAATTCTCGCGCCGGCCATTCGCGAAGCGCTGGCGCACCTGCGCGGAGAAGATCCCCACCAGCCGCCCCCCCAGTAACGCGAAGAAAAGGGGCGCTGAACATTTTGATTGAAAATTTTGATTGAAAACTTCGCAAACTCGGCGACCTTCGCAGGAGAGAAATGGGCATGACGACTGAAACGGACTCGTTTGGGCGCGCGGTGGATTACCTGCGCCTGTCGGTTACCGACCGGTGCAATGAACGCTGCCTGTACTGCATGCCGGAAGGCTACCAGGGCTGGGAACGCCGCCCGGACCATCTGACGGCTGCCGAAATCGTCCGCCTGGTGCGTGTGGCCGCGGCGCTGGGCTTTCGCAAATTCCGGCTCACCGGCGGCGAACCGCTCGTGCGCCGCGACCTGCTGGAAATTGCCCGCGAGATGAAAAAAATTCCCGGCGTGGAAACCATCGGGCTTTCCACCAACGGCCTTCGTCTGGCAGCGCTGGCGGGCGAGTTGCACGCCGCGGGCGTACGCACGGTCAATGTGAGCCTGGACGCGCTGGACCCGCAAATTTACAAACGCATTACCGGCGGCGAGGTTGCAAAAGTCCTTGACGGTATCCGCGCGGCGGTAGCGGCGGGTTTTGAACGCGTGAAATTGAATTGCGTGCTCATGCGCGGCGTGAACGAATCCGAACTCTGGCCGCTGGTATTGTTCGCCGCCGAGCACGGCCTGCCGTTGCGGCTCATCGAATTGATGCCGTTGACGACCACGGAAGTGCTCACCGAGAAAAATTTCCTGCCCTGCGGCGAAGCCCGGCAACTGCTGGCGCAAAAGGACGAATTGATTCCCCAACCCGATTGCCGGATCGGCCACGGCCCGGCCAGGTATTTTCTCCTCCGGCGCACCGGCGCGCTCGTCGGCTTCATCGGCGCGATGACCAACCTCCATTTTTGCGAAAATTGCAACAAGATGCGCCTGACCGCCGACGGCAAAATCCGCCCCTGCCTCGGCAATCACGTGGAAGTGGATTTGCGCGCGGCGCTGCGACGCGGGGCGAACGATGAGGAACTGAAAGCCTTGATGGAAACCGCGCTTCGTTTGAAACCGCTGGAACATCAGTTTCGCCATCAATACCAGCCCGGCCGCCCCATGACCGCCATCGGAGGTTGAGCGGGCGGAGGTTCCGTTCAAGCCGGGACAGAACGCCAGCATTCACTGGAGATGCAGCCGAACGTTTTCTGAAACAGCCGAAAGGACATGGTTTCAGAAAAACACTGGACTTGCCCGCCGACCTTTCCCCGCCCGGTCAATGCCCGCCACGGCCCGTCGGGGTTTGAGGTGAACTGTCAGGTGCCGGTGATTTTTATTTGTTTCCAGCGGTAAGCCACAAAATGATCAGCGAATTTTGTCTGCGTTTTACGACGGCGACACGAATCCAAGGCCTCGCCGCAAAAGCCAATCGTTTTTGGAATACCCGCGAAAAAGACCCGAAATTCATCGCTTCAGCCTGACGCGATTTCTCAAAGAACAGCCGGGCAACGGTACCGGGCCGCGCGCCGGCTGTCCGTGCGCCGCTGTCACGGCATCGGGGGATCGGTTCGGAAGGGGACCGCCGGCAGGCCGGCGCCATTGTAAAGGGTCGCGCGGGGGAACGATTGCCAGGCGTAACGCGCAAATTCCGGCTGAGGCACAGCCGGGGAGGAGAGGATGACCGCCCGCCCATCAATGCGGGCCTCGGCCCAATGCCAGCGGCGGTCTGCCCCGGCAAGGGCAAATTCCTCCGGCACACCGCCTTTGGCCGCCAACCCGCCGTCGGTGTGATCGAAATAAATTTTCAACGCGCCGGGCAAACGTTGCGCCCGCCGGAAGGTCGGACCTTGATAAGGAATTTTTTCGCCGTAATGCTGCGCCAGGGCGCACAACGCCAGGCGATCGCCAACAATTTTTTTCTCCGCCGGATGGATATTGTCCGGCGCGCCGGTGTCAATGGTGACCGCAAGCGCACAATTTTTCACCGTGCGGGCCACAAAGGCCTGCGCCTCGCGAATCTCCGCCCAGCCGCCATTTTCCGGCGGTTGATCCTGATGCGCCATAAACGCGGGCAGTTGCACGATGTAAAACGGAAGATTGCCCTGCCGAAAAATTTTCCGCCAATCGGCAATCATCGCCGGCAGCAATTTTTTATACTGCTCCGGACGGTCGGCGTTCGCCTCGCCCTGGTACCACAGGACGCCGGAAATGGCCAATGGTGCGACCGGCTCGATCATGCCCAGATACAACACCGAGGGGATGACGGGCCAATTCTCGAAGCTCAGCGGCAGCGGATGCGGTGGCCGGGCATCCACGCTCACTGCGCCGCGCCAGGGACCGGCCAGCGGAATTTTCGTGCCGTCGCCCAGCGTTAAAAACAATTGGCCGGCGCCGGACATGAAACCGCCGTCCGGTTTGGTTTTGAAGACGCGGACGGCGATGACGTTGGTTCCCGGCTTCAAAATTCCCGGGCGCAGAAAATAATGGCGCGGATTTTCGACCCACGCACTGGCGCCCACCCATTGACCGTTGATGAAGGTGGTGTCCATGCGCTCGATGACGCCCAGGGAAATGAAGGCCGGACCGGCGGGCAACGGATCGGGCAAAACAATCGTTTTGCGGAACCAGCAGACCGCGGGCGTATCCGGCACGCCCAGCTCCGCGAAGCCGCCGGGCATGGACACCGGTTTCCAGGTTGAATCGTCGAAGTCCGGCGCCTGCCAGTTTTCTTTCTGGCCGAGATCGTATTGATCATACCAGTGCATGATGTAATTGCCGTATTGCGGTCCGCCCCGGGATCTGAGCCGGTCCAATTCGTCCAGGGCCGCGTCGAAATCGTGCAATTGGCGGAGCGTTTCGGCACTGGTCCAGGTTTCCGCCGGCGTGCCACCGACGCAGTCCTCCACCAGGCCGATGGGCACATGAATTGCGCTCTGCACTTTGAGGGCGAAGAAATAAGCGACGGCGGAAAAGCCGCCGTCTTCTGTCACGCTCTGCGGCGAGCAAATTTTCCATTGACCCTGCGGAATCTTTTCCGGCTGGTATGCCGGGTGGGCGCGCACTTTGAAGAGCCGAATTTCGGGGTGGTTGGCCGCCGCGATTTCTGCCGCCCCATTTCGCGCCAGCGCCAGAGGCAATTCCATGTTCGACTGGCCGCCGCAGAGCCAGACATCCCCCACCAGGATTTCGTGAAGTTCCACGTGCTGCGCACCGTCAATCTTCAGCGTGTAAGGCCCGCCGGGCGCGGGCGGTTGGATTTTCGTTTCCCAGCGGCCGTTTTGATCCGCCACCGCTTTCGCCGTATGGCCGGCAATGGTCACCTGAATGGTGTCGCCGGGTTTGGACCAGCCCCAAATCGGGTTGGGTTTGTCGCGCTGCAGCACCATGTCATCACCGAACATGGGGCTCAGAAACGGCAGGTTTTCCGCGGGGGCTGAAAGGCAGGCGCAGGAAACGGACAACACCGCCAGGAAACAGATTTTTTTCAAGCCGCCCGAATTTGGGAGAGCAGAAAACCAGGCCGCTTGTTTGACCGGTTCAGGCGCTGGCGCCGGCAGGTTTGCCGGGCGGGGTGGGATTGGAGCGCAGGTATTTTGCGGCGGCTTCGGTGCGGCAACGGACGTGCAGTTTTTCATAAATGTGCATCAGGTGGGTGCGGACGGTGGCGTTGCTGATGTGGAGGCGGGCGGCAATTTCCTTGTTGGAAAAGCCTTCAGCCAGGAGCGCCAGCAGCTCCAGTTCGCGCGCCGACAACTGGTCGGTGCCGGCCGGATCGGGAATGGCCGGTGATTCCATGAACGACCGCACCACCATGCGGGCGATTTCACTGGTCATGGGGGCGCCGCCGGCGCGCACTTCGGCAATGGCGTCGAGAATCTCCCGTTCATCCGAGCGTTTTAACACGTAACCGCAGGCGCCGGCTTTGAGCGCCTGGAAAATCATTTTGATGTCCTTGTAAACGGTGAGCATGATAACCTGCAGATCGGGCAGTTTGGCCCGCAACCGCGCCGTGCAGGCGATGCCCGATTCGCCGGGCAGATGAATGTCCATCAACACCACGTGGGGTTTATGCGTGGGAATCTGCACCAGGGCGTCCTCGGCCGTGGCGCAGGTGCACACGCAACGGTGTCCCGGGGTGCCGTTGATCAATTCCGCCAGGTATTGGCGCAACGTTCCGTTGTCTTCAACAATGGCAACCTTGGTCATCAGATTCGTATTAGTCACCGACAATGCTGGCATCGGGGAACAATTTATACCCGCCCGCGCCGGCAGGGTATCCGTCAAATGTCGTATGGCCAAACTCAAATCGCCAGGCATCCGACAAACTCATCAATGCCCGTCCATAGCGGGAAAATCATGAAACTCTTCCCATGAAAGGTGATTTTGGACCGGTTTGGCTCACTGCCTTTTAACACAACCAAACGAACCCGACAAATGATGAATTTGTCCGGCAACAGGACGGGCATGCCATCGGGGCAATAGAATAAGAGCGCGGGTTGAGGGACAAGCCATGCAGGTCAGAAAGGGCGCCATCCGGTGCCGAGTGCACCGCATCGGTTCCTCTCGCCATGCGAGCCGGGCGCAATGGTCGGATGGTAATTTTCTGATTGACGGGCAAACAGTGATGCGCCATATAAATGCCCGTTTTGAGAACATCCACAAAAAATTGGCCGCCGCGGTCAGGATCTTGATCAAAGTCTGTCCATAAACGGCTTTTCAACACTCAACTGCCAACAATATGAAAGTGACATGTATATTATTGGTTGTGTTTTCCTGCGCCCTGACTCCTGCACTCCTGGCGCAACAGCCGACACTACTGACCGTCTTGCACGGGTTCGCGGGCTATCCAGCAGACGGGGCATATCCTTATCGTCCGCTGGTTGTCGGTGGCAACGACAATGCCATTTACGGTTGCACTCCGGGGGGCGGCACTAACGGCTGGGGAACGATCTTCAGAATCAACCGTGATGGCAGCGGCTACTCGGTGATTCACAACTTCTCTGATGGAGAGCAGAGTGTAGCCGGGACGCTTCGAAATCCCGCACTCTATGTAACGCGAGGTAGTGATGGCGCGCTTTACGGAACATCGCAAAGCGGCACGAACTACCCCTACGGCATGGTATTCAAGCTTAATACCGACGGCAGCGGTTACACTGTCTTGCATAGCTTCACAAATTCTGACGCTACACCG
>DASRCU010000249.1:0-18023 GCA_035652955.1 Verrucomicrobiia bacterium | reverse complement strand
GGCGATAAGTTGGCCCGCCAGGGCGGCGACCTCTGCGATGGTCAGTTTCTTCGGCGCGGTGACGGGCGGCAGGGTGATTTTCGGCTTTTCACCAGCCGGGGGAACGTTCAACGCCATGAAAACATTCTCGGCGCCCGGCGGTGATTAAACAAGTCCTCTTTGCTGGCGGAATTGTCGGTAACGCCGATCCACAACGAAGAAAACAGGCGCCGCGGCCACTTGCAACGCCAGGCAAAAAACAATCATCGCCTGAAGGGAATGATCGTACAAAATGCCCATCGCCGCACTGCCGAGGAACCAGGAAATGCCGTAGCCCGCCGTGAACAATCCGTAAGCTGACGCGCGGCGTTGTGGCGAAACCATTGGTGCCACGGCCGCCGGAATGATGGATTCATGGGCGCCCATCCCCAGGCCCCAGATCGCCGCGCCGATCAGCGCCGTCCAGAAACCGCCCAGAAACACCAGCGGCGCAAATGCCGCCGTTACCAGCGTCAGCGGAATCAGCAGCCCGATGCCGAAACGATCAAACAATCGCCCGCAGGCCAACGAACCGGCGCCGCTCACGGCCATGGCCACGGCGTAGATCACCGGCACCCAATCCCTGGATACGGTTGAAGTTTTTGCAAAATGGTAGGCAATCAGCGAAAAATCCGCGAACCCTGCCGCCACCAGCGCCGCGCCGGCCAGATAAATCCAGAACACCGTGGGCAGGCCTTTGGCATGCAGATCGCTCTTTTTGGTCTCCAATTCCTGCGGACGGGGGTAAAACCAGCGCGCCAGCAACACCAGCGACAGACAAATCACCGCCGGAACCAGCAATACGGCGAAAGCAAAACGATATTCGCCGCGCCAAGCCAGAAGGCCCGCCACCGCCAGCGGACCGAACAACGCGCCGAATTGATCCATCGCCTCGTGCAGTCCAAAGGCCCGGCCAAAACCAATTTCCCCCCCGGCATGCGAGAGCATGGCGTCCCGCGGCGGATTGCGAATCGCCTTGCCGACACGCTCCAGAATGATCAGCGCCGCGGCGGTGGGCCAGTTGCCCGCCAGCGCCAGCGCCGGTACGGAGAGCAATTGGACGAAGTAACCAAAGATCGCAATGGGCCAGAAGGCCTGCGTGCGATCGGCCCACCGGCCCGAAACGAGTCGCAGACCGTAACCGGCCAGTTCGCCCAGCCCGGCCACAACTCCCACCACCGTGGCGCTGGCCGACAACTGCGCCAGATACGGGCCGAGAATGCTGCGCGCGCCCTCGTAAGTGAAATCGGCAAAGAAACTCAAAATGCCGAGGGTCAAAACGAATTTCAGCGCAAAGTTTTTTGCCGGTGCGGATTGCATGTCCACTCCCACAAGCGTGAATGCCAGACCGAACAGGACGACCAATTTGGTGCCAGCGGAGGGATTTGAACCCCCGACCAAAGGCTTATGAGTCCTCTGCTCTACCGCTGAGCTACGCTGGCAGGCAAGCGTCTTCCTATTGTGCGCGCAAAACCGGCGGTGTCAAATCGGAAGCCGAAAAACCAGCGCCCCGTCCGCTCTGCTTGCGGAGGCGCGTCCGGCAGGAATCGGCTTTCACGGAATTCTCAAGATGTCGTCCCGGAAAATTTTGCTGGAGGAATGGTGGTAGGTGATGGATTCGAACCATCGAAGGCGTAAGCCAGCAGATTTACAGTCTGCCCCCGTTGACCGCTTGGGTAACCTACCACCGTCGCGGGCCGAATAGTAAGCCATGACTGCCGCGCGAAAGCAAAGCAAAAACCGTGGCTCCAGAGGAACTCTTTCCGGCGGCGGGGTGCGGATTTTCGTCCGCCGCCGGCATTCGGGAGTGGTGGCGGTTTGAGAGGCAGGAAAGATCCGGCCTCAATCAAAGGCGTGCCCGGCGCAGCAGAGGACGTTTTTGACCTTGTGTCGGACCAGTTCCTTGACGGCCTGGCGCGCCGGGCCGAGGTATTTGCGCGGATCAAATTCGCCGGGTTTTTCGGCGAACACCTTGCGGATGGCCGCGGTCATGGCCAGGCGCAGGTCGGTGTCAATGTTCACTTTCGTGCAGCCCACGCGGCGGGCCACTTCGATATCCGCCTCCGGTACGCCTTTGGCGTCAGGCAATTTGCCGCCGTATTTGTTGATTTCGTCCACCAGATGTTGGGGGACGGATGAAGCGCCGTGCAGCACCAGCGGGTAATCGCCCAAACCGGCATCCAGCAGCGCTTTTTTGATCAGCTTCAGCCGTTCCAAATCCAGGTGTTGATCGCCCTTGAATTTGTAAGCGCCGTGCGAATTGCCGATGGCCACGGCCAGCGAATCGCAGCCGGAGAGTTTGACAAATTTGACTGCTTCTTCCGGCACGGTGTAATGGCCGCTCTTGGAATGGGCGCCGCCTTCTTCGCCTTCGTCGAATTGGGCGCCGACCAGGTGCCCCAGTTCAGCCTCCACAACGCAATTGTGTTTGTGGGCGTAGTCCACGACTTTTTTGGTGATTTCGACGTTCTTGTCGAACGGTTCGTGGCTGGCATCAATCATCACGCTGGTGAAACCTTCGTCAATGCACTGTTTGCACAACTCGAACGAGTCGCCGTGATCCAAATGGACGGCGATGGGGATGTTGGACAGGCTCACCGCCGCCTCGATGAGTTTTTTGAGATAAACGGGGTTGGCGTATTGGCGCGCGCCCTTGGAAATCTGGAGAATCAGCGGCGCCTTTTCTTCCTCGCAGGCCTCGACAATGGCCTGGATCAATTCCATGTTGTTCACGTTGAACGCGCCCAGCGCGTATTTGCCCTTCAACGCCTTTGCAAACAAATCCCGGGTATGTGTCAGTGGCATAATTCGTCCTGGTTCGTGGTTGGGTCGGCGCCCGCCGACCGGTCAAACATCGAAAATGATAATTCGGTTTTGCCCGAATGAAACAAAAAAAATGGACTGCGGCCGGTCGCCCGGCGGTTTATCGCCCACAAATTGCTTTGCGCCGTCGCGGCTTTGTCTGAAGATGGATGGGTGCAAGTGCGCTTTGTTTTGGGTCCTGCCGGCAGCGGCAAAACCTTCCGTTGCCTGGCTGAAATCCGCGCCGCCCTGCGGGAAAATCCCTGGGGCGATCCGTTGGTTTTGCTGGCGCCCAAACAGGCCACCTTTCAACTCGAACGCCAGTTGCTGGCCGGGGGGCCAATCGCCGGTTACGCGCGGCTGCACATCCTGTCCTTCGAACGCCTGGCGCACTTCTGCCTGGCCAAACTCCGCCTGGCGCCGCCCAGGTTGTTGTCCGAGGAAGGCCGCGTCATGATCCTGCGCGCGCTGCTCCAGCGGCACGCCGATGATTTGAAATTGTTTTATCACAGTGCCCGCCGTCCGGGTTTCGCCGAGGCTTTGAGCACGCTCCTGACGGAATTGCAGCAGCATCTGTTGACGCCTTCTCGGCTGTGCCGGCTGGCTGAGAACCGCCACCTCCGCCCCGGCCTCCGCGACAAACTCCACGACCTGGCGCTGCTGGCCGGGAAATACGCCGACTGGTTGCAGGAGCGGCACTTGCACGACGCACACGGTTTGTTGGATTTTGCCGCCGAGGCGTTGCGGCGCCAGGCCGTCCCCGGCGATTTGCCGCTGGCCATTCAGGGGCTTTGGCTGGACGGCTTTGCCGAAATGACGCCTCAGGAATTGGATTTGCTTGCCGCCGTCGCGCCTTTCTGCCGGACCGTTACGGCGGCTTTTTGTCTCGACGAACCGGCAGCGGGGGCCGACGCCTCTTCCTGGCTTTCCATCTGGAACACCGTCGGGCACACCTTCCAACAGTGTCGCCGGCGTCTGGAAGATCTTTCCGAATCGAAAATGGAGATCGAAGTCCTCCGGCGTGTTCCCCGCAAAAGCCGCTTCGCGAACAATCCCGCGCTGGCGTTTCTGGAAAAGGCCTGGGCGCAAGGGTTGTCCGCTGCCGCCACTCCTGCTCTCCGGCCCGAAGGCATCGCTCTGGCGTGCGCCGCTCATCCCGAAGCCGAGGCGCAATGGGCGGCGCGCGAGGTTTTGAAATTTGTTCGCGCCGGCCATCGTTTCCGCGATTGCGCCGTGCTGGTCCGCCATCTGGAAGATTATCATCAGCCGCTGGCGCGGACGTTTCGCCGTTATGAAATCCCTTTCTTCCTGGACCGCCGCGAATCGGTTGCCCACCACCCGCTGGCGGAGCTCACGCGCGGAGTGGTACGAATGGCGGCGTTCGACTGGCGACAGGAGGACTGGTTTGCCGTGCTCAAGACCGGCTTTTGCGCCGTGGCGGAAGAGCAAATTGACGAGCTGGAAAACGCGGCGCTCGAATTCGGCTGGCGCGGCCGCCAATGGCGCGAGCCGTTGCCGGACGAAAAATTCGAACGTCTCCGCCGGCGTCTCGTTTCGCCGTTTGAACGCTTTTGGAACACGCTGGCGGCCGGGCATTCCCCGCCCACCGGCGCGCAACTGGCCGCTGCCTTGCGCGATTTGTGGGGCGCGCTGGGTGTGGAGCAAACGCTGGAGGGCTGGAGCGCCGGCCCGCCCGCCGGTTCGCCATTTCCACCTTTCAACCCGGCAATGCACGCCGCCGTTTTCGATCAGATGAACGCCTGGCTGGACAATCTGGCTCTGGGCTTTTCCGACCAGGCGCTGTCGCTGCGCGACTGGCTGCCGGTGCTCGAATCCGGCCTGGCCCGCCTCACCGTGGGCGTCATCCCGCCGGTGCTGGACGAAGTGCTGATCGGCGCGGTGGATCGCACCCGCAATCCCGATTTGAAATTCGTCCTGGTCCTGGGCGCCAACGAAGGGGTCTTCCCCGCCGCCCCCGCGCCGGCGGCGATTCTGACGGAGGCCGACCGCCAGGAGTTGCCCGTGGTCCTCGGCCCGGATGCGCGCCGCCAACTGGCTCGCGAGCGTTACTACGGCTACATCGCCACCACCCGCGCCGCCGAAAAACTCGCCGTCACCTTTGCCCGTTGCACCGCCGACGGTCGGACGTTGAACCCTTCGCCGTTCATTGCCCAATTGCAGGAAATTTTCCCGTCGCTCGAAATCACCGCCGTTCCCAATGAAATCATTCCGGCAGACGCCGAGCACGCGGCGGAGCTGACGCCGTGGCTGGCGAAAATCTGCCGTTTGCCGGAGCGACCGCCCGGTCTTCAAAAACTGCTCGAAGTTCCCGTTCTGAAATCGCTCGCCGGACAGTTTGCCGAGTGGCGCGAGCCGGAGGGGCGGGAGCGGCTTTCACCCGCCCTGGCCGAAAAACTTTACGGTCCGGCGCTGCAAACCTCCGTCAGCCGGCTGGAGGAGTTCGCGCAATGCCCTTTCCGGTTTTTCATGCGCGTCGGTCTGAGGGCCGATGAACGGAAGCGATTTGAGCTGGACGCCCGCGAACGCGGCAATTTCCAGCACGTCGTTCTCAAACAATTTCATGAACAACTGGCCGCCGAACAAAAGCGCTGGCGCGACCTGACGCCGGCCGAGGCCCGCGAACGCATCGCCCGCATTGCCGCCGCCGAGCGGGAACAGTTTCGCGCCGGGCTGCTCCGCGATTCGCCGGAGACACTGTTTGCCGCGGAGGCGATGTCCTCCGCCCTGCAGGATTTCATCGAAGTCCTCATCGGTTGGATGCGCGGGCAATATCAATTTGATCCGGCGGCCGCCGAACTGGATTTCGGCGGTGAAAAATCACCCGACACCGCTTTGGAAATCCAACTGGAAAACGGACGCAAGCTCGCTCTGCACGGCCGGATGGACCGCGTGGATTTGTGGCATCAGCCGGCCGGCAGCGCCGCGCTGGCGGTGGTGATGGACTACAAGTCCGGCGACAAAAAGCCCGATGCCGTTCTGATGGCCCACGGCATTCAGCTTCAACTGCCGGCGTATCTGGCCGCCCTGCGCCGCTGGAAAAATCCGCGTCCCTTGTTCGGCGCCGACCGGCTGATTCCCGCCGGGGCGTTTTATGTCAATTTGCGCGGCAGTTACGAAAGCGGCCAAACGCGCGAGGAAATTCTGGAGGACGCCGAGGCCCGGCAACGGGCGTATCGCCACCGCGGACGGTTTGACGCCGGTGCACTGGATCAACTGGATTCGCAAAAAAAACGCGACCAGTTCCAATATCGTTTGACGGATGCCGGCGAACTTCACGGCAATTCCACCGAAGCCCTCCCCCGCGCCGAGTTCGAGAAATGGCTGGAGGCCGCCGAGGAACGGATGCGCGAAATGGGCAACGCCATTTTTTCCGGCGAGGCCTCGGTGGATCCGTATCGCAAAAACGCGGAAACGGCCTGCGATTTCTGCAGCTATCGCGCCGCGTGTCGGATTGATCCGTGGTCGCACTCCTGGCGGGCCTTGCGCACAGCAAAGAAAGGAGTTTCATGAACCGCTCCGGACGCCGCCAGATTTTGCCTCCTGCCGGCTCCCCGGCGCCGTCGCCCGGCACCGCGTGCGGCAAAAACGGCGGGGACCGGCTGCCGTTCCGCTCCCTTCGCGGCAAGACCGATCCCGATTGGCCGGCGCTCGTCGAACGATGGAAAGCCACCCAAAGGCGGCTGCGAAAGAAGATGATCATCGCGCCGTTGAAACCGCTGCCGCGATTTGTCGCCGGCGCCGATTGCGCTTTTTCCGCGGACAAGACAACCGTTTTTGCCGCGGCGGTCGTTTATGATCGCCAGGCCGGGGAAATCGTCGAAGTGGCGCACGCCGTTTTGCCGGCCGAGTTTCCCTACGTGCCGGGTTTTTTAAGTTTCCGTGAAGGACCGGCGGTGCGCGCGGCCCTGCGCGCGTTGAAACATGAATTCGGCGCCGTGTTATTTGACGGCCAGGGTTATGCCCACCCGCGTCGCTGCGGCCTGGCAACGCATCTGGCGATTGAACTGGATGTGCCGGGCGTGGGCGTGGGCAAAAGCCGGTTGATCGGCCGGGCGGGCAGATTGAAATCGCACGCCGGCGCAACGGCGCCCTTGCGGGACGGCGATGAACAAATCGGCGTGGCGCTGCGGACACAGAACGGGGCGCGCCCGTTGTTTATCAGCATCGGTCATCGCGTGGATTTGCCGTCGGCCGTCCGGCTCGTACGGGCCTGTTGCACGCGCTACCGTCTGCCCGAACCCACGCGGCTGGCAGACCGCGAAGTGGCCAGGTTGAAGCGGGAACATTTGTTGAGCCGTTGAATGGGGGTGCGTTCGCCGGCCCGGCGTTTGACCGTTGCGTGTCCGGCCTGTCCCAACAAATCATTCGCCTCCTGACCGGCAATCAGGCAGATTTCCCGCATGAGCGCTCCACACTGCAATCGGTTGGCCCGGGAAAAATCACCGTATCTGCTCCAGCACGCTCACAATCCCGTGGACTGGTTTCCGTGGGGGCCGGAGGCCTTTGAAAAGGCCCGGCGCGAAAACAAACCGATTTTTTTGAGCATCGGCTATTCCACCTGCCACTGGTGTCACGTGATGGAGCGAGAGAGCTTCGAGGATGAGCAGGTAGCGGAATTTCTCAACGAACATTTCGTCAGCATCAAGGTGGATCGCGAAGAACGGCCGGACGTGGACCGGATTTACATGGCCTTCGTGCAGGCCACCACCGGCGCCGGCGGCTGGCCGATGAGCGTTTTTCTGACGCCGGATTTGAAGCCGTTTTACGGCGGCACGTATTTTCCGCCGGACAGCCGTCACGGCCGGCCCGGCTTTTTACAGGTGCTCCGCCACCTGGCCGAATTGTGGCAACGCCGCCGGGAGGAAATCATCGCCGGTGCCGAAAAAATCCACGCGCGGCTCCAGGCCGCCGTCGAAACAACCGCTGCGGACCCGGGGATTTTAACCGAAGCCGTTTTGAAAAACGCCGCGGACATTTTCAAACAATCGTTTGACCCCGTTCACGGCGGTTTCGGCAGCGCGCCCAAATTTCCGCAGCCGGCCGTGCCGCAATTCCTGTTGCGCGCGGCCAAACGCTTTCGGGACAGTGAAGCGGCGCGAATGGTTTTGTTCACCTGCGAAAAAATGGCCGCCGGCGGCATCCACGATCAACTGGGTGGCGGCTTTGCGCGCTACGCGGTGGACGCCGCCTGGCGGGTGCCCCATTTCGAGAAAATGCTTTACGATAACGCGCAACTGGCGCAGCTTTACCTCGACGCGCACAGTTTTGCCCAATCCGAAATCTCCCATCCCGAACCCGGAATCTATTCGGCCGTGGCGCGCGACATTTTGGATTACGTCCGGCGCGACCTGATGCATCCCGACGGCGGATTTTTTTCCGCCGAGGACGCCGACAGCGAGGGTTACGAGGGAAAATTTTATTGCTGGACGCGCCGGGAGCTGTCCGAATTGCTTTCGCCCGAAGAGTTCAACGTGGCGGTCGAATTTTTCGGCGTCACCGCCGAGGGCAATTTCGTGGATCACAGCCATCCGCAGCCATTGGGCGGACAAAATGTTCTAAGCGTGGCCCGTCCCGATTTGTCGCCGGCGGAAAGGCCGCTGCTTGAATCGGCAAGAAAAAAAATGCTGGCCGCGCGGCAGAAACGAATCCGGCCGCAGCGTGATGACAAGGTGCTCGCCTCGTGGAATGGCCTCATGCTGGGCGCCTTCGTACGGGCGGGAGCCGCTTTGGGTGAGGAACAGTACCTGGCGACGGCGGAAAAAAATTTCCGTTTCCTGCGCCAAAATCTGTGGGAGGACAAATCGCAGACCCTTTTTCACCGCTGGTGCCGGGGCGAGCGGGACCCGGTGGAATTGCTCGCCGGTTACGCCTTTTGCCTTTCGGGCGTGATCGAATTTTACGAGGCCACGCTGAATCCGGCGCTTTTGGATTTTGCCCTGGCGCTGGCCGAAACGATGCTCGCCCGGTTTTACGATGCCGAAGAGGGCGGTTTCTGGCAAAGCCCCCCCGACGCCACGGACCTGATTGTGCGGATGAAGGATGATTACGACGGTGCCGAGCCGAGCGGCAACGCCGTGGCCACGCTGGCCTTGCTCAAGCTGGGCGCCATCACCGGCCGGAAAGATTTCGTGGTCGCTGCCGAAAAAACATTGCGTTTCTTTGCCGGACGACTTCAAGCGCTGCCGCAGGCGCTGCCGTTTATGCTGCAGGCGCTGGATTTTTCGTTGCAGGAGCCGGTGCGCCTGGTCGTCGCCGGAAACCGCGATTCAAAAAAGTTCCGGGAATTGTTGCGCGCGGCGCATTCGGTTTATCAGCCCAACAAGGTCGTTTTGGGAAATGCCGGCGCGGTTGGGGAATGGACCCGAAGTCTGCCGGCCGGAGAGGAGGCGACGGCTTATGTGTGCGTGGGGACCTCCTGCCGGCCGCCGACAGGGGACCTGGAGCAGTTGAAGGCGTGGCTGCGCTAGACCGACGCGGCTCATTTCAACCCCATCACTAAAATGGCCGCCAGGTCAATGACGAACAGCACGACGATGGCGGTTTCCAGCCAGAGCATCACGCGGTGGTTTTGGTCGTGCTGGAGGATTTGGTAAAGGTCGTCGAGCGTTTTGAGTTTGCCGTCAATGTTGCGGTGCCAGTCGGCCAGATGAAAGCGGCTGGCGGTTTTTTCGTAGATGCGGGCCAGGTGCCAGTCGCCGAAAAATTTGGTGGTGTTGGAAAGTTCGTCGTTGAACCGGGCCAGGTCAATGCGCAGTTCGCGCAATTCACGCAAAACATGGGCGCGCGAGCGCAAGGGAGGCATGGTCAGGTCGCGATACGCGCGTTCCAGGGCTTCGTCCAGAATGCGGTCGTAGGCCTCCAGTTCGGCCAGTTGGAGATTGGCCAGTTCCAGCACGTAAAGGGTCTCGTCAAAATCCTGCGGTTCGTCAATCAGCAGCGCGGCGTCCCAGTCAATCACCAGCAAATCATCGTCGTAATAACTCAGGTACCGGCCGGTGGATTCGTCGGCTTCCTGTTTGGAAAGGCGTTCGCTTTCGGTTTCCTGGGTGAGCAGGGCGGCAATCTGGCGGCGATGCGCGGCAAACCAGTGCTCGGCTTTGACCGATGCACCGCCGGCCTCCCGCATCGGACCGGCCAGGCAGAAAACCGTGTAGGCTTCTTCTTCCGGCAGGCGCGGCTGGGGGCGGATCAAATGCGGTTTCAACTCTGCGGTGATTTCCTCCGCCAGTTCGCGCACCTCGTCGTGGAGCGTGCCGCCGGCGAATCGTAAATCATGAAAAGCCACCAGGTCTTCCAGGCGCCCGATTTCAAAGGGCACGCGCACGGTAATGCTGATGGCGCCGGCGGGAAACAATTTGACGGTGCGTTCGACGGACACGGCGCCGGCCGGCCCGACCCGTTCCACGGGCGGCAGCCGCACCATTTGCGGTTTCAGGAAAAAAAGCTGCCGCGGCGCCCGCTTGTCGCCATCCACGGAAAACTGTTGCACTGGCTGGCCCAGCACGGTTCGCAGCGGGCGCCGTTCGGTGTCGTAGGCCACGTCGAAGGCGTAGAGATAGACGACTTCGCCGCGGTAACGTGCCGTTTGAAGCGCGTTGGATTGGGTTTGTTCCACGGCCAGAATCATGCCCGGACAATTTAACCCAGGAATGGAGCCTTGTCGAAGCCGTCGCAATGGCCGGGCCAGCGGCGAGGTTTGAATTCCGGCCGAAATCCGCCAGTTGAAAGGGCGGTGTTCCGGAAATTACCCGTCGCGGCGCGGGGACTGGATTTTGCGCAACTGGCGCCGCAGCGATTCGATTTCCTGTTCGTCGGCGATTTTCTGGCGTTCAGCCGTCTCAACGAGTTTCAGGACTTCCTCCATTTGTTCCAAGGCTTCCTCCAGCGCGGTAACGATCTGTCGAACTTCTTCCACGGCCTGGCTGATGGCGGAACCGCCGGAAGGTTCCGGCGAAGCAGCCGGGGTGGCGGACGGGAGCTCAGGCGCCAGCGGAGCGTCCGAAACCGGCGGCGGCGTTTCGGCGGGAGCGTCAGGCGGCGGCGGGGCGGGCGAAGCGGTTTCGGCGCGCCGACTGCGGCCCCGACCGCGTCCGCCACGCCGGCTGCGGCGGCGCGCGCCGGAGCGTTTGGGGCTTTCGAGCGGCGCCGCTTGGGGTGCTGGTTCCTCAGGCATGGGACAAGGAGAATGACGCGATGGCTGGCAAAAGCAATGGCGAAATGCGTTACTTTCCTACAAACAACGCCAGAGCGGCAGTGTAGCTGTGCAGAAAATTCCGATCCCCAATCGGCCCCAGTTCGCCGTTGCAGAAAAATCCAGCCAATCCCAGCGGCCCCAGATGCTGTTGAACCAGGCCGGCGTCGTGGTTGGGGCGATGGAACAGATTTTTGCCGCGTCCGTTGCAAACGCACAGGCAGCCGCCATAGACGGCTGCGCCGGCCAGATTTTTTTTCGCGCGGGCGAGCAGTTCCATCATATCCTCGCTGGCCGCCTCGGCATCGCGTCGTTGGAATTGCATCATCTGCCCGGCGCGCGGCAGGGCGCCCACCGCCAGGATGCCTGATTGTGGATCGCCACCGATCAGATTGCGCACCAGGAAATCGCCGCGATGGAAATCCTCGCGATATTCGTTGACGACCAGGCCGATGAGGAGGTTGCCGCGGGTTTTCTGCTGTTCGGCAGGCGGCAGTTTTTCAAACGTCTCGGCCAGGACCGCATAGGCCGGGCGGTTCCCGATCTGGTGGATCAAATTGTGCTGCACGCGGGTGAGCGTCCAGGTCTCCCCAATCGGCGTGCAGCCTTGCGAGATCACCCCCGTCAGTTTTACGTCGCCGCCTACCGCCACGGCCACGCCGCCGTCCTCGAACACCTCGCCGTCCAGATACACCTGCGTGGTCTGGTCGGCGAAATTTCCGCCGGCCAATCCGCCGAACACCGGCGCCGGGGCATAGGCTTCGTTCCACGAACGCAGCCAGCTTTCCACATCCAGGTGAAAGGGATCAATGAAGGCCAGCCAGCCGTTGACGCGCGCCGGTTCCACGCCGGTTTCGGCGTGCCAATAGGCTCCGCCGTTGGCTTCTTCCACCTGCGCCTGGGTGAACCGGAAGGCCTTCAGCATCGCTCCGGGCAGGGCGTAAAGCGCCAGCACAAATCCGCCGGCGTCTTCCAGCTCCTCGCCGCCACAGATCAGCCCCGTGCTGGAACAGCCGGCCAGCAGAGGAATGCGCGCATGGACGCGCAAAATTTCCAGGGTGGCCTTCGCGTGCGGAAAAAATTTCGGCGACATGAAGACCAGTCCCAGCGACACCTGCGGCGCCGGCAGGCGCGCCCGCAGCCGCTCGGCCCAATGCCGCAGCCGGCTCTCGTCGTATTCGCCCGCCCAACAGGCGGCCACTGAAAATTCAGAGTTCACAATTTCAAAATAGCGTGCAGGGCGGCGATTGCAAACCAAACTGCCCGTTCTATTTTAACCACGGCGCCAGTGTTTCGCCGCGCCAGAGGTCGGTCACCGCCTGACGCGCGCGCACCGGGGCGTATTGTTTGCCCTTGACCAGCACCTCGGCGGCCAGCGGCCGCGAATTGTAATTGGAGGCCATCACCGACCCGTAAGCGCCCGCGCTCAACACCGCCAGAAAATCCCCTTCGCCCACTCGAGGCAACGGCCGGTCCTTCGCCAAAAAATCCCCCGATTCACAAATCGGCCCCACGACGTCGGACTTGAGCATCGGACCGGATTTTTTCACCAGCGGCACGATCTCGTGATAGGCGTCGTAAAAGGCGGGCCGGATCAAATCGTTCATCGCGGCGTCCACAATGACAAAGTTTTTCCGGCCGGTGCGTTTGACGTATTCCACGCGGGTGACCAGGATACCCGCGTTGCCGACGATGAACCGGCCCGGCTCCACCAGAATTTTCAGGCCCAGCGGCCGCAACAGTGGCACCAGCCGCGCCGCGTAGCTGGCCGGCGTCAAAAATTTTTTCGCGCGGCGCGTTTCCCACCATTGCGGGTCGCCGCTGAGCAACGCCGACCGATAGACGATGCCCAATCCGCCGCCGAGGCTCAAAAATTCCAGCGCGTATCGCCCGGCCAGTTCCCGGACCAGAGGCAGGATTTTTTTGACCGCCCGTTCGAACGGCGCCACGTCGGTGATCTGCGAGCCGATGTGCATCTGCAAGCCGCGCAGCCGCAGGTTCGGCAGCCTGGCCGCCCGCGCATAGACGCCGGCGATTTCCTCGAAGGCGATGCCGAATTTGTTTTCGTAAGTGCCGGTGGTGATTTTGGCGTGGGTGTGGGCGGCCACGTTCGGATTGACCCGCACCGCCACCGGCGCGGTTTTTTTCAATCGCGCGGCGACGCGGCTGATGCGTTGTAATTCCGGTTCGCTTTCGGCGTTGAACGCATAGACGTTGTGTCGCAGGGCCAGTTCAATCTCCGCCTCCGTCTTGCCCGCGCCGGCAAAAAGGCAGCGGCGCGGGTCGCCTCCAGCGGCCAGCACCCGCCGCAGTTCGCCGCCACTGACGAGGTCAAAACCGCTGCCCAAATCCGCCAGGGCGCGCAGGATGGAGAGGTTAGAATTAGCCTTGACAGCAAAACAAATCAGGTGATCGAGCGGCGCCAGGGCGGCGTCCAGTTTCCGGTAATGCCGGGTCAGCGTCCGCTGCGAGTAAACGTACAGCGGCGTGCCGCAGCGGCGGGCCAGCGTTTCCACGGCGACGCCTTCGCAGAATAACCGGTTGCCGACATAGTGAAAATCGTGCATGGCAAAGGGGCAGGAAAGACTTGGTGCCGGTTAAAAATCAGCGGAACCGAAGCAGCGCGCCTGCGCCCGGCGGCCGGGCACCGTCATTCGCTCCGCCGGCCGGTCAGTGCTCGCCGAGAATTTTGGCGCGTTCGGCCTGGTATTGCTCCGGCGTGATTTGATTGGCCAGGTATTGTTGCAGAAGGGCATGCAATTGCGCTTCCTGTTCCGGCGTGACCGGCGGCGGCGGCGGTTCAATCGGTTTGAAACCCAGGTTTTTCCCCGGCCAGTTCGTTTCGATCGTTGAAATCATCGGGGCGACCGCCGGCGGCGCAGTTATGGGTTTGGATGATGCGGCGGCTGTGGTAACGGAAGGTCCCGACGTCGGCAGGACGGGAGCCGATAAAGTGAGCGAGACGGAAGGATGCGACGGAGGCGGGACCGGTGTGAACAGGGAAAAACAGCCTCGCTGTCGGGGAGCGGTGTGAACAATCGGCGCCGGGGTTGATCTTTCACCGGAGGGAGGCGGCACCGGTGTGAACCACGAGTCGCTTCGCGTCGGCACGGCCGGCGAATGATTGGCTGTCGCCGCCCCGGCGGCGTTGGTGACAGGCGTCACGGCGTTCAGTTCTGCCAGCTTTTCCATCAACGCCGCGCGGGCGGCGGCTTGCGCCGGATTGTCGCCTGAAACATTCAATGACGCCGGCGCGGGGGCCGGGGACGCACTGGGTGGTGTTGAAGGGGTTGAAGAGGGGGTTGGCGATTCGCCCAGCGCTTTCATCAGTGCCGCACGGGCGGCGGCCTGTGCCGGATTGTCGGCGGCGTGCAGAGCGATCCCCACGCCCACGGCCAAGGCGCCGATGGCGGCGCACCATTTGGAAATTCGCATGACGTTTTTTTACGCCAAGTGATGGCCGGTGGCAACTCAATTTCAATACTCCTGGCGACTGAATTCTCGGATCATCGCTCTCCACCACGGCGCGAGTTGTTCATCCGGCCGCAGCCACGCCTGCTGATGCAGCCAGACCATGATCCGCTGGTCGGCCATGACGGACATGCGTTCGGCCGGCGTCAATTGGTCCGGGCCGGCGGTCAACAATTTTTCGCCCAGGGCCTTCACGTGGTCGCTGCCGGCGCCGAGGCGCGCCAGTTGCTCGGCGTAGACGGGATTGAGTTGTTTTTCCCGCAGCAGCGAAACGTGGATAGCGTTGACGTAGGGGTCCAGGACGGCTTCGGCCAGCCCGGCATGCGGAGGGCGCGGCGAAGGGTCGCCGGTCAATTCGTGAATTTTCAGGTAAGCGCGGAGTGAGATCAACTCCGGTGGCGGCGTCGTTTCTTCGGGCGTGAGGAACAGACCCAGTTTGCGCGCGCGGACGCCCGGAGTTTGACGGCTGGTCAACACGCTCAACGGTACGGACAACACCATACCGGCCAGCACCGGCGTGAACCACCAGAACAGCGTCGGCTCCAACCGCCACATCCAGGTGCCCCAAACCAGCCCGATCAGCACATGACCCCAATGCCGCCGGAGGGCGTAGCCCCAAGAGGTGCCTTCGGCGGTGCGTTTTTGTGGAGTCCAGCCGACGCTGATGCCCAGCAGGTTGGTGATTACGAAGCGGGTATGCCAGAGCATCAGCAACGGCGCGTGCAGCGTGGAAAACACCGTTTCCCAGAAGACGCTGACGGTGGCACGACCCAGTCCGCCAAATGCGCGGCGGCGCGGTCGGTCGTGCGCCAGGTCCAGCAGCGCCAGCAATTTCGGCAGCAGAATCACGACCATGCAAATAATGAAAATCAACAAGGCATGAGCCGTGCCGCTTAAATGCAGATAGGGCGTGAAGGCCGGCAGCGGCGGCAGTTGTGACAGGCCGGTATGTTTCTGGAACCAGTAAATCCAGTTGAACACCAGCAGGAACGCCAGCCAGAGCGGGCCGGCCAGGTAGCCGCAGATGCCCAGCGCCAGGTGCAGCCGGCTGACGCCGCGCAGGCCCTTGGCAAAGAGCACCAGGCCGTGTTGCAAATTGCCTTGACACCAGCGCCGGTCGCGTTGCGCATTTTCAATCATCGTTTGCGGCGTTTCTTCGTAGCTGCCTTCCAGGTCGTAGGCCATCCAGACTTCCCAGTTTTCGCGCAACAGCAGGGCGGCTTCGACAAAATCATGCGAGAGGATGTAGCCGCCGAACGGTTTGCGGCCGGGCAATTGCGGCAGGTCGCAACACTGCATGAACGGCTCGGTGCGGATGAGCGCGTTATGGCCCCAGTAATTGCCCATGCCCTGCGCCCAGTAGTTCAGCCCGGCAATGAACACCGGGGCGTAAAGCCGGTTGCTGAATTGCTGGATGCGCCCGAAGAGCGACGTGGCGTTCACCACCGCCGGCACGGTTTGCACCAGCCCGGCCGTCGGGTGTGCCTCCATCAATTGCACCAGGTTCACCAGCGTCTCACCGCGCATCACGCTGTCGGCGTCGCACACCATGAAATAACGGTAGCGGCGGCCCCAGGCATTGAGGAAATCCCGGATGTTGCCGCTTTTGCGGCCTTCATTGTTCAGACGCCGGCGATAATAAATTTTGCCCAGCGCGTTCAGGTCGCGGATCAGGTCGAACCAGCGCCGCTCTTCCTCCACCCATTTGTCCGGATCGGTGGAATCGCTCAGGATGAAAAAATCGAAATGTTCAAGCTGACCGGTTTTCTGGAGCGATTCGTAGGTCGCCCGCAATCCGGCATAGACCCGCACGACTTGCTCGTTGTAAATGGGAAAAACAATGGCCGTGCTGGTGCCGGCAATGCTGCGGTGGCGCCAATCCTCCAGCGCCGTCAGCCGCCGCCGCGTGCCCGTCAGCCGCAGCACAAAACCAAAAATGCCGTGCAGGCAGCCCACCGAGGCGATCCAGAACAGCGCGATGAACAAAATCAACAGCACCGTCCGCGCCGCCGACCAGCCGGTGCGCCAGAGCAAATCGGCGAACAGCATCGAGACCAGCCCCGTCAGCAGCAGGGCCAGCGAATAAAAGAAAAACAGGCGCCAGCCGCCGCCCCCACGCCGGGGGATGGCGGCCGCTTGGATGGATGAAGATGGATCGGGCATCGCCGTTTCCCGGCGCCGATTTGTAAAGGGGAAACGCCCGGCAGTGAATTCAAAAATGGAGGGCGTGTTCCCACCGACCTCCGACAGCGTGGCGCCGGGTGCCGGCGGAAGTTGGGTTTCCGCGGAGAACGGCGATTGGCGGTCAGTCCCGCCCATTGGTTGGTGGCTGTGGAGAGAGGCGCGGGCGCGTTTTCGGGAGCGCCCGATCCGATTCCTTTTGCCTTGGCGGTGGTTTGTCGGTTTAATATCCGCACATGAAAATCGTTCTGGCTTATTCCGGCGGACTGGACACGTCCGTGCTGCTTTCTTGGCTCAAGGAAACCTATCGCGCCGAAATTATCGCCTTCTGCGCCAACATCGGCCAGGAGGAAGAGCTGCGCGGCCTCGAAACCAAGGCCAGGAAAACCGGCGCCTCCAAAATTTACATTGATGATTTGCAGGAGGAATTCGCGCGTGACTTCATTTTCCCCCTCCTTCGCGCCGGCGCCATTTACGAGGGCCAATACTATCTGGGCACCAGCATTGCGCGCCCGCTGATTGCCAAACGCATGATCGAAATTGCCCGCGCCGAAAAGGCCGACGCCATTGCCCACGGCGCCACCGGCAAGGGCAACGACCAGGTGCGGTTTGAACTGACCGCCGCCGCCCTGGCGCCGGATTTACAGGTCATTGCCCCCTGGCGCGACGAGCGGTTTCGGAACCAGTTTCCCGGCCGCGCCGAAATGATCGCCTACTGCGAGCAGAAAAAAATTCCCGTCCAGGCCAGCGCCAAAAAACCGTTCTCCATGGACCGGAATCTCCTGCACATTTCCTACGAGGCCGGCGTGCTCGAAGACCCCTGGTTCGATGCCGGCGACCAGAAATGCCGCGGCTGGTTCAATACCTTGTCCGTGTTTCCCGAAGACGCCCCGGACCGGCCGGAGTTCCTCACGCTGGATTTTGAGAAAGGCGATTGCGTTGCCGTGAACGGCCGGCGGCTTAGCCCGCTGGGTGTGATGCAGGCGCTCAACCGGCTCGGCGGCAAACACGGCGTCGGCCGCGTGGACATGGTGGAGAACCGTTACGTGGGCATGAAATCCCGCGGCGTCTATGAGACGCCCGGCGGGGCGATCCTGCATTTCGCCCACCGGCAGATGGAAAGCCTCACCATGGATCGCGAGGTGATGCACCTGCGCGATTCGCTCATCCCGCGTTACGCGGAGTTGGTGTATTACGGCTACTGGTTCGCGCCCGAGCGGCTGGCGTTGCAGGCCTTTGTGGAGGAATCGCAGCGAAACGTCACCGGCACGGTGCGGGTGAAACTTTACAAGGGCAACATCCTGGTGGCGGGCCGCAAAAGTCCGGTGAGCCTCTACAA
>DASRCU010000248.1:0-25822 GCA_035652955.1 Verrucomicrobiia bacterium | reverse complement strand
GCCACCAGCGCGTGGACGCGTGTTTGAAGCGGAAAATCCGACGGCGCTTCCAGCGTGTAACCCAGCCGCGCCTGGTGCTGGATCAGGTAAAACGCCTCGGCCCACTGCGGCCGCGTTTGCGGGTCGAGATTCGGCCGGATGATGCCGCCGCGGGCGGGCCGTCCTTCGATGATTTCAGACGGGTCAATCGGGCAAACGGTTTTGACCGCGGCGATGATTTTTTCCGCCCGCGAGGGTTGGCCGTCGGGATTTTGTTCGTAGAGATAAAATCCCTGCGCTTCCCAATCCTCGTGCAGGCACAAGTACAAATCGAACGGGGGCTGTCGCCGCAGCCAGGCAATGTGGGCGAGGATTTCGGCGGTTTGCGGGTGGCGATAATCGCGGTTCAAATCCACACCGTCGGCGTTTTCGCGGCGGTTCAAAACGAAGCCGATCGGATTCAGACACGGGCAAAGCCGGAGTTCGGCGTTCGCCGGCCAAAGATTGTTCCGCAATAATTGCAGCAGGGCCAGCGGCCCGGCTGGTTCATCGCCATGAATACCGGCGCTGAGGTAAATCCGCGCCGGCGGTGCGGCCGGCCGGACCGGATGCGGGGGGCGGTACAGGGCGATTAAATCGAATTCGCCCTGGCGGCCGAAGGTTTCGATAGCCCAGCCGTGTGGCCCCGCCGTTTCCCGGATGTCGTGCAGCACGGCCCGTATATCAATGGTCTCGCCGCGGTAGCCGCCGTGATTTCTGCCAAGTTTTTGCACGCGGGGAATGTTCCGCAAAGCCGGACGGGTGCAACTCTTTTTTGCGCGATTTCCGGCGACCGGGGTCGCCCCGAATTGTTCGCCGGGTTGCCGGGCTGAGCATCGCCAGAACTGGCTATCTTTCCACGCTTGCCGGTGCGATGGAAATCCGGGTCTAATGCCATCATGAAACTATCCGGCGAACTTTTTGTCGCGCTGACGTGGAGCTTCTTTTTCGCGGCCAATTTTTACGCGCCGGCTCAGGAGGAGCCGGTGTGGCCGAACATCACTTCCGAAAACCGCCCGTGGACGTGGTGGTGGTGGCATGGCAGCGCGGTGGACGAAACGAACCTGGCCCGCGAGTTGCGCGAATTTCACGCCGCCGGCCTGGGCGGCGTCCAGATCACCGCCATTTACGGCGTCCGCGGCGCCGAGGCGCGCGACATTCCGTATCTTTCGCCGCGCTGGCTGCACATGATGGGCTACACCGTAACGGAAGCGAGCAACCTGGACATGGGCGTGACGATGACGCTGGGCACCGGCTGGTGTTTCGGTGGCCCGACCGTCGGCGATGAGGACGCCAACGCCAGCGTGGTCGTGAAAACGTTCAGCGTCGCTCCGGGCAAATCATGTCCCGAACGATTCGACCGCCGGACGACGCAGGCACTGGTGGCGTTTTCGCCGGACGGGCAGGCGACGGATCTGACCGGCAAAATTGCCGCCGACGGCGGGCTGAACTGGAGCGCGCCGCGCGATTCTACCAATTCGTGGATCATTTATGCCATTTCGCAAAAACCATCCGGCCAGAAGGTCAAACGCGCCGCGCCCGGCGGCGAGGGCTGGATGCTCAACCCGCTTTATCCACCGGCCGTGACCGATTGGTTGAAATGGTTCGACGACGCCTTCGCCCATTATCACGGCGCGATGCCGCAGGCGGTGTTCCAGGATTCCTACGAATATCGCACCGACTGGGCGCCGGATTTCTTCGCGCAATTTCAAAAGCTCCGCGGCTACAAATTACAGAATGAATTGCCGTGGCTCTTCGCCCGCGAATCGCAAATCACGAATCCCGAATCACTGGACCACATCGCCCGCGTGAAATACGACTACCGCCGCACCGCCTCCGAAATCATGGCTGAAGAATCCGAGCCGGCGTGGATTAACTGGGCGCACCGGCGCGGTTTTCAAACGATTTATCAGGCGCACGGCACGCCGGGCAATTGGCTGGACCTCTATGCCGACGCCGACCTGCCCGAAACCGAGATGTTTCACAAAGACCGCAGCATTTTGATTTCCAAATTCGCCTCTTCCGCCGCGGACATCGTCGGGAGAAAATTCACCGGCGCCGAGACCGGCACCTGGCTGGCCGAACATTTCACCGAGACGCTCGCCGAACTGAAGTCGCTGGCCGACGACATGTTTCTGGCCGGTGTGAACCGGATTTTTTATCACGGCACATGCTATTCCCCCGCCGATGCGCCGTGGCCGGGCTGGCTGTTTTACGCTTCCACGGAAATGAATCCGCGCAATTCCATCTGGCACGACGTGCCGGCGCTCAATGCCTACGTCGCCCGCTGCCAATCCATCCTGCAGGCCGGCCGGCCGGACAATGACATTTTGCTTTACTGGCCGGTAGCCGATTTCTGGAGCAACCCGCGCGGGCTGCTGCAAGCGATGACGGTGAGTGCAACGGACTGGTTCAAGAATCAACCGATCGGCCAAACGGCGGAAGAATTATGGAACAACGGCTATTCGTTCGACTACGTTTCCGACGCGCAACTGCTCAAGGCAAAAGTCGCGGGCGGGAAAATTCAAATGCCCGGCGGCGATTACCGCGTCCTCGTTGTGCCGCCGTGCCACTTCATGCCACTGAAAACCTTTCGGCAGTTGCTGGTGCTGGCGCAAAACGGCGCGACGGTGATTTTCGAAAAGAACCTGCCGCAAGATGTCCCCGGCTGGGGCGATTTACCCCGCCGCCGCGCCGAATTCGAGCGGCTGAAGGCAGAAGCCCAGGCCGCCGGGCAAAACCCTCCCGGCGGCAGAAGCCCTTTCGGCCAGGGCGCAATCTTCTGCGACGTCACCGCTCTGGCTGGGCTGCAACGCGCCTCGGTGCCGCGCGAAAGTGCCCTCGCGGAGAACGGTCTTTCGTTCATCCGCCGCGCGTTTGCCGTCGGCTGGAACTACTTCATCGCCAACCGCGGGACAAACAATTTTGACGGCTGGATTGCCCTTGGACGTCCCGCCCGGTTCGTGGTGCTGCTCGACCCGATGAACGGGAGCGCCGGCGTCGCGACGCGAAATTCCCGGGGACAAATTCGTTTGCAACTGGCCGCCGGCCAATCAGTGATCGTCCGCGCCCTGGACCATCCGGCGCCGCCGGAGGATCGGCTTCCGATTTGGAATTATTTTCAGCCGCATGGCGCACCCACCGAAGTCACCGGCATTTGGCACGTGAAATTCATTGCCGGTGGCCCGACACTGCCGGCCGACACGCAAATTTCCAGGCTCGCCTCGTGGACGACGTTCCCGGACACAAACTGCCAGGCCTTCGGTGGCACGGCGAGATATGAAATCACCTTCAACGCGCCGGCTCTTGAAACCTCAAATTATTTTCTCGACCTCGGCGATGTGCGCCAGAGCGCGCGGGTGAAGCTGAACGGCAAGGATTATGGCACGCTCTTCATGCCGCCGTTCCGCGTGGTGGTGGACAATCTGAAGCCGGCCGGCAACCGGCTCGAAGTGGAAGTGACCAGCGTGGATGCCAACCGCATTCGCGACCTGGACCGGCGCGGTGTGCGGTGGAAAATTTTCAAGGACATCAATTTTGTGGACGAAAACTACCGCCCATTTAACGCCGCGAACTGGCCGCTGACCGATTGTGGGTTGTTGGGTCCGGTGACGCTGATTCCCGCCGTCGCCCGCTGAAAATTCATGGTTCTTTGCACAATTTTGAAAGGACGGCGCGGCGGCGCCGGTTTAATTTGGAAGGGCATTCACATGAGGAACAACTCTGCATTTGCCGTCTTCCGCCTGGCCGCGCTGATTTGTGCGGCGGGCTTATTGTCCGCCGTAATCGCCCCCGCGCAAATTCCGGCCTTCCCCGGAGCGGTGGGATTTGGCGCCTACGCCACCGGCGGACGCGGCGGCACGGTCTATCACGTCACCACGCTGGCCGACAGCGGGCCGGGATCGTTTCGCGACGCGGTGAGCCACAGCGGACGCATCGTGGTGTTTGACGTCGGCGGCTACATCCATTTGAACTCCGCCGTGTCCGTGCAGGGCAATATCACCATTGCCGGTCAGACGGCACCCGGCGGCGGCATCGGTTTTTACGGTGGCGAAATTTCCTTTGCCAGCCGCAGCAACATCATCTGCCGTTATATCCGCATCCGGCCCGGCAGCCTGACGGCCAGCACCAGCGATGACGCCTTGAGTCTTTACCGGGCGCGCGACGTGATTCTGGATCACTGCTCGTTCGAGTTCGGCCCGTGGAACAATGTGGACGCGGTGAGTGACGACTGGCAAAACTGGCCGGTGACCGACATCACGTTTCAAAACTGCCTGGACGCCAATCCCATTTACCAGCAATTCGGTGCCCACACCGAGTCGGTCAGCAGCCGGATGACGTGGTTCGGCTGCATTTTTGCCAATTCGCACAACCGCAATCCGCTGGCCAAGATCAATACCGTGTTTCTCAACAATGTGCTTTACAACTGCTCCGCGGGCTATACCACGCACACCAGCACCTCGTTCAGTCACGACATCGTCAACAACTATTTCATCAGCGGGCCGGCGACCGGCGGCAGCACGGATTTCCCGTGGTATCAAATTGACAACAACCAAAGCATCTACGCAGCGGGAAATCTTTTTGACACCAACGCCGACGGCGCGCTCAACGGGGTGCCCACGTCGGTTTATTGGTATCAGGGCGGCGGCACAGTGTTGTCCGCGCCGTGGTCGTCCGTCACCACCTCCACGCCGATTTTCCCGGCGGCGACGGCGTTTCGCGTGGCGGTCTCCCGCGCTGGCGCGTTGCCTCGCGATGCGATGGACAATCTGATCCTCAGCCAGGTCAAAACACTTGGCAACGCCCCGACCGGCACCGGCATGGGAACGGCCGGGCCCGACGGCAGCCTTTACACCAGTCAGACCCAGACCGGCCTGAGCAACAACGGTTATGGCGCCATCGCCGGTGGCGTGCCGCCCGCCGATTCCGACGGCGACGGCCTGCCGGATTATTGGGAAAAGGCCGTGGGCTTGAATCCGCTCAATGCCAGCGACGCCACAGCACTGGCGCCCGATGGTTACATGAACATCGAGCATTATTTGAACTGGCTGGCCGACCCGCACGCCCTCACCACGACCAACAGTGCCGTGGATGTGGACCTGTGGCAATTCACCAGCGGTTTCACCAACGCCAATCCGATTTACGCCGCGGGCAACGCCAGCAACGGCGTCGTCACCCTGACCGGCGGGCACATCGCTCATTTCACGCCGGCGGCGAATTTTGCCGGGCTGGCCGGTTTTCAATTCAGCGTCGTCACCGCCGACGCCGCTTACACGAACACGGTTAGCGTCCTGGTTACACCGCAGAGCCTGTCAGCCGGCGGCGCAAATCTGACCTGGGTGGGTGACGGCGTTTCCAACGTGTGGGCCGCCGGCGGCGCCACGAATTTCTTCGACGGCACCAACCTGGTCGCGTTCCAAAACGGCGACACGGTAACGTTTGACGACACGGGCGCGGCCACGCCGCCAATTCAATTGTCCGGCACGCTGGCGCCGGCGGCGGTTTACGTCGCGGCCGACACTCAGGATTACACCTTTGCCGGCAGCGGCGCGATTGTCGGCACGGGGACACTGTTCAAGGTTGGCGCGGGCAATTTGTTGATCCTCACGACGAACACCTTTAACGGCGGCGTGACGATTGACGAAGGTGTCGTGCAACTGGGCGACGGCGTTTCCGCCAACGGCAGTCTGGCCGGAAACATCACCAACAACGACACGCTCATTTACGATAATCCCGGTCCGTTGACCAATGCCGTCAACCTCAGCGGCAGTGGCGTGCTGGTCAAAAACGGCGCCGGCGCGCTGATTTTGAGCGGCACGCAAACCTACACGAACACGACCACGCTCAACGCCGGCGCGCTGCAATTTTCGGGTGTTATTCCGCCGAGCGACGTCGCAGACAACGGTAATTTGATTTTCGCGCCGTCGGGTTTCACGATTTACCGCAACGTCATCCGCGGCTCCGGCTCGCTCGCCACCTCGCCGTCGGGCGTGCTGCTTCTCTCCGGCGCAAATTCCTTTGCCGGTAATCTGACGAACACCGGCGGCTTTTTGATTCTGTCGAACAACGCCGCGGCGGGCGCAGGCGACGTGGTTTATCTGGGTGGATTCGTCGTGCCGGCGGCGGGGATGGTTATCACCAACCGTTTTGTCATCCCCGGCAATGCGGCAAGCGACCTGTGCCTGATGGCGACCAACAGCGGCACAGCGGTCTGGGCGGGCGACGTCATTGCAGGCAGCAGCGGCGGCCAGTGGCGGCCGGGCAGCGACGGCGGCACACTGGTCTTCACCGGTAACGCCGCGCTCGGTTCGCGTTACCTGATTGTGCCGCGCGGCGCGGTGCAATTCGCCTCCAACGCCGTCGTGTCCACCACGCAGACCGGCTGCGCGTTCGGCCGCGATTTATCCGGCAACAACCGCAGCGCCAGCATCACCATTCGCGACAACGCCCGCGTGACGCTTGGGGCTTGCAACCTGGGCGGCGGCCAGGCGGGCGGCAACGTGACGGTGACTATTCAAGACAACGCCGTGCTGGATTGCGGCACGAACCTGGATTTGAACAACGTCAATCGCGCCACCGCCCAGACGTTTCTGCGGCTCAACGGGGGGACGCTTGTCACCGGCGGATTCACCAAAACAAAGACCGGTCAGACCAATTCCATCGCCTTCAACGGCGGCGTGTTGAAAGCCGCCGCGAACAACGCGGCCTTTCTGCCGAATTTCACTGCCGCCACCAATCTCGTCCAAGCCGGTGGCGCGGTAATTGACGACGGCGGCTTTGCCATCACCCTCGCCGCGCCATTGATTCACGACCCGGCGCTGGGCGCGGCGCCGGACGGCGGGCTGACGAAGCGGGGCGGGGGGACGTTGCGGCTGACCGCCGATGCCCGTTACACCGGCCCGACTGTGGTTCTGGCGGGGCGGATCGTGGCCGGCGATGCGAAAACATTCAGCAGCACCTCCGGCATTGACGTGGAGGGCGGCGCGCAACTGGATGTGTCGGGAGCGGCCGGTTTTACGCTCGCCAGCGGGCAGACGCTTTCGGGCAATGGTGCCGTCAACGGCGATTTCACCGTCGGCCCCGGCGCCAACCTCTCGCCCGGCAGCAATGGCATTGGGATGCTGACCTTTAGCAACTCACTTGCGCTGGCGGCCGGGGCGACAAATTTTTTTGAAATCCGCGCCGGGCCGCCGACCAACGATTCGGTGAAAGTTTTTGGCACGCTTGCCAACGGCGGCGTTCTGGTGGTCACCAGCGTCGGCGGCGCGCCGGCGGCGGGCAACCGTTTCAAGCTGTTTGACGCCGCGAGTTACAGCGGAAATTTTTCCAGCGTGATTCTGCCGCCGCTTGGCGCCGGCTTGGCCTGGGATGAGAGCGCCTTGAACACCGCCGGCGTCATTTCCGTCGTCGCCACCGTTCCGCCGGCGTTCGACAGCATCTCGGTTTCAGGGCGCAACGTGATTTTGAGTGGCGGCGGCCCGCCGGGCGGGAATTTTTATTTGCTCGGCTCGACCAATTTGGCCACGCCACTGACCAACTGGACGCGGCTGTGGACGAATCAATTCGACGCCGCCGGGCGTTTTAATTTCACCAATCTCCTCGAGGCCGGCGGAGGGAATTTTTATTTGCTGGAAACGCCGTGACCGGCACGGTTTGCGGGCGCCTTTGCCCTGCCGACCGGTCTGTGGCCGCAGGAGGCAGGTGAGGCGGCGCTCCGGTTCGCCCCGTTTCGACTTTGAAATCGCCGGGGATTTTTTAGATTGGTTGCATGAACGTTCTGGTCACCGGCGGCGCCGGTTACATCGGTTCCATTTGCACGGAAGAACTGCTCAACGCCGGCCATTCGGTCACGGTTTATGACAATCTTTCCGAAGGCCATCGCTCGGCGGTGGATGCACGGGCGCGATTCATTCTCGCCCGGCCGGAGGTGGAGGGTGACATTTTGAACGCCGTCCGGTCCGCGCAGCCCGACGCCATCATGCACTTTGCCGCCAGCGCGCTCGTGGGCGAATCCATGACCAATCCGAGAAAGTATTTTCACAACAACTTTGTCAACTCCCTTAAGCTGGCCGACGCCGCGGTTGACTGCGGCGTGAAGAAATTCGTTTTCAGCTCCACCTGCGCCACCTACGGTCCGCCGGAGAAGATTCCCATGACGGAAGACCTGCCGCAGCGGCCCATCAATCCCTATGGCGAATCCAAGTTGATGTTCGAGAAGGCGCTCGCGTGGTATCAGAAAGTTTACGGGCTGGAATTCATCGCCTTCCGCTACTTCAACGCTGCCGGCGCCAGCGAACAATTCGGTGAGCATCATCGTGTGGAAACGCATTTGATTCCGAACGTGCTCTTCGTTGCGCTCGGCAAGAAGCCGCAGGTGGAGATTTACGGCACGGATTATCCGACGCCCGACGGCACGTGCATCCGCGATTACATTCACATCAAGGATTTGGCGCAGGCGCACATCCTGGGTCTGGCACCGGGCAAAACCGGCTTTTACAATCTGGGCAACGGCGACGGTTATTCAGTGCGTGAAGTGATTGCCACCTGCGAAAAAGTCACCGGCAAACGGATTCCGACCGTGGCAAGGCCGCGCCGGCCCGGCGATGCGCCGCGGCTGGTGGCTTCCGCTGCCAAAGCCATCCGCGAACTGGGCTGGAAACCACAATTTCCCAAACTCGACGATATCGTCGCCACCGCCTGGGCCTGGCACCGGAAACATCCCGACGGTTACCCGGATTGAAAGGCGCGAAGCGGTTCGATTTCCCGCGTGGCGAACGAACCGGCGCGGCGGGCGTTTCTGCCGGAAGGCCCGCCGCCGAGCGCTCATTTTTTGCTTGCCAACTCCGGCGGCGAGCCTTCAGGCTGCGACATGGCAGTCACGCGCATTTCGAGTATTGACGAGCAATTTTATCAGCCGGCGGATGAATTCTTCCCGGCCAACCGGCATCTGGGGCTGACGTTTGACGACCTCACGCTGGCGACGTTGTATTCGGAAATCCTGCCCCGTGATACGCAATTGGACACCACCCTGGCGGAGACGCTGCAATTGCACATTCCCATCATTTCCGCCGACATGGATACGGTGACCGAATCGCGCATGGCCATCGCCATGGCGCTGAACGGCGGGCTGGGCCTCATCCATTACAACATGACCGAGCGCCAGCAGCTTTCCGAAGTCAGCCGCGTCAAAAATCATGTCCACGGCCTCATTCAGGATCCCATCAAAGTTTCGCCCGACCAGTTGATTGGCGACGTGCTGGCGATGATCGAACAGAAAAAATTCGGTTTCAGCACCTTTCCGGTGGTGGACAACCAGGGCAAGCTCGTCGGACTGTTGTCCGGCCACGTGGTCAAGCCACGTTACGCGGCCAAAAAAGTCTCCGAGGCGCTCACGCCGCGGAACCAGGTGCACACCATCCACAAAAAGGAGCTGGGCCGGGACCCGATCGCGCGCGCCGACAAATTTTTCACCGAACACGTCGGCATCCACAAATTGCTGGTGGTGGATGATGAGGATCGTTTGCAGGGCCTGATCACCATGAGCGACGTGGAGCGCATCACCCAGGAACGCCGGGCACAGTTCAAACCGGCGCGCGACGCTCATTTTCATCTGCTCTGCGGCGCGGCCGTTTCCGCCACCCGCAATGCCTTTGGCGAACTGGACCGGGAACGGATTTTGAATCACGTCGGTGCCTTGGTGGACCGCGGCGTGGATTGTGTGGCGGTTTCCACCGCGCACGGCCACAGCAAGGGCGTGGGCGACACGGTAAAAGTCCTGCGCGACGCCTTTCCCCGATTGCCCATCATCGCCGGCAACGTCACCACCGCCGCCGGCGTGGAGTATCTGGCCGAGTGCGGCGCCAACATCATCAAGGTCGGTCAGGGACCGGGTTCCATCTGCACCACGCGCCTGGTGGCGGGCGTGGGCATTCCGCAAATGACGGCCCTTTACGTCTGCTCGCGAGCGGCGGCCAGAAAGAAAGTCGCCATCCTGGCCGATGGCGGCATCACCAAGTCCGGCGACATCGTCAAGGCGCTGACCCTGGCGCAGGGTGTCATTTGCGGCGGATTGTTTGCCGGCTGCAACGAGGCGCCGGGTGAGGTGGTGGAAATTGCCGGCAAACTCTACAAACAATACCGCGGCATGGGCAGTTTGGCGGCGATGAAGGCCGGCTCGGCGGCGCGCTACGGACACGAGAAAAATCCCGCGCAGAAGGTCGCGCCCGAAGGCGTCGAGGCGCTCAAGGAAGCCTGCGGCTCGGTGGATCGCGTGCTGGCGCAACTCATCGGTGGCATTCAAAGCGGCATGGGTTACCTCGGCGCCAGGACCCTGGAAGAACTTCGCCGCAAGGCCCGTTACATCCGCGTCACCCCCGCCGGGATGCGCGAGGCGGCGCCGCACGACGTGGTGGAATTAAAACCGGGAAATTGAGCCGCCGCCCCGGAAAAAAGGCCGCTCGCCGGCGTTCAAAACTCAATCGGTTCGTTCAACTTGCCGCACTGGACACACCGCGAGCGGTCCACGTCCGGATCGTCCGTATAAACGTAACCGCATTTTTCGCAGCGGAAGATGCGGTCTTCGGGATGTGCCGGGCCGAACCGTCGCCGGCGCAGTTCGGAAAAAATTCCCAGTGCGCCCAGCGCGCCCAGCAGCAACGCCACGTAAATTTCAATCAAAACGGGAATGCTCATGCCGAAACGATGCCTCGGTGGCTGGTGCGAGGGAGCAGGGCGGCGGAACGCTCTTCAACGGATGTCAAGGGGTTCGGTTTCATGGGGGGCAGTCACGGGCACCGTGCGCCAGCGGAAAATGAGTTCACCAAACGTCGCGCGTTCCGCCGGCGCGAACCGCAGGGTGCGCGCCAGAGACAGCGCTTGCGCATCGGCGGTCTCGACGTGGGCGGCGGCTTCGGCGGCGTTGGCCGGCGGCAGTAAAACAGCGGAAACCACGTTGCCCGCGGCATCCACCACCACCGCCACCCGGCTGGGCGCAATGACGCTGTTCAGGGCCAGCGTGGGCAGACGGACCGCGCCGATCAACGGTCGTCGGGCGAGGTCGCCGACAATCTGCAACTCCGAGGCGGACGGGAAGTCCGGCGCAATCGTCACCTGCGGCCGGCTCCATTTCGGCGGGGGTTTGAAGTCGAGGGTGAAAGCGGCAAAGGAATTGGTCCGCAGGAAATGCTCAAATGCGGCGCCCAGATCGGCCGGCGCCGGCAGAAACTGTGGCGGTTCAGTCCACCGAAAACGGGGTTGCGGCACGGCGGGAATGGTTTTCCAGCCGACGGCTGCCGCGTCGCGCGCATGCGGCAGGGCAAACACGGTGGGATCGTCCAAGGCCACGGATTCGGCGTCAACCAGTTGCAGGTGCGGCACATTCCGGACCGGGCGGGGGACGATTGGCTTTCGATCGCCGAACGCGAAAATCAAAACAACATGCGCCGCAAAAACCAGCGCGATGAGCGCCAGCCAGCGCGTCGGCGACCGGGCCAGGCGGCCGTCGGCGGTGGGGAGCAACGAGATTTCGCCCGGCAAACGGTTCATGGTGCAACTGTTTCGGGCCGGGGCAGCGTGGCCAGCAAGGCATGAGTGATGCCCGCGTCGCGCGCCAGCAAGGTCAATCGCACGAGCTGCTCGTAAGTCACCGCTTTGTCGGCGTGAATGACCAGCGTGAGCGGCGCACGCGCCTGGACGACGGCATTGCTCAGACCGGCCCGCAGTTGAGCCTCGCTGACCAGTTGATCGGCAAAATAATATCGCCCGGCGGCATCCACCGCCACCGCCACCGTCGGTGTCTCCACGCCGGGCAGGTCCGCCGCGGCGGGAGGGCGCAAAGCAACGCGCAGACCGGGCGCCGGCAGCAACATGGTCAGCAGCAGGAAAATCACCAGCAGAAAAAACACCGCCGCGAAAGGAGCCACCTCGAACGGGCTGCGCAGAATCCGGACATTACGCGGGAATTTCATAGGGCAGACAGTGGATTGGAACGGGGCCGTGACCGTTGGGTGGAGGCGCGTCCGCAGGGCAAGGACATTTCAACTGGCGCGAGGACCCGCTTCATTTTCGGTGACGATGTTGACGATTTCGCCGGCGGCGCGCTCCATGTCCAGAACGATTTTGTTGATGCGGCTGACGAGATAATTGTAACCGGCATGGGCCGGAATGGCCACGGCAATGCCCGCTGCCGCGCAAATCAGCGCCTGCCAAACGCCTGCCGCCAGCGAATTCGGACCGCTGACGTGCGCGTAGAGGCCGTCGGACTGCAACTGCATGAAAATGCGGATGAAGCCCAGGACCGTGCCCAGCAACCCCAGCAGCGGCGAAATTTGCGCGATGGTGGCCAGCAGGTTCAGCCGCTCTTCCAACAGCGGCACTTCGGTCAGGCCGGTTTCTTCCACGGCTTCGCGCACGCGCTCGCGGCCCTTGTCGCGGTTCAAAATGGCGGACTTGACGATGCGTGCGACCGGGCCGGGCGTGGCGTCGCAAATGGAAATGGCCTCAACGATGTTGTCGCGTTTGAGCACGTTGCGCACGCCGTTGAGAAACTCGGTGGAATTGATCTGCGCACGGTGACAAAACAACACGCGCTCGACAAACACCACCAAGGCCGTGGCCGCTGCCAGCAGAATCAACCAGATCACCGGGCCGCCATTGGCTAAAAGCGTCGGCAACATGCCGTCTTTATAAGCTTCCGCCTCCGAAATTCAAAGCGCGAAATGGAGCTGCGTCCATGAACCTGCCGGGCTCCGTCGCCAGCTTCGACGGTCACCGATTTCCCGCTTGCCTCTCTGGCCGCGTGCCGAAATGCTGGAGGCATGGATACACCCGATCAATTGCGGGAATTGTTCCGCATGCAGAAAGCCCTCAACGAACGCATCGGCGTCCGCACCGAAAACCTGAGCGAGGCCGACAAAACGAAATGGATTTTGAACTACTGCCGCGCCATGTCCCAGGAAATTGCCGAACTGACCGACAGCGTTCCCTGGAAATGGTGGGCCAAATACCAGAAGTTCGACGAACAAAACGCGCGCGTCGAAGTGGTGGATTTGTTTCACTTTCTCATCTCGCTGGCCCAGGTGCTGGGCATGAGCGCCGACGACGTGTTTGCCGCCTACGTCAAAAAAAACGCCGTCAACTTCCAGCGGCAGGAAAGCGGCTACGCCGTCAAGGACGAAAACGACAACAAACACATCTGATTCGTGCCGCCCAGGCTGAACCTCCGGAATTCCCCGCCCGTCCCGCGGCGCTGGCGCCGCGAAATCGAGCGCATTCTGCTGACCGAAAAGCAGATCGCCCGCCGCGTTCAGGAATTGGCGCGACAGATCGAACGCGACTTTCGCGGGCGGGACATGGTGATCGTCTCATTGCTCAACGGCACGGTGCTGTTTCTGGCGGATTTGATCCGGCAGCTCAATCTGCCGCTGCGGCTGGATTTCCTGGGTGTTTCCAGTTATGGCGCCGGCACCGAACCGGGCGAATTGATTTTCACGAAGGAATTGCGGCTGGATGTGCGCGGGCGCGACGTGCTGCTGGTGGACGATGTTCTGGATACGGGCCGGACGATGAGCTGCGGACTGGCCAAAATGCGCGCCTTCAAACCGCGGCGCGTCAAAACCTGCGTGTTGCTGGACAAGCCGGCGCGTCGCGTGGAAAAAATCCGGGCCGATTACGTGGGCTTTGAGATTCCCGACGTGTTTGTGGTGGGTTACGGACTGGATTGGGCCGAGCGTTACCGCCATCTGCCGTTTATCGGCGTGTTGCGTCCGCACCTTTGCCGATGAGTCGGCAAAGGCGGCCCTCACTCCGGTCGCCGGTTTTCCAGGCGCTTTTGTGCTGCCACCACCTGTTTGAAAAAATCGTTCGCGCCCACCCGGTCGGTCAGCCATTCGCCCAGACGTGGACACAGGGCCGTCAAGGCCAGCAGGGGGCGCACCGGCAGGGGATTGACGATGAGTTCGGGCAAATCCTTTTCAATCGCGCGGAGCACGGCCTGAGGGATTCTTTCCGGGGGCGAGGTTCCCAGCAGCGCCGGGGCCGAACAGCCCGAACGGGCCTTGAGTTTCGCGTAGATGCCGGCTTCGACAAACCCCGGCACGATGACCGAGGCGCTCACACCGAGGCGGCGGTAACTGGCGCGCAACGAAGCTGTGAAGGCGATCAGCCCGGCCTTGGTGGCGGCGTACGGCTCTTCACACGCCGGACCGGATTTGCCGGCCAGCGATGAGATGTTGACGATGTGACCGCGGCGACGGGCCAGCATTTCGGGTAGCGCCAGGCGGCTCAAGATTAACGGCGCTTCCAGATTCACGCGGAGCGTTTCGTAAATCTCGTCTTCGCTCAACTCATGATACGCGGCGGTGAATTCCACGCCGGCGTTGTTGACGAGAATATCCACCGGGCCGAATTGCCGCCGGATGTCCTCGAACAATTGCCGGCGCTGAGCCGCGTCGCGCAGATCGCATTGCACGGCCACGGCGGTTTCACCGCGCCGTTCGATTTCCCTTTGCAAATCCTCCAAACTCGCGCCGGGATGGGCCACGAGCACCTGCCGCGTTTTCCGGGCGGCAAAGGCGCGGGCCAGGAACGCGCCCAGCCCGCCCGGCGCGCCGGTCAGCAGCACCACGTCGCCTGGTTGGATATTCATTGTTGACTCGCGGCGAACCCCCGAAGATTCGCGCAAAGGCCGCGGACCCGCAAAGAAAATTTTTGCGCCCTTCCGGGAGGCGCTCCGGCGGGTGGAAAATTCGTTCCGTGGGCGTGCGCTTTGTCCGGAGCGGACGGATTCACACCGCGGCCGCGACGGGTACGGTGTGAGCCAGCGCCTCGTAGCCCCAGCGCAACAGCCGCTCGGTGGTTTCCCAACTGATGCAGGAGTCGGTAATGCTCACGCCGTAGCGCAGTTCGCTGAGGTTTTGGGGAATCGGCTGGTTGCCCTCAAACAAATGGCTTTCGAGCATCAGGCCGATGAGTGAGCGGGTGCCGGCAACGCGTTGCTGAATCACCGAACGCCACACGTCTTCCTGACGGGCAAATTGCTTGCCGGAGTTGGCGTGGCTGCAATCCACCATCAAGGCGGCCGGCAATCCGGCGGCCCGCAGTTTGTCTTCCGCTTCGCGGATGCTGGCGGCGTCGTAATTGGTGCGGGCGCGTCCGCCGCGCAACACGATGTGGGTGTACGGATTGCCGGTGGTGCGCACGATGGCCGTCACACCGTCCTCGTTGATTCCCAAAAAACTGTGCGGATGCCGCGCGGCGCCCATCGCGTCAATGGCCGATTGCAGGCTGCCGTCGGTGTTGTTCTTCAGGCCGACCGGCATGGAAAGGCCACTGGCCATTTCGCGGTGCGTTTGCGATTCAGTGGTGCGGGCGCCGATGGCCGCCCAGGTGACCAGGTCGGCGAGGTATTGGGGCACAATCGGGTCCAGAAACTCGGTGGCCGCCGGCAGGCCCAGGCCGGTGATTTCCAGCAACAGTTTGCGGGCGATGTTCAGGCCGGTTTCAATGTCCTGCGAACCGTCCAGGTGCGGGTCGTTGATAAGGCCTTTCCAGCCGATGGTGGTGCGCGGTTTTTCAAAATAAACGCGCATGACGATTTCCAGGCGGTCGGCCAATTCCCGGCGCAGGGCGTTCAAACGGCCCGCATATTCCAGCGCACTTTTTTCGTCGTGAATGGAGCAGGGGCCGACCACAATCAGCAGGCGGGGGTCTTCGCCGCGGAGGATGCGGATGATGCGTTCGCGGCTGCGGGCGACGGTGATGGTGGCGGCTTCGGTGGCCGGCAACTGCGTCTTCAGGGCCCGGGGCGAAAGCAGCGGGATGATTTCCCGGACGTGTAAATCCTGTGTTCGATACATACGCCCAGTATAACGCAAAAGCCGCCGGCGAAAAGCGGAAAGGTGCGGCGCCGATTGTGCTGTCCGGCGCCGCGCCGTTTTGGTATTCTGTTGGCCAGGCGCGATGAATGGGGAAAAATTGAGCACCGGCCAGAAGGCGTTGCAGATCAATCTCGACGCCACCAAATACGGCACCTTTGCCGAAATCGGAGGCGGCCAGGAAGTGGCGCGCTGGTTTTTTCACGTCGGCAAGGCTTCCGGCACCGTGGCCAAAACCATCTCCGCCTACGACATGGCGGTCAGCGATGCAATCTATGGTCCGACCGAGCGCTACGTCAGTCGTCAGCGGCTGCAGGCCATGCTGGATTACGAGTTCAAGCTGCTGCTGGAACGGCTTGACGCGCGGCGCGGCGACAAATCCACTTTTTTTGTCTTTGCCGACACCATGGCCACGCGCCGCAACGAGGGGCGCGGCTGGCTGGGCATCCGGTTTCAAACGCAACCGCGCGGAGAGCCTTCCCAGATCATCCTGCACGTCCGGCTGCACGACCGCCACTCGGTGCAACAACAGGAAGCCCTCGGCATCCTGGGCGTCAACCTGATTCACGCGGCGTTTTATCATCACCAACAGCCGGAGAAGGTCATTTCGTTGTTGCTGGATGATTTGTCGCGCGAGCGGCTGGAGATCGAATTGATCAAGTTTTCCGGTCCGTGCTTTGCCGGAGTGGACAACCGCCTCATGAGCCTGCAACTGGTGGAGCAGAATGTGGCCGACGCGGCCCTGTTCACTGCCTCCGGCGAAGTGGTCATTCCCAGCGAAGTGTTGTATCAGAAACCGGTGCTGGTCGAACGCGGCAGTTTCCGCCCGGTGACCAAGACGACGCTGGACATCCTCGAAAAGGCGCGCGAACAGTTCCTCCAGGAGCCGTCAATCCGGGGGGAGGAACCGGTCATTCTCATGGAAATGACGTTGCGCAGCGTGTTGGACGTTGCCGCGCCGGCGCACAAGGATTTTCTCGATCGCGTGGATTTATTGAGCACCCTGGGCCAGACGGTGCTCATCTCCAATTTTCTGCATTACTATCGCCTGGTGGAATATCTCGCGCGTTACACGCAAAAAATGCAGGGTCTGGCGTTGGGTATTCCGAGCCTGCGCCGCATCTTTGACGATCAATTTTACACCGATCTGCCCGGCGGCCTGCTCGAATCATTGGGACGCCTGTTCAAGGGGGCGACGAAGCTTTACGTTTATCCCTTTTGCGAGCCGGCGCCGGGCGAATCTCCCGGCCCGAATCCGCCGCCCGCCTCAATGCGCTTTCCAGCGACCCCGGCGGCCGGCGGCCGGATCGTCACCGCCGAAAACCTTCAGGTTGCGCCGCACCTCCGTTATCTCTACGCGCATCTGCTGGAGAACGGCTACCTGACGAGCATTAAAAATTATAATCCCGATTATTTGTTGCTGCTCCCATCATTTGTACTGGCCAAACTTCAGTCCGGGGATGCTTCCTGGGAGAACGACGTGCCGCCGATCATTGTGGAGCACATCAAACGCCGTCGGATGTTCGGTTGGCGGGAAGAACCAGTGCCGGGCGCAACCGATCGTCATTAGCCGGCGGCCGGAAGGTTCGCCTTGTGGCGCTCATTTGGGCTTTTCGCCGTAGTTGATGGCCATGGCCCCGCCTACCAGGTCCAGGACGCGGATGTTTTCCAGACGCAGGGCGCGCATTTTTTGGGCGACGGCCTGTTGCGCCGGATAATGCTGGAGCGATTCCAGAATGTAGGCGTAGGCCTGAGCATTGCCGCAGAACAGCCAGCCCAGCAGCGGCACCGAGCAGCGCAGATGAGTGAAATAAATTTTGCGCCAAAGCGCATGGGACGGTTTGCCAAAATCCAACACCACCAGCCGCGCGCCGGGTCGGGCCACACGATGCATCTCCTCCAGGCCGCGCTCCCAATCGGCCAGATTCCGCAGACCGTAACCGATGGTGACAATGTCAAAAGACGCATCCGGGAAAGGCACCTGTTGCGCGTCGCCCTGAAGAAATTGCGGATTGTTTGAATCTCTTCCGCCGGGCAGCGGATGGCTGCCCCGTTTCCTCCGCCGGCGACTTTCGGCCACGGCGAGCATATCGTCGCTGAAGTCCAGACCGATGGTTTCAGCGCCCTTTTGTGCCAGCAAAAAGGCAATGTCACCAGTGCCGCAGCACAAATCCAAAGCCCGGTCGCCGGGCCGCACGCCCGCCAGCGCCGCCACGCGACGTTTCCAGAAGCGATGCAGACCGAAGCTTTGCAGATCGTTCAGCAAATCGTAACGCCGGGCGATGGCGCCAAAGAGGTCGCGAACCTTCGCCGCCCGCTGCGGACCCGGGGCGTAAAAGACGTTGCTCACGCCGCCAATGTAGCGGTGAACCGGGGCGCTTCAAAGCGCTTAAAAAAATTTTGCACGGTGCGGCGGTTGTGATAATTTTTTCTCAAATTTGACAACCGCCAAGCGCCATAACCTTGAGCCGGAGACGCCTATGAGCACAGCATCTGTTGCCGCGGGCCAAAAAAAGAAAATTCTGGTGGTGGATGACAATCCGATCATTCTCAAAACGCTGTTCATGAAGTTGCGCGGCGCCGGGTATGAAGTCATCGCCGCTCAGGACGGTGCTGAAGGCGTGGCCGCCGCCCGGAAACAAAAGCCCGATCTGGTGTTGTTGGACATCGTGTTCCCGCCGGAAGTCAGCGGTGTGCCGTGGGACGGCTTCAAATTGATGACTTGGCTTCAGCGCCTGGACAAAAGTCGCCACCTTCCCATCATCATCATCACCGGCGAGATGGAGGAAAAACAAAAACAGCGCGCCCTGGCCAACGGCGCCATCGGATTTTTCACCAAACCCATTAACTTCGACGCGTTGCTGGATACCATCCGCGTCGCCTTGAGCGACCAGGCTCCGGCCGCCGCGCGATGAGAGCCACGCACCGGTACCCGGGCGAGAGGTCAGTTCCGCACGAGCCGGCAGAGGGGGAGGGTCGTTTCTGACCGGACAGCTTTTGATTGTCGGGCCGTGGCCGGAGCAGTTTTCTGCAAGTTCTCAGGCTCCTGCGGGTGCTGCCGGGCTTTGAAAAACAAAAAATGACTTTTCAAACCGACGGCGTTCCGGTAATTTCCCGGTGGGTTCTTTTGGAAGCGAGCGTAGCTCAGTCCGGTAGAGCGTCACCTTGCCAAGGTGAATGTCGAGGGTTCGAATCCCTTCGCTCGCTCCAACATCCACGGCGATTTTCCTCTTCCATTTCCGCCGGGTCTGCATCCCGCGAGTGTGTGACGGTTCTGACCGACGCGTTTTTGCGTCGCATCGCCGTTGGTGCGGCGAATTCGGTTTGACGTTCAAGCTCCTTAGCCTGCACGTCTCCGGCACGCAAAGCGAACCGATTTTTGACGTTTTCTTCGCGTTGCCGGTCCTTTATTTTTGTGCGGGCATGATGGAGGCTGTGCGAACAAAGCGGCGGTTCGCGCCGCAGGGATGGCTGGGTTTTTCGCTGTTGGCCGTGTGCTGGCCGCTGAATTGGACGCTGCCCGGCACGCGCACGGCTTATCTCTTTTTTCCATTGTGGCTGGGCTACATTCTGGCGGTGGACGCGTGCGTGGCCCGGCGCCGGGGCGCATCCTTGTGGACGCGTTCTCCGCGTGACTTTGGGCGGCTCTTTGTGTTGTCCACGCCAGCCTGGTGGCTGTTTGAACTGATCAACGATCGGACGCACAACTGGGAATATCTGGGTGCGGGCGGATTCACGCCGCTGGAATACTACGCGCTCTGCACGCTGGCGTTTTCCACGGTGATGCCGGCGGTGTTCGAAACGGCGGAACTGGTGCGCACCTTCCGGTGGGTGGATTCGCTCCGGCCCGCGGCGCGGATTCCCGATACGCCGCGGGTAAACCGACAGTTGTTTCTTGCCGGGTTGACAATGCTCACGCTGACGCTGCTCTGGCCCAAATTTTTTTATCCGCTGGTGTGGATTTCGCTGGTGCTGGTTTTGGAACCGCTGAACCATCGGTTGGGACGGCGGCACCTGCTGGAATGGCTGGCGCGCGGAGACTGGCGGCCGATAGTTTCCCTCTCGCTGGGCGCGTTGATTTGCGGCTTTTTCTGGGAGATGTGGAATTACTGGTCGTGGCCGCAGTGGATTTACCACACACCGGGCGCGGATTTTCTGCACCTCTTTGAAATGCCGCTGCTGGGTTACGGCGGCTACATTCCGTTTGCGCTGGAACTGTTTGCGCTGAAAAATTTTCTCTGGTCGGGAGGGCCGCAACTGGCGCTATGAATTTCCGGCGATTGAACTTTCCGGCGCCAGCAATGTCCAATTCCTGCTGGTGCAGCGCGGTTTGGTTTGCGCGCCGGTACGGTCCTTGGAAAGGAGTTGCTTATGAAAATACGCAGTGACTGGGGCGTGGTGGCGGGCATTTTTTGTCTGGTCACCGCAGTGCAGGCTCAATATTACTACGCCGCTCCGGCCGGCGCCGGCCCCTACTTCCGCGCCGACCTGGGTCCGTCGTTTTTCCAGGATGGACGGGTCAGCTACGGCGGAACGATCGGTGATCCGGTGCGTTACGATGTCGGTTTGGCCGGTGACCTGGCTCTGGGCTACGCCTTTAACCCCAATTTCAGCGCGGATTTTGAACTGGGTTACAACGGCGCCGAAATTGATTCGACGTCGGGGTTCATTTCTCACCATTCGCATCTTCACAACGTGCCTTTCCTGGTCAACGGGACAGTGTCCTTTCCCATTCCGCGCTCGAACGTCACGCCTTACTTCGGTGCCGGCGTGGGCTTTGCGGCAACGGATTTTGATACGGATTACTTCGGGCCGAGCGCCACGCCCGGTGATTTTGTCAGCGGGAGCGAATCGGACGTGGTGCCGGCCGGGCAGGTTTTCGCCGGAGTCCGATTTCGGTTGGCTCCGAACGCCTCCCTGGGGGTGGGCTATAAATTTTTTGTCACCGGCGACCCGACGTTCACGTATCCGCCGGACGACTTTGAAGTTGGTTTTCGTGGCGCGCGCGCCCACTCCATTTTATTGACCGCCGAAGTGCGGTTTTGACGCGGGGGCGGCGACGCGGTTTCATCCGACGGCACCGCGCGCCGTCCAGTCCCCGCGCAATTCCAGCCGGTGATAGAGCGTCGTGTTGATTTCCACGGTGGGGGAAGTGCCCGGCGTCATGCCGAAAATGATCTTTTGACTTGACGTCATGGTGGAAATCCCCGCCCATTCCTCGCCGGCCCGGCCGCGGCTGCCGACGATAATTCGCGCCCTGCCGGAATCGCGCAAAACGGCGCCGGCGCCGACAGCGCCGGCCGGCGCACCGCTTCTTGTTTTTCCGGAGGAACGAAGTAAAATGCCGGGGTGATTTACGACGCCTCACTCGACGATTTGCTCCAGAAGGTCTGGAACGGCCAACGCATTTCCCCAGGCGAAGCGCGGCGCCTGTATTCCCTGCCGCTCGAAGAGCTGGGCGCGCTGGCCGACCGCCGCCGGCAACTGGCCAAGGCGAAGGATTTCGACGGCCGCGGCAACCAAATCGTCACTTACATCGTGGATCGCAATGTCAATTACACCAACGTCTGCAACGTCTATTGCAAATTTTGCGCTTTTTATCGGACGGAAAAGGACGCCGACGCCTACGTCATTTCATTCGAGGAGATGGATCGGAAGGTCGCCGAGACCGTGGCCTTAGGCGGCACGCAGATTCTCATGCAGGGCGGCCATCACCCCAAACTGACCAAGCAGTGGTATCTGGATTTACTCGGTCATATCAAAAGCACCTGGCCGCAGGTCAACATTCACGGCTTCAGTCCCAGCGAGTTCATTCACTTCCGCGAGGTATTCAACGAACCCCTGGAAAAAATCATCGGCGATTTCAAGGCCGCCGGGCTGGGCTCGATTCCCGGTGGCGGCGGGGAAATTCTGGTGGACCGCGTGCGCCAGCGCATCTCGCCGCTCAAAGCCATGAGCGATGACTGGCTGGAAGTCATGGATGTGGCGCACCGGCTGGGCTTGTATTCCAGCGCCACGATGATGTTTGGGCATGTGGAAACCATTGAAGACCGCATCGAACATCTGGAACGATTGCGCCGGCAGCAGGACCTTTCCTTGAAACGCAAGGCGGAAAATGAAACTGCCGGTTGTTTCACCGCCTTCATCTGCTGGACGTTTCAGGCCGAGCACACCCGGTTGAAAGCGCCGACCGTCGGGGCGCACGAGTATTTGCGCACCCAGGCGCTCTCCCGGATTTATCTGGACAATTTTGCCAATGTTCAAAGCTCGTGGGTGACCCAGGGCCAGGAAATCGGCCAGATCGCGCTCAAATTCGGCGCCAACGACCTGGGCAGCATCATGATTGAAGAAAACGTCGTCAGCCAGGCCGGCACAACCTTCCGCATGACCGTCGCCGACATGAAACGGTTGATTTCCGATCTGGGTTACCAGCCGCGTCAGCGGGACAACTGGTACCGGCTGGTGGATTGATTTTCGTTTTTGATCCACCTCACCGCGCCATCGCAAGATTCTTGAAGTCCATTTTCACAAAACACAGTCGGCAAGGGCTTTTGCTGGCGCTGACCGTGTTGACTTTTTTCTTTTTGCTCGGCAGCCGTTCGTTGAACGAACCCGACGAAGGCCGCTACGCCGAAATCGCCCGCGAAATGCTCGAAACCGGCGACTGGCTGGTGCCGCATCTGTGGTATCTGCCGCATCTGGACAAACCGCCGATGACCTACTGGCTGGTGGCCGTTTCCATGAAACTCTTCGGCCAGAACGAATGGGCGGTGCGCCTGCCGCTGGCGCTAGCCGGCCTCGGCGGCGTGGGCGCGGCCTTCCTGCTGGGACGTTCCCTGGGGGGACGCCGCGTCGCAGTCTGGAGCGCGCTGCTTTTGCAAAGCTCACTGCTCTATTTTGTCATGGCCCGCATGCTCACCACGGACATTTTTCTGACCGCCTTCAACACCTGGGCCATGTATTGCTTCTGGCGAAGCTGGACGGGTTCGGACCCGGCCAACCGCCGGACTCCAACCGCAGCCCGTTTTCTGTGGCCTGGTGCCGGCTGGGTTTTTGTGGCGCTGGGATTTTTGACCAAGGGACCGATTGCCCTGGCGATTCCGGTTGTCTCATTTGCCGCTTTGGCTGTTTTTCGCCGCCCGGCTTGCCCATTTTTTTCCGGGGCGGGATTTCTTGCGGGCTTCGCTCTTTTTTTGATTCTGACCGCCCCCTGGTTTTTGATCGTTTTCCAGCGGGTGCCGGACGCGGCGCAGTACATGATTCTGGGCCAGGCTGCTGGCCATTTGCTGGGCACCACCATCAAAAACCGCACCGGCAGCTTCTTTTATTTTTTTGGAATTCTGGCTTTCGGGCTGGTGCCTTGGACGGTTTTGCTGGGCTGGCTTTGGCGAAAGAATTTCTGGCGCCGGCTGGATGGGAAATCAAAAGACGGCTGGCTGTGGCTGAATGTCTGGGCTGTCTTCACCTTTGCCCTGTTTTCCCTGTCGCACGCCAAACTGCCCGCTTACATCTTGCCCATCTTCCCGGCGCTGGCTGTCCTGCTGGCGTGGAAATTTTTCGGCGAAAATCCGCCGGACGCAGTGGACCAGTCCGATGCCTTCCCGGCTTTTGTCTGGCGAATTTGTCTGGGAAGTTCGCTGCTGTTGCCGGCCATTTTTCCGCTACTGGCCAGGTTCCTTTTCCACAACACCCTGCCCGGTTGGCTGAACTGGCAAACGCCGCTTGTCGCGGCTGCCGCGGCGCTCGTCTGGTGGCTGGCGCGAAGCTGGTCTTGGCCAACGGTCGCCGCGCTAACCGCGGGACTGGCCGTGGCGGGATTTTTGATCACCGCCGCCGAAATTCCTCTCTTTGAAACCTCGCTGAAAGCGAACCAGACTCTCCAACCGCTCGGTGCCGCCCTGGCCAGACATTTTCGGCCTGGCGACCGGGTGGTTTGCTGGGGCAAGTTCCCGCAAGGGCTGCCGTTTTATTCCGGCGGCGCAATTTCGGCCACGAACCGCCCCTTTTTGGGCGACATGGATTTGACGCAGGTGCCGTTTGAATTTCCCGGCAATCGCGCGCGGCTGGGCGGGGGGTATTTGCCGGACGAAAACGCGCTGGCGAATTTGCTTCAATCTCCCCAACGGGTCTGGCTGGCCGGTTTTGGCAACACGGTGCAGCAGTTTGAAAAAAATCATCCCGGCGTTCCGCTGCATCTCCTGCTGCGCTGCGGGCAGTGGGAATTGTTTTCAAACTGAAACGGCTTGAGTTGGAGAAGATTTGCTGAAAGAATCATCCGCCTGGAAATGAACATTCTGTTGCTCGGTCTGGGCCGTTGGGGCGTCAACCATTTGCGAAACCTTCATTCGCTGCCGGTGGAATTATACGTTGCCGAAGTCGGTGAGAAACAGCTCGAGCCGGCGCGCAAGCTCGGCCTTTCGCCGGAGCGGCTCACGACGAATTACAAAAATTTTATCAGCCGGATGGACGGCGTGGTCATCGCCACACCCGCGCCCACCCATTTTGCGCTGTGCCAGGAATTTCTCGAAGCCGGCAAGGACGTGTTTGTGGAAAAGCCGCTGACGCTGGTCAACGAGGAGGCGCAGCGACTCGTTGAGTTAGCCGAAAGAAATCACCGCATTTTGCAGGTCGGCCACATTTTCCGGTTCGATCCGGCCACGCTCTGGCTGCGCGAGGCGATTCAGCGCGGCGATTTTGGCAGGCTCCGCATGTTGCGCGGCCATTTTGGCGGTTTCAAACGCCCGCGCAACGACAGCGGGGTGATGTTTGCCGACGGCATTCATTTTGTGGACCTGTTCAACTTTCTGCTCGGCGCACTGCCCCAACGGGTATTGGCCATTCACCACGATTTCATGAACCGCGGCATGGAGGACGTTTCCTTTCTCTCCCTGGAATACGAAACGCCGCACGGCAAAACATGGGCCACGGTGGAAAATGATTATTTCATCCCCGGCAAATTCCGCGAAGTCATCATCTGCGGCGACAAATTGAGCGCCGTGTGCGATTACAATGTCGCCCAATACAAGATCAAAACCTACGCCAACCTGCACACGCCCGTGGCCGGCGGCGATTTCAAGGCCAGCGAAGGCGTGATGGCCCAAATCGAGACGCCGCCGGAAGAGCCGCTGCTGGCCGAATTGCGCGCCTTCCTGGATTCGATCAAAACCCGCGCCACGCCCCGCGCCGACGGCCGGGCCGGCTACGATGCCGTGCGCGTGCTGAACGCCGCGTTGGAATCCGTAAAAACCGGCAAAGCGGCAGAGTTGAAATGAATTCGCCTGATTCGCGGCAAACCTTTATGCAAAAAATCCCCTTATCCAAATGCTTTGTGAACGCCGAAGTCGAGGAAGCTGCCCTGCGCGCCATTCGCTCCGGCCAATATATTCTCGGTAAAGAATCACAGGAGTTTGAAAAAGAACTCGCCGCGCACACCGGCACGGCCACCTGCGTGCTGGGCTCGTCCTGGACGATGATTGTGTATCTGCTGCACCAGCTTCAAGGCGTGGGTCCCGGCGACGAAATCATCGTGCCCAGTCATACGGCGTTTCCGACTCTGGAACCGCTGATTCATCTGGGCGCGCGCCCGGTTTTTGCGGATATTGACGAGGCATTCGTCATGGATGGCGCGCATGTGGAGTCGCTCATTTCGCCGCGCACGGTGGGCATCATCGGCGTGCATCTTTATGGTCACCCGGCCGATAACGACCGGTTACTGGCGCTGGCGCGGAAGCATCATTTGTGGTTCCTGGAAGATTGCGCGCAGGCGCAGGGCGCCAAATACAAAGGCCAAACGGTCGGCAGCCTGGGCGACTTCGGCGCGTTCAGCTTTTTCCCGTCAAAAAACCTCACCGTGCTGGGCGACGGCGGCTGCATTTGCACCAACAACATTCAGATGGCGGATCGGCTGCGGATGCTGCGCAATCACGGCCGCC
>DASRCU010000247.1:0-1214 GCA_035652955.1 Verrucomicrobiia bacterium | reverse complement strand
AGCCGAAATCGAGATTAGCCGATCCCCTTTCGCCCCGAAACAAAGTCAAGGAGCTGCGGTGCAGTGGCTGGCATTCGCGGCCGGCGTTAACCCTGGCCGCCGGCCGGCACCTTGAGTGTGGTTCTGCCTGCGGCCAGCCCGCTAATCATCTGTTGGCCTCAAAGCCGCGCTTATCCACAGCCAGAAAAGCGCTCGGCATTGCCATTGCGGCCCGCATGGGCCAGGTACTGGCGCTACCTTCCATTCCATTTGTCAATTATTTGTCTTGGGCATGTAAAAAAGATGTTGACATATGTGCCCCGGCTTGGCAGAATGTTGCCAACTTTCTTGACATCATTAAGGAGGGTTTATGGGTTACCCCTTCTGGTGTCCGGGGCGTGTGTTATCGCTGAGTCTGATTTTTTTGTGGGCCATGGTCGCCCGGGCACAGACGCAAGGACAAATTACAGGAGTAGTAACGGACCCGAGCGGCGCGGTGGTATCCGGCGCGACCGTCACTGTGGTCAATCCCCAAACCGGTTTCACCCGCCAGGTGAGAACAAATACGGCGGGCAATTACAACTTTCCGGCTCTGCTGCCCGGTCTCTATGACGTAAAAGTTGAGATGCAGGGTTTTCAGACCGAAATCCGTTCCGGAGTCGAGTTGCAGGTTCAGCAAGTGGCGCGTATTGACTTTTCGCTGCGTGTGGGCGCCGTGGCCGAGACTGTCGAAGTAACAGGGGGCGCTCCACTTCTCAACACGGAGAACGCCACAGTAGGAACGGTGATTGAGAACCAGCGCATTGTCGAGTTGCCGCTCAACGGCCGGAATTTTCTCCAATTGGTGGCTTTGAGCCCCAACGTCAACGCCAGTTTCGCCTCGGCCGGCCAGTCGGGCTCCCGGCAAGGGGGCGATCGCGCCAACCAGCAGCTTTCGATCGCCGGAAACCGCCGCGAATGGAATTACTTCACCCTGGACGGCGTGGACAATACCGATGTTAACTTCAATACCTATACGTTCCTGCCGTCCATCGACGCGTTGCAAGAATTCAAGGTCCAAACCGGCATCTACTCGGCCGAGTTTGGGCGCGAAACGGGGCAAGTCAACGTCTCAACGAAAGGCGGCACCAACCAATACCACGGAGCGCTGTTCGAATTTCTTCGCAACAGTTCTCTGGACGCCCGCCCGTTCGCCTTCACCAGCGCAGTGCCCGCGAAAGCACCGTTCCGCTGGA
>DASRCU010000246.1:0-4660 GCA_035652955.1 Verrucomicrobiia bacterium | reverse complement strand
TGCGTTGTGGAATCCGATTTTCTTCGTCGGCGCGCTTGGGGCGATGATCGGTTTCTGGAAATTCCGCCACCAGCGGCCGTTGTGGCTTTATTTCTTTTGCCTGGGCGCGCCGGTATTCCTGGGACACGGGCTGTTTTCCCTTCACTCGCGCGTGTTGCCCAACTGGATTGCCGTTTCCATCCTGCCCTTGCTCTGCCTGATGGTGGTTTTTGGGGACGAAAAAATCCGTGCCGGCGGGCGGTGGCTCCGGCCGGTTTTTGCCGCCGGCGTCACGCTGGGCATTTTGGCCGTGGTGCTGATGTGCCAGAGCAATCTGATTGGCCGTTTGGCCGGTTCACCGCTGCCCGGCGAGAAAGACCCGTTGCGTCGCGTGCGCGGCTGGGACGTGGAAGCGAAGATCGTCGCCGACGCCCGCCAAAGACTGGCCGCCCAAGGCGAACCGGTGTTCATCGTTTGCAGCCATTACGGCATCACCGGGCTGTATTCGTTCTATATTCCCCAAGCCCGACGGGACGCGACGACTCCCCACCCGCTCGTTTATTGCATGGATTCCGACGCGCCGGAAAATCAGTTCTATTTCTGGCCGGATTACGATTACCGCGCTCATCGCCGCGGCCAGAACGCCATCTTCGTGTCCGAAGCCGGTCTGGATAAACTGGAAAAGGGCTGGGTCTGGAAATGGCTGGCACAGGAGCCGATCAAACAAACTCCTCCGCCGCCGGTGACGTTGCCTCCGCGGATCGCCGACGAATTCCAATCCGTCACCGACTTGGGCGAACAGGACGTCAAACTCGGCGGCCGCGTATTTCATCGCATTCATTTATGGGCCTGTTACCACCTGAAATGACCGCCACCCCGTCCGCTTTCGCCCCCTCGTTGACCTCGCCCGCGAGCAACGAAATTTTTCTGCCGGCGCGCGATTACGACCTGGCCGCCACTCTCGAATCGGGCCAGGTCTTCCGTTGGCATCCATGCGGCGACTCCTGGGTGGGCGTTGTCGGCCGAAATGTGGTTTGCCTCCGACCGACTCCGGAGGGCATCCAGGCTCAAACCGCCGGGCCGCAGAAAAACTGGGACTGGCTCCGCGACTTCCTGCAAACGGATGTGGACTTAAAAAAAATCCTGGCGACCTTTCCCGACGACGAACCGATGCGCGCCGCCGTCGCCGCCTGCCGCGGACTCCGCGTGCTGCGCCAGGAACCGTGGGAATGTCTGGCCGCTTTCATTCTGTCCGCCAACAAACAAATCACTCAAATCCGCCAGATCATTTCGCAATTGTGCGAACGATTCGGCGAACCGCTGGAGCCGACGCCCGGATTGCGTTCCCGCCGGTTCTTTTCCTTTCCCTCGCCGGAAACAATCGCCGCCGCCACTGAAGGCGAATTGCGCGCCTGCAAAATGGGTTTTCGCGCGCCGCATCTGCGGGCAACGGCGCGGCAAATTGCCGGGGGACGGTTCGATTTGCAAAAAATTTCCGGTTTGGACCTGGCTGCCGCCCGCGCTGAATTGATGAAGCTGCCGGGCGTCGGCAGCAAGATCGCCGACTGCGTCCTGTTGTTCGCCTGCGGCTTCGATGCCGCCTTTCCCATAGATGTATGGGTGCAACGCGCCTTGCGGCGGTGGTATTTCCCGCGCCGGAAAATTTCCGGGAGGAAACTGCGCGAATTTGCCGCGGCGCATTTCGGCCCGCACGCCGGTTACGCGCAACAGTATCTTTTTCATTTCATGCGGACGAAAATGAAATAGATTGCGGCGAGAAATGAAACGGGACGCCATTTTAACGCCGGCGGAACTGCCGACGCTGGCCCGACGTGATTTGCGCCAGACCGTCTGCGTGGTCTTCGATGTCCTGCGCGCCACCAGCACCGTCGTCACCGCACTTCAGCACGGCGCAAGGGAAGTGATTCCGGTTTCGGAAATTTCCGAAGCACTGGCCATCAAAAAATCCCGGCCGGACGTTTTGCTGGCCGGCGAGCGGGATGGCCTGAGAATTCGCGCTGCGCAAACCGGCGGAACCGATTTTGATTTGGGCAATTCGCCGCGCGAATTCATCCCCCAAAAAATCCGCGGCCGGACGATTGTTTCCAGCACCACCAACGGCACGCGCGCACTGCGCGCCTGTGCGGGGGCAAAAACGGTGCTGGCTGCCTCCTTTCTGAATTTGCGCGCCACGGCGCAATTCCTCCGAACCCGCCGCGCAAACGAGTGGTTGCTCGTCTGCGCCGGCACGCGGGAAAATGTCGCGCTGGAGGACGTTTTGGCCGCGGGCGCACTTTGTGAAATTTCCGATGGCGAGCTGACGGATGCGGCGCAAATCGCCCTGGCCGCCTGGCGCCAGGCCCAAGCCGATCTGGCGGCGGCGGTTTCCCGTTCTGAAAACGGCCGGCGGTTGCTGGCCCTCCCCGAACTGCGCGACGACGTGCCCTTTTGCCTGCAACGCGACGCGTTTCCCCTCGTGGCGCAAATGAAAAACGGCGCGCTGCGCCGGTGGACGCCGGCTAAATCCGCTTCTCGTCGGCGTCAATAAAATCCACAAAGGTCTTGATGTCCGTGCGATGTGCCAGGCCCGCCTGCTGCAGGCGCATCTGCAGACGGGCCTGGGCCGCCGCGTCGCCGGGTTTGGGGCGGCTCAACATTTCCGCGGCATGGGCGGCTTTGACTTCCGGCGGTTTCTTCACGTTGCGGCGCACCCAGTCGCACACCTGACCATCAATGATGGATTGACGAACGACGGCCACCATCTGCTCGTGGGTGACGCCGGCGTATTGAAGCCACAGGCCGTCAAAGCCTTTGCCCAGATTTTCCTGGTAATCGGCGTGCAATTTGCCGGCCAGGTGCAGCCGGATTTTGTCAATGTAACGCGGCAGATGCATCCAGCCCTCCATCGTCTCGCGCGGACTGCGCGGGTAAATGATCTCATTCATGGTTCGTCAAGGGGCTGAATCGTTGACACCTTGAATCGGATTGTCAAACGCGAAATGTCGCGCATCCTGTGCGCGTGCAACAATTCGATTTTGACGTCGCCATCCTGGGCGGGGGCAGCGCCGGTTACGCCGCCGCGCGCACGGCGGCCGCCGCCGGGCTGACCACCGCCGTCATTGAAGGCGGACGGGAAGTGGGCGGCCTGTGCATTTTGCGCGGCTGTATGCCGACCAAAGCCCTGTTGTACGCGGCGGAAGTGCTGCACCGGGTCCGCCATCCGCAGCCGTGGGGAATTCGATCCGGCAATGTCTCCTTTGACTTCAAACGGGTCATGGCGCGAAAGGACGCGCTCATCCGGGAATTTGCAGAAGATCGCATCCGGCAGCTCCGGGCGGGTCCGTTTCGCTTCATTCGTGCCCAGGCCGTCTTCCGGGACCGCCACACACTGGAGTTGAAATCCCCGGCCGGCCGCCGGCGTGGCACAATCACCGCGCGGCATTTCATCGTGGCCACCGGCTCGCGTGTTGCACCGCCGCCGCTGCCGCAACTTAACCAGGCAGGTTTCCTGACCAGCGACCAGGCAGTGGAGCTGAAAAAACTGCCGCGGTCGCTCCTCATTCTGGGCGGCGGCGCGGTCGCCTGCGAGTTCGCGCAATTCTTTGCGCGCTTCGGCGTGGCCGTCACCCTCATTCAACGCAGCCGCCAGCTTTTGAAGGAATTCGATGCGGATGCCGCCGAGGCAATCGAAACCGTTTTCCGCCGCGAAGGCCTTCAGGTTTTCACCGGCACCAAACTGCTTGACGCACAACGGAAGGGAAAAAGAAAATGCGTCTGGTTCGAGCACCAAGGCAAAACCAAATCCGTTTCCGCCGAGGAAATTTTCTTTGCGCTGGGGCGGATTCCTCACACCGCCGGTCTGGGACTGGAACGGGCCGGAGTGAAAACGGAAGCGGACGGACGCATCATCACCGACGAATTTCTGCAAACCAGCGCCCCGCACATTTTTGCGGCGGGCGATTGCACCGGGCCGCATGAAATCGTCCACCTGGCCGTGCAGCAGGGCGAAATCGCCGCGCGCAACATCGCCAAACCGGCTTCGGCGCGAATGGATTACCGGTTGTTGATTTCCATCGTATTCACCGACCCGCAGGTGGCATTTGTCGGGCTGACCGAAAAGGCAGCGGCGGCCAATCACCTTCCATTCGTGACGGCGAGTTATCCGTTCAACGATCATGGCAAATCGCTCATCATGGAGGCCAGAGACGGCTTTGTAAAACTGCTGGCCGACCCGCAATCCGGCGAAATTCTCGGCGGCAGTTGCGTGGGTCCGGCAGGTGGCGAATTGATTCACGAAATCGTTGCGGCGATGGCCAGGCGGATGACAGTTCAGGAACTGGCGGCGATGCCGCATTATCACCCCACGCTGGCCGAAATCTGGACCTATCCGGCGGAAGAACTGGCCGGGAAAATTAGAGCCGCCTGAGAATTTCCTCCGGGGCAAAGCCGTGCAGCTTCAAAATTTTATGCCGCGAGGCGTGGCCGCGGACGATTTCAATCCGGCCGCGGGCACAATCCAGTTTTTCGGCGAGCAATTCCCGCAACGCTTCATTAGCCGCCGCGTCCACCGGCGGAGCGGTGACTTTGATTTTAAGTTCGTTGCCGATGGCGTCGCCGATTTCATCTCGAGCCGCCCGCGGCTGGAGCTTTACGAACAACAACACCCTTCCACTGGTGGCGC
>DASRCU010000245.1:0-42825 GCA_035652955.1 Verrucomicrobiia bacterium | reverse complement strand
GCAGCGGCGGCGCGCGCCAGACCCAGCGCGGCATTCAATTCGTCCACGGTGCCGTAAGCCTCCACGCGGGGATGGTTTTTGGGCACGCGCCGGCCGTACATCAGCGCGGTCGTTCCGTCGTCGCCGGTTTTGGTGACAATGCTCATTCCACCTCGAATGGCCTCCGGGTGGTAAGACCCCGGCCAAAGGCATTTCAATCTGGCAAGTTTGCCGGGATTTGCCAAGAGCGATGCCGTGGTGGAAATGACGCGATTCATCGCCAGAAGTGTTTGGGGTAGCGGCGCTGAAGCTCGGATTTGATTTTGGGATAATGCACGCGCCAGAAATTTGCCAGGTCCTGGGTGACCTGCACGGGTTTCATGCCCGGCGACAAAATGTGCACGGTGACGGGCACCTTGCCGCGCGCCAGGCGCGGGGTCTGGTGCACGTCGTAAAGTTCCTGGATGCGCAGGGCGATGAACGGCGCCTGGCCATTTGCGTAATTCACTTTGGGGGTGCGCCCGTTCGGCAACCGCAAGCGTTCCGGTGCCTCTCGCTCCAGAAGTTCCCGCTGCGGTGGCGAGAGCCGGGATTGAATCAGCGGTTTGACTTCGCGTTCCTTGACTTCCCTGTAACTGACGGCGCCGTGACAGAGTTGCTCGATGACGTGCCGCCGGTCGTCGTCAGAAAACGGCGGCAGTTGCAGTTCGGGGCAATGCGCACGGAGGAAATTCAGGCGCGCAATCCACTGTTCCACTTCGTGGTCCCAGCAGGGCAGCGGCAGGCGGCCGGCGAGAATTTCCACGGCCAGAATTTTTGAGGCGGCCTCGGCGGGCGGCGGTTCCACAGACCGGGCCGAGAGGGTCAGGTCGCGAAATTTCAAAATTTGGGCGGCGACGACGCGTTTTTGGGTGGGATCAAATTCCACGCGCCATTCGGATTGCACATCGTCGGGGAACAGTTCCCGGAGCCACTCGGGCTCAATCGCCGTGGCCAGCGAGAGAAGGGTGTGAACGTCTTTGGTGGCGGCGGGCGAAGAGGGTGTTTGGATTTCGCGGATTTCGGCGGCGACGAACAGTTTGTGATTTTGCACCGCGCTTTCGCGCGCCAGGACGCCGCGGCGGTGGTGAACCAGCTCGCAACGCAGCGTACCCGAATCCAGCCGCCGCGCCAGCCGGTCGCTAAAGGCGATCAAAACGCATTTACGCAAGGCGTCGTCACCGGCGTCGCGCGGCGTGATGTCCAGTCCTTCCTGTTCGGCGATGCGCAGGAATTGTTCGTGCAACGGGCCGATCTGGCGCGCGGCGGCGGCTTGAATGCCGAGCCGGCGGCAGGCGTCGGGGCGGAATTGGTTGCGGACGGCGAATTGCCAGGCGCGCATCAGAATCCAGAAATCCGACGTGGCCTGTTCCCCGAGCCAATCGTCGCGCGCGGCGGTGACCGTTTTGTCCACCTGGCGCCGCAGCAGGTCGCGTCCCTGCGTGAGCGCGGCGACCAGGGCAGCCTGATACACGCAGCCGTATTGCTGGGCGGCCAGCAACAGGCGCGAGTAACGCGGGTGCAACGGGAAGGCGAGCATTTGCCGACCGAGCGGCGTGAGGCCGTTTTGTTTGTCCAGCGCGCCCAGGTCCCGCAACAGTTCTTCGGCATGAGTGAGCGCGATTTCATCCGGCGGCTCAAGCCAGCGGAATTTGCGCAAATCGTCCACGCCGGCGGCCTTGAGCGTCAAAACGACTTCGGCCAGGTCGAGCCGTTTGATTTCCGGCAATTCCCGGGGCGGGCGATGGGAATGTTCCTCGCGCGACCAGAGTCGGAGGCACACGCCCGGCGCCGTGCGGCCGGCGCGACCGGCGCGCTGGTCGGCGCTGGCCTGAGAAATTTTTTCGATGAACAGGGTGTTAATGCCGCGGTGGGCATCGTAACGGGGCAGGCGCGCCAGGCCGGAATCAATCACACAGCGGATGCCGTCAATGGTGATGGACGTTTCGGCGACGTTGGTGGCGACGACCACTTTGCGTTGTTCGTAGCGCGCGACAGCGGCGTCCTGCGCCGGCGGTTCCAGTTCACCGTGGAGGGGCAGCAGGATGAAGCCCTTCGAGGCCGGCGTCTGGCGGAGGGCTTCGATCGTCTGGGAAATTTCAAATCCGCCGGGCATGAAAATCAGCACGTCACCCTCACCGCCGCGCGAAACGTAACGGGCAAAGGCCTCGGCGGCCTGTTCCCAGATCGGCCGCCGGTCGTTGCGATCCGGCGGCGCGGCATATTCGATTTCGACGGGGAATTGCCGGCCTGCCGATGACAGCACGGCGCAGGGGTTCAGATAATTCTCCAGTTCGCCGGCATTCAACGTGGCGGACATGACGATGAGGCTCAAGTCCGGCCGGGATTGCTCCTGCAAATCCAGCGCGCGGGCCAGGGTGATGTCGCCGTAGAGATGGCGCTCGTGAAACTCGTCGAAGATGAGAACCGAAACGCCGTGCAATTGCGGGTCATCCAACATTTGCCGAAGCAAAACACCTTCGGTGACGAAACGGATCCGGGTTTGGGCGGAAGTGCAATTCTCAAAACGCACCTGATAGCCCACTTCCTGGCCGAGTCGGACGCCCAGTTCCCGGGCGACACGCGCGGCCAGCAAACGCGCGGCCAGCCGGCGCGGCTGCAAAATCACCACCTGACCGCGCTCCAAAAAACCGTGCCTCAAAAGCATCTGCGGCACCTGGGTGGATTTGCCCGAGCCGGTGGGCGCGGACAATATCAGCCGCCGATCCCTTCGCAGGCACGAAAGGATTTGGTCCTGGATTTCGTAGATGGGCAAAGGAGCGCTCATCGGAGCGGGCAGTGTAGCGGCGCCGGAACGAAATGCCGCAAAAAATTAACGGAGCGGGAGGGAGAAACCCTCGTGAACGGAGGCTGAGTTCCTTTTCCGAAAGGGGACCGCCGGAAAAAAGGGTTGAACCGGCGCGGGAGATTGGGGGAAAATTTCCTCATGTCACAAACGCCAAATCGCTCCGACGACGGCCTTTCCCTGGAGGCGTTGCAGCAGGAATGCCGGGAACTGGCCGCGCGGGTCAGCCAATTGGAAAACGAACGCCTGGCGCTGGAAGAAGAAAACAAATCGCTCCGTTCACTGCTCGAGCGGGCGATCGAACACCGCCAAAAATCCCACGCTGAACTGGTCACGTTGCTGACCAGCCTGGTGGCCAAATTGCCCATCAACGACGTGGGCGCGATGGTGTCCAGATTGGTGGAACACAACACCCAAGCTGCGGAAATCTCCGCCAGCCTGGTCAAAGGCAAGATCGAAGCGCCGCTGCTCCAGCCGTCCATTCTCAAAACGCTGGAAAAAACCAAACAGGATCTGAAGGCGGCGATGAAGGCGGCGATCGAAGAGCTGATCCGGCTGGAGGCGCCGTTTGAGGCCGGGTTGCTGGAATCGCTGGAGCAGCAACCGGAACTGTTTTTCACCCCGCCGGTGGTGCGCGCCGCGCGCTGTTACATCAAAGGCCAGGTGCCACGCGAACGCCTCGTGCGCGAATTCGGCGAGGAAGCGCTGGTTCTCTTCAAGGATTTGACCACCGACGTGAAATACAATCCGCGCCCCAAACCGGAAGAAATCGTGATGGCGTTTGTCGAGGATTTTGAAGCGGCGCTGGCACAAACCCCCCATCTCGTTCCCGAGAAACAGGCCGCGCTGCGGGACCTCTACCGCAAAGTCCAGAAAAGCCGGGCCGACACCGACCAGGGCCGGGCGCAGCGGAACGCCTTTTTGCGCCTCTCCTTCGTCATGGAACTGCTGCATTACTATGAAAACCAGGCTACCGAATCGCCCGACGTGATTTTTGCCCAGCGCCTGCCGCCGCTGATCGAACAGTTCGCGCTGGCCGGCGAAAATGACCCGCTGGACGAACGACTGATTCAGGAAGCCGAAAAATTGCTGGCGTTCATCATCCGCCCCGAACACCGCTTCGCCGTGATCAACAACACCGGCAAATCCGGCGGCGCCGCGCGGACGCTGCGCTTCGTGCTGGCCTTCCGCGCCGCGGAATTCAGCGTGGCGGACCCGGTGACCACGGAATTTATCAAACATCTCATCCGTGCCGACAGCGTGCCGCGGCCGGAAGCCATCGCTTCCATCCTGCGATTGTTGCCGCCGGCGAGGCAACGGATACTCGTGCAGGCCATTCTCAGCACCGACCGCCTGCGGCGAGATGACGCCGTTGCCCTGGGCCAGGCCGTGGCTCAAGAACTGGGGTTGAAAGATCTCGGACCCGCGCCCGCGGAAAAACCCACGCTAACGCCCGAACAGGAGCGCCAGTTGGCTTGGGAGCGCGTCAAGGAACTCATTGCCGGCCGCGCCCCGCCGGCGGACATCGCTGCCGCCATTCGCCAACGGCTCCACGAAAAATTCGATGCCGAGGAAGTCAAACAAAGCTGGCTGATCCTGACAGACAGCGACGCCCACGTGTTTATCCGGATTTTCTGCCTGCTCCCGTATCTGCCCGATGGCACGAACGACCCCCTGGCCCGTCCCGTCCTGGAAAGCTACGTCCAGCGGCTCCTGCACGAGAAATATGCCGATGTCCGCACGCGCGTCGTCACCGCCTTGCGCAACATGTTCCGCGTCAAACCCGACAGCCCGGCGCTGGTCAATTTCTTGAACCTGGTCAAGTGGGTGGATTCCCGGGCCGCCGGCCAACTGGCTGAAGAAGTGGGAATAAAAAACGTTTAATCAGTCCCCAAACGCCGTCTCACAATCCTTCCCGATAGGCCAGTTTCACCACCCAGTCGGCCAAAAAGAAACAAAGCGTTCCAAACAGAAACGACGGTACGCCAAACGCAAAATAGGAAAACGTCGAGGCATATTGACCCTCGGTATCCGGCTCCAGGAGGTTTTCGATGAAATTATCGCATCCGCCCACCAGGTTCCACAGCCCGTAAATGATTACCCCAAAAGCGATGGTGCGGACAACGATGCCAAAAATATCGGACGGTTTCATATTTGAGCCGCAAACCTGAACCACCGGCGTTCGGGTTGTCAAGACGAGACGGGGCGTTGACTCCCCCCACCGGTGCTTCGCCTCATCCCGGCTGCGAAATCAGGATAGCCGCCTTCTTTGGGATAAAAAAAGAGGCCGGATTTTCACCGGCCTCCCAACGAGAACTGCTCACATCAGCGGGTTCAAGCACACACAGTTGCTGCATGCCACACTGCCCGTGCAGCCCAACAACGAGGGAAATTTAACAGATTTTGTTTTTTTGGCATGTCCCCACTTCTGGGGACAAACCCCGCCACCAGCCTGATGAGCGGTTCGTTCAAAATGAACCGCGGAGATTTTTTTGTCCGCCGCACCGCGTCATCAACCCGCCCAAAAGCGGGAAAAATCCACCGCGGCACTGCGAACGGGATTGTCAAACGGTGTGTTTGGTGTTATGCCGATGTAAACAGCATGGCCCGACTTTTTCTCGGACTGGATTCGAGCACGCAAAGTTTGAGCGCCGTAGTGATTGACCTCGACGGGCGGCGCGTCGTCTACGAAAAATCGCTCAACTTCGATCGCGCGCTGCCGCACTACGGCACCCAAAACGGGGTGTTGCCGCACGCCGACCCGCTGGTCAAGCACAGTGCACCGCTGATGTGGGCCGAGGCGCTCGATGCCCTGTTTGCCGAAATGAAAAAGGACGGTGTGGCGCTGGGAGAGATCCTGGCTGTGAGCGGCAGCGGTCAGCAGCACGGCTCGGTTTATTTCAATTCGCGGGCCGAAACGGTTTTGAAACGGCTGAATCCCCGGAAGCCGCTCGTGGAAAATCTGCGCGGGATTTTTTCGCGCGCCACGGCACCGATTTGGATGGATTCTTCGACGGCGGCGGAATGTGCGGAGATTCGCGGCGCCCTGGGCGGCGTGGCTGCCACTGCGCGATTGACGGGGTCGGATGCCTTTGAACGATTCACCGGCCCGCAAATCCGGAAGTTTTTCAAGACCGAGCCGGAGGCTTACGCGGCCACGACGCGCATCGCGCTGGTCAGTTCGTTTATGGCGTCCTTGCTGGCCGGGAAGGTGGCGCCGATTGACCACGGGGACGGCGCGGGCATGAATCTGATGGACATCCGAAGAAAAATCTGGAGTCCGGCGGCGCTCAAAGCCACCGCGCCGAAGCTCAAATCCAAACTGCCGCCGCTGGCGCCGCCGTGGAAGTTTATCGGGAGCATCAGCCCCTATTTCGTGGAAAAATTCGGCGTCCATCCCCGCGCCCGGGTCCAGGTTTGGTCGGGCGACAACCCGTGCAGCGTCGTCGGCCTGGGCCTGGTTCGGCCGGGCGGGGTGGCTTTGAGTCTGGGCACCAGCGACACGTTTTTTGGCACGATGAAAACCTGTCGCACCGACGCCCGCGGCGAGGGGCACGTGTTCGTTTCGCCCACGGGCGATTACATGACGCTGATCTGTTTCAAGAACGGCTCGCTGGCCCGCGAGAAAATTCGCGAACGATACGGCCTCAAAAACTGGGAGGATTTCGGCCGGCTGGTGGCCTCCACCCCACCCGGCAATCGCGGCGGAATTTTATTGCCGTGGTTCGAGGCCGAAATTGTCCCGCGCGTGAACCGGCCGGGCATTCATCGCTTTGATCTGGACGAAACCGATGCCGCCGCCAATTGCCGCGCCATCTTTGAAGCGCAGGCCATGGCCATGCGGCTGCATTCGCAATGGATGCGCGTGACGCCCCAAAAACTGGTCGCCACCGGCGGCGCCTCCAATGACCGGGCGCTGCTGCAGGTGCTGGCCGACGTGATGAATTGCCCTGTCGAGCGGATTGAAATTTCCAAAGGCGCGGCCCTGGGCGCGGCCTTGCGCGCCGCCCACGGCTGGCTACGGGCCGGCGGCCGGAAACCGGATTGGACGGAGGTCGTCGCCGGCTTCACCGACCCCCTGCCGGGCAGCGCGGTGTTGCCGGATAAAAAAGCGGCGCGCGTTTACGACCGGCTCATTGAAAAATACGCGCGGTGCGAGCGGGAAGCACTCCAACGCCTGGAGCTCCTGCCGGCGTAACGGTGCGCCGCGCCGCGTCATGAACCGATCGGCTGACGCAGTCCAAGTTCCCCATCGTCAATCGGATTGGGTTCGCGGGTGGCGGATTTCGGCCGTGAACGTTCCGGCCACATAACTTTTGGTTTCGTCAGGGGCGCAGAAATAAATTTTCCCTTCGATACGGTTATTTTGGATGGAGCCGAATTGCAGCCGCAGGGCGTAACCGTTTTCCAGGCTGTCGTGTTCTGTGCGGTCATGGTCCGGCCAGCGCAGCGAAACGCGCGCGGCGCGGGGAGCGTTGGTGGCAATGTCAAACGATTTGCCGGCGAGGCTTTCAGGCCGGGCACCGGGAAAATGAATAGTCAGGCCCAACACAACCGGTCCGCGCGTGCCGTAACGCAGCGTCAGCGTGCCGCCTTGCAGGAAGGCGCGCTCAACAACGAAATCCTCCCCGTGAATTCGCCCGGCCGCCCGCGTGTCGGGAATTTTCACGCCGGCCAGGTTCAACATCCAGTTGGTGTCATTGGCCGGCGGCGGGATCAGCCGGGGCGGATGCGCTCCGCCGCGGCGGGTCTCGACGGATGCCGGTGCGGCGTCGGTGCGGTTGAAGACGTTCGCAATTTTTTCGCGGAACGCAAAGGCCGTGGCCGCCGCCGCGGCGAGTAAAACGGCCCACACCATCCGCACCAGGAGGGCGCGTTTTGCTGCGTTGCCGGACGGGGCGACTCCAGCGGGTGCAGACAGAGAACGTTCGCCTGCCCGCGTGCCGGTCAGAATAAATTTCTGCTCTCCCGTCGCTGGCGCCTGAGGCACGGTGATCTTTTGGAAGCACGTCGGGCATTCCATCACCGTGCCCGCCTGCGACGAATCGCATTTGATGTGCTGACCGCACACCGGGCAGGCATATTTGAACTCGCTCATGGCCTTGGCGGAAACATTTCACATCTGCCCGGCGACGGCAACTGGGAAGCGCCGCCACGATTCGCCTTTGCCTCGGCGCGGCTTTGCGTTAAAACAGACTGGCGCATGAAAAAAAGTTCTCCCGTTTCCCGCAGCGGTCGGTTTGCCGCCGGGCCGGCCGCCGAGGTCGCGCGCTTCACCGAATCCGTTTCCTTCGACTGGCGTTTGTGGCGGCACGACATTTTGGGTTCAATGGCTCATGCCGAAATGCTCCATCGCATCGGCGTGTTTACTCAAAGGGAATTAACCGCCGTGGTCCGCGCGCTGGACCGGATCGGGCGGGAAATCGCCGCCGGAAAATTCAAATGGAATCCGGCGCTCGAAGACGTGCACATGAACATTGAGGCGGCGTTGACCGCGCGGGTGCCCGCCGGCGCCAAACTGCACACCGCGCGTTCGCGCAATGACCAGGTGGCGCTCGACCTGCGCCTTTGGCTGCGGGATGAAATTGTGGCCTTGCTGGGCGAAATAGCCGATTTGCAGCGCGCGCTGGTCTGGCTGGGCGAACGCCATGCTGACGTGCTGATTCCCGGTTACACCCATTTGCAGCGCGCGCAGCCGGTCTATCTGGCTCATCATTTGCTGGCCTACGTGGAGATGCTGGAGCGCGACAACGAGCGGTTGTGGGATTGCCACGGGCGGGTGAACGTCTGTCCGCTGGGCAGCGGCGCGCTGGCCGGCAGCACCCTGCCGCTCCAACGGGAATCAGTCGCCCGATGGCTCGGTTTTGTAGATACCCGCGGGGCGGTGCGACTGACCCAAAACTCCATGGACGCGGTGAGCGACCGCGATTTCGTCATCGAATTCTGCGCCGCCGCCGCCCTGCTGGCTGTTCATCTCTCGCGGCTGGCGGAGGATTTGATTTTGTGGTCCAGCGCCGAATTCGACTTCATTCGCCTGGCCGACGCCTACACCACCGGTTCGTCGCTGATGCCGCAAAAGAAAAATCCTGACGTGGCCGAACTGGCGCGCGGCAAGACCGGCCGCGTGATCGGCAATCTCACCGCCCTGCTTACGCTGCTCAAAGGCCTGCCGCTGACGTATAACCGCGATCTGCAGGAGGACAAGGAACGGCTGTTCGACACCGCCGACACCGTGCGGGCCACCGTTCGGATTTTTGCCGCCATGTTGCGCCACGTTACGGTGAATCGCGATCGTTGCCAGCGCGCCGCGAGCGATCCGGCGTTGTTGGCCACCGATCTGGCGGATTATCTGGTGCGCCGGGGCGTGCCGTTTCGCCAGGCCCACCACGCCGTCGGCGCCGCCGTGGCGCTGGCGGAAAAAACGGGCCGGGCGTTGAACGAATTGACACTGGCCGAATGGCAACGCCTGGACAAACATTTTGACCGCGACGCGCTGGCGGTCTTCGATTTGAAAACGGCCATGGCCAGGCGCAATTTGCCCGGCGCGCCGGGAACGCGCGAAGTGGCCCGGCAACTGGCGCGCTGGCGGAAGCTGCTTTCCTGAAATGCCGTTGAAGCCGGCCCGAAGGGCTTGTATCGTGCGCTCATGCCGCCGTCGGAAAATCGGGCCGCTCCGCTCCCGCCGTTTGCTGGCGCAGGGCGGGTGGCGGGGGCCTTGCACCGCCCCGTCACGGCGCTTTGGGGCGTGGGCGCCGAACGCGCCAGGCTGCTGGCGCGGCTGGAAATTTTCACAATTGAAGATTTGCTGCTCCACCGGCCGCGCCGTTACGAGGATCGCCGCCGATTTCTACCCATCCGCGATTTGAAATTAAAGGAACCAGCCGTCGTGCGCGGCCGAATCATCGCCGCCGGCGTCAAGCGCTTTCGCAAAAGCGGGCGGGCGATGTTTGAATGCGTGGTGGATGACGGCACGGCGCATCTGGTTTGCCGCTGGTGGCAGGTGTATCCGTGGATGGAAGAGCATTTTGCCGTCGGGCGCGAATTTTTAATTTACGGTCGCCCGGAATCGCTCCAGCCGCGCACGATAGATCATCCCGAAACCGAGCCGGTGGAAACGGGCGAAGACGAATTCATCCACCTCAACCGCATTGTGCCGGTGCATCCGCTCACGGAGGGACTGACGGCGCGCGTGATGCGCACGCTGGTTTGGCGGGCGCTGGAGCAGTTTGGCAATCAAATCGAAGAGCCGGCCTGGAGCCGGAGCGGCGTTCCCGGCGCCAGCCTCCGGTTTCCCGGCGGCGCCGGCGCGAACGAATCGGCAGACTTGAGCCTGAACACGCCGTCCCTGCCTTCGCGCGCCGAAGCCGTCCGCCGGATTCATTTTCCGGACGAATTGGCCGACGCGGAACGGGCGCGCCGGCGGCTGGCACTGGACGAGTTTGTGGAGTGGCAACGGCAAATCCAGTCGCGCCGGGAAAAATTCGAGGCAACGGCCCGGGCACTGCCTTGCGCGGGCGACAATCGGTTGATGAAACCGTTTTTGGCGACGTTGGGTTTCAAGCTCACGGCGGCGCAGACGCGGGTGCTGCGCGAAATCCGCGCCGACCTGGCCGGCCCCCACCCCATGCGCCGGCTGTTGCAAGGGGATGTCGGCTCCGGCAAAACCGTCGTGGCCGCTTGCACGGCGTTGATGGCGCTGGAGAGCGGATTCAACGTGGCACTCATGGCGCCGACGGAAATCCTGGCTGAACAACATTTCGCAAACTTCAAGCGATGGTTTGAGCCGCTGGAAATTGAAGTTCGTTTACAGACGGGGGAGCGCCGGGAAGTTTCAGGCGCGGGGGCGGAGACTTCCCCTGCCGCGCGCGGCCGGGCGGTGGCCGCCATTCCCCGGGAATCTTCCACCCTCTTCCTCGGCACGCATGCGCTGCTCACCGAAAATTTCCGCCTGCCCAACCTCGGCCTGGTGATCATTGACGAACAGCACAGGTTTGGCGTGGCCCAACGCGAAACGTTGGTGCGCAAAGGCCGTTACCCGCATTTGCTGGTGATGACCGCCACGCCCATCCCGCGCACGCTGGCTTTGACGCTTTACGGCGATTTGGACGTCTCGGTGCTGGACCAACTGCCCCCCGGACGCGGTCCTGTCAAAACGTTCGTCCGCGGCGCGGATAAACTGCCGAAGGTGTTCGATTTCATTCGCGGCCAGCTCCAAAAAGGCCGCCAGGCGTATGTCGTTTATCCGCGCGTGGAAGAAAACGCCGCCGGCCTCAAGGCGGTGACCCGCGAATGGGAACATTTGCAAAAAATCTTTGCGCCGTTTCGCGTGGGGCTGCTGCACGGCCGGCTCAAAAATGCCGAAAAGGAAACGGCGATGGCCGACTTCCGCGCCCGGCGGATTCACATTCTGCTGGCCACCTCCCTCATCGAAGTGGGCGTGGATGTGCCGAACGCCACGGTGATGTTGATCGAAAACGCCGAGGCTTTCGGGCTGGCGCAGTTGCATCAGTTGCGCGGGCGCATCGGACGCGGCGCGCAGGAAAGCTTTTGCATTTTAATTTCGGACGCTTCGGACCCCGCGGCGCAGGCGCGACTGAAAATTCTCGAGCAGACCGGCGACGGCTTCAAAATTGCCGAGGCGGATTTGAAACTGCGCGGGCCGGGCGAACTGCTGGGCCGGCAGCAAAGCGGCGCCCTGAAATTGCGCTTCGGCGATCTGGCCACCGATGCGGATTTGATCCGCCAGGCACGGGAACTGGCCCGGACGAAGGTCCTCGGAAACCGGCGCGCAATTGAATTCCCGCCGGCGAACAGTTAGGCATGACGCCATGCGTTCCCTGCTGTTGCCCTTTGGTTTGGCCTTTGCGACGGCGCTGGCGCCGTGGCGCGTGGCGGCGGGTGCCGAGGCGTTTCCCGTCACGCTGCACATTCACGCCGCTCAGCCGCGGGGTGAATGGACGCCCATCTGGCGATTCTTTGGTTATGACGAGGCGGATTACACCTACCTGCCGAATGGCAAAAGATTGCTGTCCGAACTCGGCGCGCTGCAGCCCCCGCAGATTTACATCCGCTGTCATCATTTGCTGACCAGCGGCGACGGCGCCTACGCGCTCAAATTCAGTTCCACCAGCGCCTACAAAGAGAACGCCGCCGGCCGGCCGGTTTACGACTGGACCCTCAACGACAAAATTTTCGACACCTGCCGCCAGCGCGGCTTGAGGCCGTACGTCGAAATCGGTTTCATGCCGGAGGCGCTTTCGACGCATCCGCAGGATTATCCGCACCACCCGCCGGAAAATGAGCGCGTGGACCCGACGCTGGGCATGGCGTATCCGCCGAAAGACTACGCCCGATGGGGTGAACTGGTTTATCAATGGACCAAACATTGTGTGGAGCGTTACGGGGCGGATGAGGTGGGCCGCTGGTATTGGGAAGTCTGGAACGAGCCGAACATCGGCTATTGGCACGGCTCGCGCCAGGATTATTTCAAGCTTTATGACTACGCTGTGGACGGTGTGCGGCGCGCGTTGCCGGACGCGCGCGTCGGCGGGCCGGAAACGGCCGGTGGGCCGGGCGGAACGTTCCTGCATGATTTTCTGGAGCACTGTGCGCGCGGCACCAACTGTGTTACCGGCCGGATCGGGTCGCCGTTGAATTTCATTTCGTTCCACGCCAAAGGCACAACGAGGTTCATTGACGGTCACGTGCGCATGAGCATGATCAGCGAATTTCGCAACGTGGCCGAGGCCTGCGACGTTATCGCCTCCTTTCCCGAATTCAAAAAACTGCCGGTCATCATCAGCGAATGCGATCCCGAAGGCTGCGCCGCCTGCACGGGACCGGCGGAGGGTTACCGGAACGGCTCGATGTATGCCAGCTACACCGCCGCCTGTTTTTCACGGCTTTCTGATCTGGCCGCCGCGCGGGGTGTGCACCTCGAAGGCGCGCTGACCTGGGCGTTTGAATTTGAAGGTCAACCGCCGTTTGCCGGCTTCCGCGCGCTGGCCACCGACGGGATTGACAAGCCGGTGCTCAATGTCTTCCGCATGTTTTCCAAAATGAGCGGCGAACAGCTCGCGGTGGAAGGCGGCACCGGCTACGACGCGGAAAAAATTTTGCGCGGCGGTGTGCGCGGCGCGCCGGACGTTTCGGCGCTCGCGGTGCTGGGCAAAAATCAATTGACCGCCCTGGTCTGGCATTACTACGACGACGATGTGCCCGGCCCCGATGCCGAGGTCACCGTGACCTTCGACGGCTTGCCGCGCGCCAACGGCCGACTGACGCTCACGCAGTATCGCATTGACGCCAACCACAGCAACGCCTGGACCGTTTGGAAAAAAATGGGTTCGCCGGTGACATTGACGGCGGCGCAACGTGCCCGGCTGGAGCAGGCCGGCCAACTGGCGCGGCTGGGCCGACCGGAAAAAATCCGCCTTCGCGACGGTCAGGCGGACTTTCATTTTCTTCTGCCGCGTCAGGCGGTGTCGCTGCTGGTGCTGGAGTGGCGTTGAATGATTTTCGGCGGGTGCGGGCCGTCGGCCGGCCAGGTCGCGCTGGATTTTTAATTGCCTTCGGGTTAGTTTCCGCGAACAGAAAATGTCTCCCTGCGCCAAAACCGCCGGATTGATTTTCCTGGCCGTCTCTTCCGGCGTCGTTTGCGCCCAGAATCTCAATGTCACGGGAGTGAATTTGCTGCGGGAGGCCGTGGCCACGAATCTGGATGGCACGGGCGTGCGGGTGGCGCAAATCGAGGCCACGGTGAGCACCAACGGCGATTATTTTGAAGTCAACCCGTCTGCCATCGGCGTGGCCGGCGTGGGGTTTGACTACGTTTCCGACCTGGGCGCCGCGACGAATTTCCCCAATGGCGTTGGTTACGAATCCGGCCATGCGGACGCCGTAGCGGGGATTTTTTACGGCCCGGGCGGGGTGGCCACCCATGTGGCGCATGTGGACAACTGGTTCGCCGACGAATTTGTAAAAATTTCCGGGCTGCCCACGCCCCTGCTCACCAATTACACCGTCACGCTGCCCTCCACCAACCTCAACGACGCGGTCATCAATCAAAGCTTCATTTACGGCGATGCCTCGGTGGCGTTGCAACAAAAGTCCGATTCCAGCTATGATAATTACGCAGCCCAGTACCAGACACTGTTCGTGTCCGGCGCGGGCAACGGCGGGCCGGTGCAGGCGCCTTCGACCTGTTACAATGGTCTGAGCGTGGGGGTTTCCGACGGCAGTTCGAGCGTGGGTCCCACGGCGGACAACGGCCGCTGCAAACCCGACCTCGTTGCTCCCGGCGGCGCCACCAGTTTCTCCACGCCGCTGGTCGCCGGCGCGGCAGCCGTTTTGATTCAGGCCGCGCGACGCGGCGATGGCGGCGCCGATACGAATGCCGCCGCCGACCCGCGCACCATCAAGGCCCTGTTGCTCAATGGCGCTGTGAAACCGGCGGGTTGGACGAATCTGCCACCGGCGCCGCTGGATTTTCGTTACGGCGCCGGCGTGCTGAACGTGTTCAATTCCTATGAACAACTCCTCGGCCGGCAACAGACGAACGGGGCTTGGACCATGACCGCTTCCCCCGGCGGCCCGCATCCGCCGCCGGACGTCACGAATTCCATCGCCGCGTGGAGTGCCTGGGATTTCAACACCAACACCAGCAGCCTGACCGCCGACGGGGTAAATCATTATTTTTTCAACTTGACAAACGCGACCGACGCGCCGTTCCTCGCCGCGGCCACGCTGGTTTGGAACCGGCACGCCAACCAGACGGCTATTAACAACTTGAATCTCTTTCTGTACCGCTGCGTGGACGGCCATCTGATGGCGGCCAGCACCAGCGCGGTGGACAACGTGGAGCATATTTTCCTGCCGCGACTGGCCCCGGGCCGTTACGATTTGCAGGTCTGGAAGGCCGGCGGCTCCGGCATGGTCAGCGCCGCCGAACCGTATGCGCTGGCGTGGGAATTTTCTTCGCCGACGCTGGCCATTTCAAGAGCGGGGGCAGGCGCGAATTTGTCATGGCCGGCTTTTCCGGCGGGATTTGTGCCCGAGGCCGCGCCGGATTTGACCGCCCCGGATTGGCGCACGAACGGTCTGCCGCCGCCCGTTTTCACGAACGGACAGAACGTGGTTTTCGTCGGCGTCACCAACGCGGCCCGGTTTTTCCGGCTGCGAACCCAATGAGCGTTGAAGGTTAAATCCCGTCCCGACCGGCGTGATTCAGCGGCCCGGCCAAACGCCCAATGCCCAATGCCGTCCGATTGGGTAACTGTCGGCGATGGCGGCAGTGACAAATTTTTTCGCAAGTTGAATCGCCTGTGGCAGAGCTTTTCCCCGCGCCAGCGCGGCGCAGACCGCCGCCGCATAAACGCAGCCGGTGCCGTGCGTGCGCCGATTCTCGACAAATCGGGTGGAGAAAATTCGCTCGCGTTGGCCGTCAAAGAAAACGTCGGAGGCGCATCGAATTGCCGGTCGGGAGCGCGCCTTCCGGCCCCAGGCGGGTGCGGACGGCAGATGCCCGCCCTTGGCCAGCACAGCGCAGCCGAATTGGGAGTGGATTTGGCGCGCGGCAGCGGCCAGGTCCGCCAGCGACGCGATTTTCCGGCCGCTCAAGACCTCCGCTTCGGACAGGTTGGGCGTGACCAGCGTCGCCAGCGGCAGGAGTTCTTCGCGCAAAACGTTCAATGCCTTCGGCTCCAGCAACCGCGCACCGCTGGTGGAAACCATCACCGGGTCCACGACCAATTTCAGATTTCGCATCTCTGGCCCCGGATTTTTGAGGAACCGGGCGACCACGCGCACGTTTTCCGCCGAGAACAACAGGCCGGTTTTCACGGCGCGCGGCGGCAGCTCGGCAAACACCGCCTCGAGTTGCTGACGCAGAAATTCCGGCGAAACAGGTTGGATGGCGGTCACACACTTTGGATTTTGCGCTGTCAGGCAGGCAATGGCGCTGGCGCCGTGAACGCGGAAGGCAGCAAAAGTCTTCAAATCCGCCTGAATGCCCGCGCCGCCGCCGCTGTCGGAGCCGGCGATGGTCAGGGCAACGGGAATTTTTTTTTGCGTCGTCACGCCGTCATGTTAGCGGCGACGTCCCGCCGATAAAGGTCAAAGCGGCACCGGGCGGCCTCTGATTCGGGGATACTTTGGGCTTTGAAGCCGGCGCTTTGAATTTATATTGGCCTCATGAACAAGGAAAAGGTCGCCGAAATTCTGGTGGAGATTGGAACCCTGCTGGAATTGAAGGGCGAAAATCCGTTCAAGACGCGCGCTTACACCAACGCGGCGCGGGCCATTGAAAATCTCAATGAACCGCTGGACCGGATCGTGGCCGAAGACCGCCTGGACGAAATCCAGGGCATCGGCGAAGGCCTCGCCAAAAAAATCAAGGAACTGGTGGAAACCGGTCGGTTGAAATACTACGAAGAATTGAAGGCTTCGATCCCGCCAGGCTTGTTGGAACTGCTGGAAATCCCCGGTCTGGGCCCCAAAAAAATCCAGGCGCTGCACAAAAAACTGGGCATTGATTCGGTGGAAAAGCTCGAAGCAGCCTGCAAAAAAGGCGCGGTGGCGGAACTGGACGGCTTCGGCGAGAAGACGCAAACCAATCTCCTGGAGGGCATCGCCCGGCGCCGCGCCTATGCCAGCAAGCATTTGTTGAGCGACGCCTGGCGCGCAGCGGAGCCGCTGCTGGAAACCTTGCGGGGGCACCCGGCGGTGATTCGTTGCAGCGTTGCCGGCAGCCTGCGGCGCTTCAAGGAAGTCATCGGCGACCTGGATTTGCTGGCGTCGTCCAAACAACCGGCGGAGGTGATTGACTTTTTCGTTTCCCAGCCGGGCATTTTGAAAGTGACGGCTCGAGGCGACACCAAGGCCAGCGTGATTCTGGACGGCGGGCTTCAATGCGACTTGCGGGTGGTGAGCGACGCGGAATTTCCCTTCGCGCTGGCCTATTTCACCGGCAGCAAGGAACACAACATCGTCATGCGCCAGCGGGCCATTGCCCGCGGCCTGCGCCTGAACGAATACGGCCTGTTCAAATCCCAGGAGGAAACGCGCGACCCAAAACTGCGGGTGCCGTGCCGGGACGAACCGGAAATTTTTGCCCGACTGGATTTGCCCTACATCGAACCGGAACTGCGCGAGGACCACGGCGAATTCGCCGCGGCGGAAAAGAATGAACTGCCGAAATTGATCGAATGGACCGAACTGCGCGGCGCGCTGCACAATCATTCCACCTGGAGCGACGGACATCACACGCTGGAGGAGATTGCACAGTTCATGGAGAATCTGGGTCTGGAGTATTGGGCCATCACCGACCATTCCCGCTCGTCGTTTCAGGCCAACGGCCTGGACGCCCGCCGCCTGCGCCAGCAAATCGCCGAAATCAAACGCATCAACGAACAATTGGAAGCGCGCGGCAGCCGTTTCCGGCTCTTGACCGGCGCCGAAACGGATATTTTGAAGGACCGGCTGGATTTTGACGACGAATTGCTGGCCGAGCTGGACGTGGTGGTGGCCAGTCTGCATGTGCCTGCCAACAGCGAAGCCGAAAACACCAAACGGCTGATTCGGGCAGCGGAAAACCGGTTCGTGCACTTCCTCGCCCATCCCACCGGCCGGCTGTTGCTGGAACGCGAGCCTTATCCGGTCAACATTCAGGCAGTGATTGACGCCTGCGCGGCCACCGGGACGTGGCTGGAATTGAATTGCAACCCGCGGCGATTCGATCTGGATTGGCGGTGGTGGCCTCACGCCAAAGCCAAGGGCGTCCCATGCGTCATCAACCCCGACGCCCACCGCAATGAGCACGTCGGTTATTTGCGATTGGGCGCAGGTATCGCCCGCAAAGGCTGGCTCGAAGCCGCAGACGTGGTCAATACTCTGCCCTTGAAATCCTTGCAAGCCCAGTTGGGCCGCAAGCGCGGTGCCGCCTCAACGCCCCGCCGGCGGGTTTCAAAATGAGCCTGATCCCTCCCCTGCAAAGCGCCAGGCGCCTGCGCCCTGCTGACAGCAACGGCTGTTCCGGGCGGAGAACAACGGAACTGGCGGTGGATAAATCAATTGCAAAAAAAAATGAAAAAAATCGTTGACTCGGCGTTGGGGATTTTGCTAATTTCGGTTAAACATTGGCCCGGCCAGTAATTTAATTTGAACGAATTGCGGCTTGGCGCCATCAAACGAACTGACATCAGCGGGCTTATGAAGAAAATTTTTGTCTCAATGGGGCTGGTCGCAGCCGGAACCGCAGGACTTCAAGCAGCTTACGCGCCCGACGCGGGGAACGATGCATCGAAAGTTTGGAATGTTTCAGCGACGCTGCGGGGGTTTTACGATGACAATTATCTCACCTCGCACACCAAGCATGGCAGCTTTGGGTTTGAAGCCAGCCCCTCGCTGCAGGCCAACGTCCCCCTGCAGCAGACCGAGATTGGGGTAAAATACACCTACGGCCTGTATTATTACCAGCAGCGTGAAAACAACGGCCAGAACCCCGTGGACCAGACTCACCAGTTCGATTTGTGGATTGACCATGCCTTTTCACCGCGGTGGGAGGCCCGACTGCAGGATTCAGTGGTGCGCGCCCAGGAACCGGACTTGAACATTGCCTCGGGCGCCTTTTCAACCGCCCAACGCACTTCGGGAGACTACGTCGTCAACAACGCGCACCTCACTCTCAACACGGTGTGGACTCAATTACTGAGCACCGAATTAAGCTACAACAACGTATTTGTCAGTTATGACAACGGCGGCGGCACGGCCAGCAGCCCCAGTTACGCCGGCCTTCTGGACCGGGATGAAAATTACGTGGCTTTGAATTTGAAATGGCAGTTGATGCCGGAGACGGTGGGTTTTATCGGCTATCAATTCGGAGCGGTGAATTATACGGCGGATGAAGCCATTGCGCCCGGAAGACCCGGCGGCGGTGATTTCCACAGCGACGACCGGAATAATTTGCAACACTTCGGCTACGTCGGCGTGCAACACAATCTTCTGGAAAACCTGACCGCCAATGCGCGCGTGGGCTTTCAGTATGCAGACTACTACAACGATCCCAGCGGCACCAGCTCGTGGGGGCCGTATGCTGACGTGAATGTCACCTACACCTACGAACCGGGCGGATATGCCCAAGTCGGCGTGTTGGAAACCCGGAATGCAACCGACCAGGTTTTTCCTTCCGGCGGGAAAATCACCTTGGATCAGGAAAGCACGGTGGTTTACGCCACCGTCAACCATCCGATCACCGCCAAGTTGATCGGCAGCCTGGTGGGTCGTTATCAACATGGAATTTATCATGGCGGCGGTTTGAACGACGAAAGCGCCGACTGGTACAGCGCCGGGTTGGATCTGGCGTACAATTTCAACCGGCATTTCTCGGCGGACGTCGGCTACAATTTCGACTATTATTCGGCCCCGGCGGTGCTGGTTCAGAGCTACACCCGCAATCGCGTTTACGTGGGCGTCACCGGCTCCTATTGACACTTGCGCCCGGAACGGGCATGCCACAAAATCGAGTTTGAACATCTGAACGGGAGCAGGGTCTAACCCCTGGCTCCCATTGTTTTTCGACTATGGAACCAGCAAAAAATCAGCCGGCGGCAGCATCGGAGACGACGCTGCATTTTCTGGATTACTGGCGTATCATCCGCATTCGCAAGACGGTTATCATCTCGGTCTTTTTGCTGATTGCCATCACGGCCACCATTGTCACCCTGATCCTGCCGCAATCCTATTCCAGCACCGCCCGGATTGAGGTCAATCCGGACAGTTTGGATATTTCCAGTATCGGGTTGGGCGGCAGCCTGCCGTCGTCGGCGTATTTGCCCTATGACCCTTATTTCATCCAGACCGAATTTGAGAAGATGCAATCTGAAAAGGTCCTGGGCCGGGTCATCACGCGCATGGACCTCAATAAAAAGTGGGGGGATCGTTACAACGGCGGCACGCCTCTGACCACCGACGAGACGATGGAGCTGCTTAAACAACACATCAACCTCTCGCCGGAGCGCAACACCAAACTGATTGACATCACGGTATACGATGAAGACAGGCAGGAAGCCGCCGACCTGGCCAACGCCATTGCCGAGGCCTATAAACAATACCGGCTGGAATTGCGCAACACCAATACCTGGAACGGCATCCAGGTGCTCAAGAGAGAGTTCGAGGAAGAAGAGGCTCAAATCCGCGCCGCCCAATCCAACGTGGATTATCTCCGCCAGAAGTATCACGTCGTGGATACCGACCCCAACGCGATTGCGCCGACGCCCACGCTGGATTCGGTGACCATGCAGCGCCTCAACGACCAGGCGGTTGAGAAGGAGCAGGAGTACGTGAGCATGGAGAAAAAAATGACCACGCTGCATCAGTTGCAGGAGACTGATCCGGCGGAGTTGCGTGACGTACTGCCGAGTCTGGTGACCGATCCGGAATTAAGCAGTCTTCTGGACAGCCTGCATAAAACCGAGCAAACCCTGGCTCAATTGAAGGTGGATTACGCTCCGGACAATCCTGATGTCATGCGCCAACAAAAGCTCGCCGACGAGTTGAACCGGCAAATTGACAAGCGCGTGAAAGGCATCATGGACGGTCTGGATGCGCAGGTGCAGGCCATGAAGGCTTCACTCGACACTCTCCGGGCCTCCTTGAGCAACAGCATCGCTGCCGATCAGGAAGCCGCTGCGCGCGGCCAGCCCTACTGGCAGGCCAAACGTGATTTGGAAGACCGACGGGAATTTCACAAGCTGCTCCAGGCCAAAATCGAATCCGAAAAATTGGACCTGGAGATTCCCAAGACCCAAATGGTCAGTATCGTGGACCCGGCTGTGCCCGGTAAAGCGCCCGTCAAACCCAACAAAACGCTTAACATTGTGCTGGGCATTGTCGTGGGCCTTCTCGTCGGCGTGGGTTTGGCATTCTTCATTGAATACCTGGACACCAGCGTTAAAACGATTGATGATGTGGAACGCGCCCTTCAGGCGCCTGTCCTGGGCGTCATTCCTCAGAACGTCGGGGTCCTGCTTGAAGAAGGCGTGGAAAGTCAGCACGCCGAAGCCTACCGCGTCTTGCGCACCAACCTCCTCTTTTCGCGCAAGGATGATCGGTTGAACTGCATTGTGGTGGTCAGCGCCGGGGCCGGAGAAGGCAAATCCACCACCGTGCTCAATCTGGCCACGGTCTTTGCCCAGGCGGGACAGCGGGTGTTGCTGGTGGACTCGGACCTGCGCCGCCCCACTTTGCACAAGGCATTGAAAGTGGGCAACAGTATTGGTCTGACCAATTACCTGCTCAAGCAAAACACGTTGGAGGAGGTCATTCAACGCACCAGCCTGCCGACATTGGACCTGATGGCCAGCGGAAAACTGCCAAGCAGTTCCATGAATATTCTGGGCTCGGCGCCCATGAAAGACATGATTGCCGAATTGAAGCGGCGCTACGATTTTGTGTTTTTTGATTCCCCTCCCATCATGGGAGTGAGCGACGCCTCCATCTTGGCCAGCGAAATGGACATGGTCATTCAGGTCATTCAATATCGCCGCTACCCGCAGCCGATGAACATCCGCGCCAAACAATTGATCGAAAAAGTCGGGGGCAACCTGGTGGGCATCGTGTTGAACAACATCAACATGTCACAGGACGAAAGCTATTACTATTACAGCGGTTACTACCACGGATATTATTACTATTCAAAGAACGAAGAGGAACAGGAGGCTGAAGCGGCGGCCAAAGGCGCCGGTGACAATGCTGACCGACCGGGCGTCAAACAAAAATATTGATTCCTTTTTCGTTTCGCCACGATTGAGTTTACATGAAATTACTGTTTCGCGGTTTACTTGCCGGTTCCTGGTTTATTGGGGGATTTTTTCTCGCCGGCTGTAGCTCACCTTCAAACGATATTTTTCTGACGGACAATCCCCGGCCGCCAGCCAGCGTCGGTCAGACGACGTCCGCTGCCGGATCGAATCCTGCTGCCTTTGCCCAGGGCGTGTCCGCAGATGTGGCGCGTTTCCGGGTGGGTGAGACGGTGATCGTCACTTTTTCGGGGCTGCCGCTGGGCGACACCCTGCAAACGCAACCGCACCAGGAAACCATCAAAGAAGACGGCACCATCACCCTGCCGCTCATTGGTTCGATTCGTGCCGCCGGCAAGACCTCCGGTGAATTGCAGAAGGATATTTATGATGCGTACGTGCCCAAGTATTATGTTCGGATGACCGTCACCGTGCAGGGGGCATCCACGGAACGTGTGGTTTATGTTTCCGGTGAAGTCAACACCCCCGGCCGGGTCATGTATTTGAGCGACATGACGGTAACTAAGGCCATTCAGGCTGCCGGGGGCCTGAACAATTTTGCCAGTCCTCGCAAGGTCTGGCTCACTCACGCCGGCAGCAACCGCCGCATTCTCGTCAACTACAAAAAGGCCATGGAAAATCCGGCTCAGGACCCGCCGGTCTATCCGGATGATCAAATCTATGTCGGCCGGAGCTGGTGAAATTTTCGGCGCCACATTCGGGGACGTGCTGAAGCGCCCGGACGAACGGTAACCGAATGGTCCAATTGCATGTTCTTTCCGGGAAAAAGGCGGGTTACTTCAGCAAGGTCCGCCGTTTTCCTTTTTCCATCGGGCGCGCGGCGGAAAATGATTTGCAATTGAGCGATCCTGGCGTGTGGGAACGCCACGCGACGTTAAATCTTGAGCAGACCGAGGCGGTGACCCTCACTGCTGCTCCCCAGGCGCTGGTTGCCGTCAACCACCAACCTGTCCAAAGCGCCCGGCTGTGCAATGGCGACGTGATCACCTGCGGTTCGGTCAACATCCAGTTTGAGCTGGCCCCCGTCCGCCAGCGCGGATTGCGCTTTCACGAAGTGTTGGCCTGGGTCCTGATTGCCGCTGTTACCATCAGCCAATTCGCGCTCATTTACTGGCTGCTGGAGGCTCCGCAAACGGGAGCCGGGTGAAAACCATTGGGGAGAATCGCCGCTCCGCATCATGCGGCGGGAACAGCTTCAGGTATGGACGGGTGGAAATTTTGCCAATGCCGGGCGCTGGTTCCGCGCGCGTTGGAGCATAAGTTGAAGGTGCCTTTCAGGCCTTTGCCTTTGCGAAACCTCATGAAAACAGCCGCGCCGAAGGCCCACTGGCGGTCGGAAGCTTGTGCTGGGGTTTGCGGTAATTTTCAAACCGGCTGTGCCTCGGCTTCATCTTGAAGGTAGGTTTTCCCCCGGTAAAACCGGCTGACAACCAGGAATAAAACGGCCGTCACCAGCATGCTGTTCACGAAGAAAAGGAAATAGCTTGCGCCCTTGAGCTTCACGCTGCCATCGGGATTCTGGATGAAAAAATTCACCGCCGCTGTGAAGGCGTTGCCCAGCGCAATCGAGCCGAGGTAAGTGCACATGACCAGCGATTTCATCTTGCGGGGTGCCTGGGTGTAGGCAAATTCCAGATGCGTGACCGAGAGCATTACTTCCCCCGCCGTTAGAATCACAAAAGCCAGAATTTGCCACAGCACCGTCGGATGTTGGCCGGCGTCAATCCGTTTCTGAATCCACCAAATGAGGACAAAAGAGGCAATGACTGCCCACAACCCGGCGCCAAACTTCCGCAGCGGTGTGACGCGCACGAATTTTTCCGCCGCCGGATAAATGACATAGGAAAACAACGGCAGCATGAGCAGCACAAAAAGCGGGTTGACGGTCTGGATTTGCGCCGGCAGCCACTCGTGGCCGAAGAGGTGCCGATCCATCTTTTCGCATTGAAACACCCACGAGGAGGAACTTTGGTTCCACAAGGCCCAAAACATCGCCGCGAACGGGACCAGAATGAGCAGGTTCCCGAGCGCCTTCAGGTTTTCACGCTGGAAAAGCTCCCGGGCGTAGGGGCGCAGACCGGCCGGAGGGATGTGGACGAATTTCCTTCGCCCCATCCAGAAGACAAAGGTCGCCATCAGCATGGCCACGCCCGGCACGGCAAAGGCAATTTTCGATCCCGCCCGCTCCAGCAACCACGGGATGAGCAGGGTGGAAAAGGCCGAACCGAGATTGATGGCGAAGTAGAACCAGTTGAAGATGCGCGACAGCAGGTGTTGATTGGTCGGGCCGAACTGATCGCCCACGTTGGCGCTGACACACGGTTTGATGCCGCCGGCACCCAGCGCAATCAGCGCCAGCCCCACCGCCAGCCCCAAACGGGTGTCGTTCAGCGCCAGGGTGAAATGGCCGAAGCAATACACAATGGAGAGCGATAAAATGACCAGATATTTGCCCCACAAGGCATCCGCCAGGAACGCGCCGAGAAGGGGCAGAAAATAAGCTGCCGTGAGAAATGTGTGGTACCAGGCATCGGCTTCCGTCTCGGTCATGGGGGCCAGCCGGCCTTGCGCGTCGCGCAGGTCATGCGCCATAAAATACACCAGAATGGAAGCCATGCCGTAATAGCTGAACCGTTCGGCGGCTTCGTTGGCGACGATGTACGGAATCCCCGGCGGATATCGGTTCGTTTTAAGTGGCGCAGTGAGGTAACGGCTCATGAAAAAGAAACGGGAAACGTCGAACCTTCAACGCGCCGCATCTGACGTTGTCTCCGGCGGGTTCCTGGGCGGCGGCCTGTCGGGGGTTGAGTGTGTCTGGAAGGGTTCATCTTCCCAGTTCCAAATCCCGGCGCACCAGTTCGGGCAGATACTTCACCGGCACCGAGCCGTGGGCCAGCACCGCCTGATGGTAACGGGCCAGATCAAATTTGTCACCCAGTTCACGCTCGATTTGCTGGTGCAGCCGGTAATGCGCCATGCGCCCGACAAAATAGGTGCTCAACTGCACGGAGCTTTGCTTGGCGCGAATCAGCTTGAGCTTGGCCTCGCCTTCGGATTGGAAGGCGTCCTGAGTCAGGAATTTCATTGCCTCGGTATCGGTCATGGATGTGCAGTGCATTTTATAATCCAGAATCGAATTGGCCACGGCGCGCAGATAGAATTTCAGCTCCATCAGTCGCAGCCGCAAATCGCCGTCGCCGTAGCCTTCGTTGAGCATCGTCATCTCGCCATAAACCGCCCAGCCTTCGATGTAGGTGCCGGAGCCATAGACGCGGCGGATGAGCGACGGCACGCGGTCGGCATACCACAGTTGCACATAATGGCCGGGATACCCTTCGTGAATCGTCAGGATTTGCAGCATGACGCGGTTGTATTCCTCCAGGAAACTTTTCACCTGCGCCGGCGTCCAATCCGATGGCGGGGGACTGATGGCGTAAAAACTCCGGGCGTTGGGGTCCAGCGGCGGCGCGTTGTCCAGATACGCCAGGGAATTGCCGCGGCGGAATTCGGGCATCACGATCACCTGACAATCGTCGGGGTCGGGCAGACGCAGGTAATTCCGTTTGCGGATGAAGGCCTTGATGCCTTCGATGTCGGCGCGGGCGTCGGAGACCAGTTCCTCCGCCGTGCCGTGGTCCTGATTGATGGCGTCAATGACGCGGAGGATCGTTTCCCGCTCGCCGGCGGCGTCGTCGGGCGGCAACGGTTTCTGCGGGAAGTACTGACACCAGAGCTGGCGCGCGATGACGTACATGTCGCGCCGGACCAGGTCAAATTCCCGTTCTGCGTCGGCCAGATTTTGTTCGGCGGTGATGCCGGCGTCGGTTTCCAATGTGAATTTTTTGTCGAACCGCCGTTTGCCGATGCGCCATTGGCCGGTAGCGCGGGCCCGAAGCGGGCCTTCGAGAAACTTCTGGTAATCCTCCAGCAGCGCCACGGTCCGGGCCGCGGCGGATTTCAATTGATCCCGTTGCGATGTTTCCCCCGCCAGTTCAAAAATGTCCGTTTGGTAAAAGTGGATGGCCCCCTGGTTTTGGCGGATGGCCGTTTCCAAAATCGGTTGGGGCGGATGGGTGAGCGTTTTTTCTGCCTCGGCCACGATGCGCGGAAACTGCGCCATGCGGGCGAGGGCGTTTGCAATGTTGGTCTCCCGGGGCAGCGTGGACTGCGTGAGCAACAGATAAACGCTGTCGTTGAGGTAGGCGCCGTAGGTGCGCGGGTCTTCCTGAAAAGGATGGAAATTCTTCGTTTCCCAGATTTCCGTCTGCAGTTCGTGCCGGAAAATCTCGAAATCAATCTGCCCGTCGCGCGACAGTTTTTGATAGTTCACCGCGCGCGGCAGTTCGGCGAGCGTTTTCCCGGCCAGGGCCAGCCAGCCGACGCGCGCCCTGGGCGAAATGTCGTCAAGCAAATTGTCAAACCGATGGTCGCCCAGTTGGGTCGCCGCCAGCGGCTGCTGGCGGAAATGCGCGTCGAGATAATTGGTGAAAAAGGCGTTCAATTTTTCGTCTTCGGCGGGCATGGCCGGAGTGGGCATGGCGGCGCAAAAATTCAGCGCCACGATCAGAATTGTCCAGATGTTTTTTTGCATAAAGTCATTCCGCCTGAAGGCGCTGGCGGTGGCGGCGGATGGCCGGTGGCGCGGCTTTTGCCTTCGCCTCCGCCAACGCCGGACTGCGCCGCCCCGCCGCCAAACCTGGCGAGGGTGCGTGATTCATGGCGAATGGCGCGCCGCCCATTCGCCGGCTCCGCCCGCCAGGTTTTTTTCAAAAAATTCCTGCAGCCGTCGCCAGCCGTAGGGCGTGCGCGCCACGCCGTGATCGGCGCCGGGCATGTAAAGCAAATCAAAATCCTTGTCCGCCTGGATCAGCGCGTGGACGACCTGCATCGTGCTGGAGGGGTCCACGTTCCGGTCCAGTTCGCCCACTTCCAGCAGCAGTTTACCCCGCAACCGGGGCGCATCCACCACGCACGAGCTGCGGACGTAGCTTTCATCCACCGGCCAGCCCATCCATTGTTCGTTCCACCAGATTTTGTCCATGCGATTGTCGTAACAGCCCGAATCCGCCACGCCGACCTTGTAAAAATCGCCGTGGTCGAGCATGCCGCGCAGTGCGTCCTGCCCGCCGGCGGATGTGCCGTAAATGCCCACGCGCGTCAGGTCCATCGCCGGGAATTTTTTTGCCGCCGCCTGAATCCACAAAATGCGGTCGGGGAAGCCGGCGTCGCGGAGATTTTTCCAGCACACGTCGTGAAATTTTTTCGACCGGTTGGACGTGCCCATGCCGTCGGACTGCACCACGATGAAGCCGTCGTTGGCCAGTTCCTGCTGCGAGTAACGGGCGCGAAACGCCTTGGGCACATACGAATCCTGCGGCCCGGCATAGACATTTTCGATGACGGGATATTTTTTGCCGGCGTCGAAATTTGTCGGGAACCAAATCACGCCGTAAATATCGGTCACGCCGTCGCGTCCCCTGGCGACGAAGGGCTGCGGGGGTTTCCAGCCCGTGGCGTAGAGCGCACGGGCATCGGCGGTTTCCAGCGGGCAAATCAGTTGACCGTCGTCGCTGCGGCGCAACACGGTGACCGGCGGTAAATCCACGCGTGACCAGGTGTCAATGAAGAAACGCCGGTCGGGCGAAAATTGCACGGTGTGCGTGCCGTCGCCTTGCGTCAAAATTTTCAAGCCGCTCCCGTCAAAATTCACGCGACATTCCTGAATGAAATAGGGGTCCTGGCCCGGCACGATGCCGCCGGCCTGGAACCAGATTTGCCGTTTTTGCTCGTCCACAAAATCCACGCTGCGCACCACCCATTCACCGTGGGTGATTTGATTTTTCACCGCTCCGGTTTCGGCGTCGTAGAGATATAAATGATTCCACCCGTCGCGCTCGGACATCCAGATGATTTCGTGGGTGTCATCCAGATAGTTGCAGTAAAATTTGCCGGAGTAGTCAATGAAGGTCTGGGTCGTTTCGTTAATGATGGGCTTGACCTGGCCGGTTGATGCCTCCACAGCCAGCACGCGCAGCACTTGATGGCCGCGCTGGTTGTAGAGGAAGGTGAACCGCGAGGAATCCTTGTCCCAGCGCACGTCGCTGATGCTCCACGGATTGGCGAAGAGCGCGTCGGAGATCGGAATTTCCTTCAAATTTTCGGCATCGAACAGATGCGGTTTGCAGAACGGCACCTGGTCGCCGGGCTTGAGATAGGGATATGAAGTCAATTTGGGCTGAAGCTGATCCGGCGGCGACGATTCAACTTCATAAACGCGCCGCTCGGTGCCCGAATGAAAGCGCATGGCGACGAGGTGCTTCGAATCCGGGGACCAATACACTTCCGGCGTCGGGGTCGGCGGATCGGCGGCGTCGTATTCCATGTTGACGTCCCGCGCAAAGGCGTTGTTGCGGGCGTAGGAGCTGTTCGGATTGGCATCGAATGTCAGTGGCGTTTCCCGGCCGGATTTCAGATCGCGCAGCCAGAGGTTGTCTCCGTGAATGAATACCTGCCATCGGCCGTCGGGCGAAATCGAGGGGTCCGCCCCAGCCGGCGTCGTTGTGGCGCGGCGCAAACGTCCCGAGCCGAAGCCGCGGCCGCCGATGACAGCGGTGCCCGGCTTCGTTTCTGCCTCAAAAACGGCCAGCATCAAGCCGTTGCGTGTGGTGACCAGCCAGACGTGGCCGGCAAAGGTGTGCTGGGTTTTGCGCTCTCCGGGCGCGAGCGTGCCGTAGGCCACGCGCCGGCCGTCCGGGTCAATCCAAAACAAATTCACCGGCGCGGGCAGTGTGTTGACGAACGTAATTTCCGTTTCCGGACCGGTCGTTTGGGAAGGATGCGGCTGGTGTCCGGCGGGCAATTCACGTCCGAACGGTGTGGCGTTCGTCAATGCGGTGACTTCATAAGTTGCCCGGTCCAGCTTCCAATCGCCTTCGGTTCCCCGGAGCGTGACGGATTGACCGTCCCGCGAAAAATCCAGCGATTCGATGGGGAGCCGCTCGGCGTTGACTTCGTGTCCGGTCAGTTTCGCCAACGCCGCCGCCACGCGCGTCGGGTCGAAGGCCGGCTGGCGGGTGCCCCCGGCGGCGTTGACCAGGATGAACTCGCGTCGGTTCTCGGGGAGATCGAGCCGGTACCAGAATTCATTCGTCTGGCCGGTGGCATCGGCGAACCAGTGCGGCTCCACGCGGTCGCGGAAGACGAGGCGCTCGGTGTTTGGGCGCGCGTCCTGCGCGCCGGCCCAGGTGGCGGCCAGCAGGAGGGGGACGATCAGTTGAGAAACAGAGCGGTTCATAAAAATTTCAGCGCCGGTCGGACAATTCCATCCACGTGGGTTGATCCGACAGGGGAATGGCGAAGGCGCCGCGCTCCTCGGCGAAGGATTGGCGCGCGTGAAACGTTCCGACGCCGGGAATTTTCGCGGGCTGTTGGATGCGCAGCAGCGCCTGAGGAGTCCATTCGTTCGCCGGGGACAATTCGATTCGCACCTGATGCGTTTGGGGGTTCATTTCCACGCGTTCGAATTTGCCGGCGTCCAGCGTCAGCCACAGGCCGAACGGCGCCAGGAAAATTCTTTGGCGATAGGAATCGAGCGGCTGCACCGTCACCCGGTCGCCATCCGTTTGCAGGTTGCCGCCGAAGGCCAGCCAGCCAAATTCGGGATGGTTCACCACGTAAGTGGCCGTGTTGATGGCGTGGCCGAAAAAGTTCGGGCCGTAATCGCCGCTGTAGGCGTCCCAGCGCATCAGCCAGGGAGCGGAATGAAAGGCGGCGGAGGCGAAGCCGTCGCGGTCAATGTTCGAGAGCGGCGCCATCGTGCCGGCGTAACCGACGCGCAGCAGGTAAAAATCGGCGGGATTTTGGCGGTAGGCTGTGAGTAAAGGAATGGCGTTGATGCCGGAGCCGTAATGATGGATTTGACGCTCCAGCCGTCCGCCGGGAGCAGCGCCGTAATAAAAATCCCAGTAACGGCGCGCGTTGCCGTTGTAACCCCAGTTGGGTACGGTGGGCATGTATCCGAGAATGGAGTTCAACGTCACGTCGGCCTTGTCCTGGTAGCCGAAATAATGGCACCAGGCGTAAACCTCTTCCTGGCCGGTGGAGTCCCAGGCCATTTCGCTGCCGAACGGATAGGCGCGTGATTTCCAGACCTCGGCGCGCGCCTTCATCTGGCTTTCGATTTCGGCAGCCTGGTTGGTCCAGCCTTCGCGCTGCAAATCCTTCAGCAGTTTGACGAACACGTCGCCTTCCATCAGCCCGGTGTCCACGTAGCCGACGAGCAGCCGGCCGTTGCGCCCGCGTTGGGCGAGAAATCGCGTGGTTTCAAAAGCCTGCTGGAGATACCACTGCCAGGGATGGTTGGTGATCAGTCCGGGATGATTGCGCGCGAGACGGTACATTGTCCAATAGGCGGCGACGACGTGCGGGTAATTGTAGGCGCGGTCCACGCGTTCGGCGTCGCGTCGGCTCCAGCTTGTCCAGCCGCCGTAATGAATCGCCGGGTCGTAATAATTCGGAAATTCGTTGGTGTCGTAGTAAAACAAGCTTTTGCGGACGCCGAATTTGAGCGAGCCATTGCGGTATTGAATGCCGCCCCACAGGACGCCGTCAATGAATTGCTCAAATTTCCGGACTTCCTCCGGGCGGGGTTCGAGAAACTCCTTCATGGCTGCGGCCAGCCACGAGCCGGCGCCGCCTTCGTCTTCCAGGCCGGCAATCCACGCCCGCGCGTCTTGCGTCACGATGCGGTTGTGGGCGCGGTCGTAGGTCATCACCGACGGCGCGCGATGGAACGGATCGTTGGTATCGGTGAACCATTGCTGCGTGAACAGGAAATGGCCGAGGTCGGCGACGACCTGGGCTTCGGGTTTGATCACGTCGTAACTGATGGTTTGCACCAGGCCGTCGGCGTAGGTGATCGTCAGCCGCGCGCGGCCCCAGGTTTGCCCGCGCAACGTCCAGGCCTGCCAGCCGTTTTTGAGGCGCGGATTTTCGCTGAAGGAAATGGCGCCGGCCGGTTCGACGGCGATGGATTGGACCGGGCTGGTGTAGTTCAAAAACAATTGCGCCTCGAGGTCCATCGGCAGGATGTAGCCGGGGATGCCGACGGCCACGGGCCGGCCGTTCCGGGCGAGCGTTTTCTCAATGTCGCGAATTTCCGGCGCGACGAGAAATTTCAGGCCGAACGTCCGCGTCTGGCCCGGGGCAAGGATTTCGGAGGTGGGCGGATTCCACGGCGACGCACCTTTCCATTCGTTTTCCGCGTAGGCTTTGCTGTGGACCAGCCATTCGTAAAAGCCCTCGAAGGTCTGACTGCGCGGCGTGCGATCGGCCAGAATCCGCGTGGCGGCGGACAAGCTGTCCCAGGGATTGAGAATGGGGTTGTAGGCTTCCAGCGGTGTTGGGCCGTCAGGCACGACGACGAGTGCCGGACCGCGGCCGTTCAGCCGCGTCACCTGCACGTACCCGGCGTCTTCGCATATGGCCGGGTCGGAGAAGGAACAGATTTCGTGCGCCTGTTCGAGCGTGCGGGGTCGCGGTGGCGTGCGCGTGAAGTCGGTGATGAGATTGTTAAAAACCAGCGGAATGCCCAACGCGCCGATTTCCACCGGAGCCGACGATTTGTTTTTCAGCTCGAATTGGAGCACCAGTCGGCCGCCCTCGAGCCGCCAACGGCGCGTGATTTCCAGCGGACAATTCGCCGGCAGCGTCGGCGACAAATCCGCCGCCGCCAGTGTTTGACCGGACGCGGGCAGTGCGCGCACCGGTCGGCGTTCGGCGGCGGTGGAAAAACTTGTCCACTCTTCATCGGCGCCTTCGCGCAGTCGCAGCGTCAGGTCGCCGAGCTGATAGAACTGATTACCATCGCGCGCCGGAGCTGGTCGGCGGGCGTGAAATCGAAACCATCCGCGCCCTTGGGCTGGAGCGCGGCGGCGGTTTGTGACGCCTTGACCAGTTTCAAATGAAAATCCGGCGTGTCGAATTCAAGAAACCCCTCCTCCAGTCCCAACGTTGGCGGACCGTCAGACAGCGCCCGGTGTCCGCCCCGCCGAACAAAGGCGGGGGTCGGTAAATTGGATTGAGTTTGCGCCAGCCGTTGGGTTGCGCCGGCACTGGTGGGCGGCGGGCCGCTCGACGCGGGAACCGATGAGATATTCTGTGCCCATCCGAGTTGGCTTACGGCCAACAAGCAACCGGCAACCAACCCGCTCACGTTGCGATTCCCGCCGCGGCCAAATCCAAAAAATTCTCTTCGCATATTGTCAGGACGGTGTAGATTCGTGAAGTAAAATCATTGAATACTTCGGCACCGGCTTGTGGTGTCCCTTCCATTTTCCGTACGGCTCGGTGAACAGCGAAAAGTTTGCTGCATGGTTTTGATAAAAAAAGACAATTTGAAACTGCCAAGCCATGCTCCAAATGCACCGCTGGCTATCTGATTTCATCTTGGCGCGAGCATTTGCCTCCATTAATTGCCAGGCGAAACGGCGTACAAGAGGATTTCCTTCGTTTGTTCTCCCTTTGCCGAAATTCACCGGCAAACGGCCTTTGCTTGAGACATTTTCTCCGCGACAAAGTTTTGAGGGAGCAAAATTCGTCGGAATTTGTTACGAAAAATCAAACTAAAACTAATTAGTTGATATTGTGGCTGTTGCGAACATTTCTGAAACTGCAGGGCTTCAAGCTGTCGGAAAGGCTGTCACTATTGCGCCAGACTTGAAAAAACTCGTGGAAAGTTTTTAAAAAACTGTCGTCATAAGCTGTTGAACCGTTAAGGGCTACGATGTGTCTTCCGAATGGCAGGCGATTTTGTTCGGATTGGCACATTGGCTGCTGAAAGGCCTGACATGCAATCTTTGGCCGCAGCGCCCAGGGCAACCGGAAAGTGATAGAAATTTATGAAAACTTTAAATTCAAATAAATACATGGCTGCGGCCAGGCAAACAGGTCTGCTTGTCGGCGTGCTGGCGTTAATGTCAGTTCAAGCCACCAAGGCGATTCCGTATCTCCAACTGGATGCTTCGCCCGGAACCTACAATAATTCCTCGCAAACAACGATCAGCAGCGCGTCAGATTTTACACTCTATGCGCTTCTGAACGGATTGACGCCGCAAGCCGGTGCGACCTATTACATCCTGGCAGCCGTTGAGCCTGCACAATCAACCCCGGCGAACTTGGGTTCCTTTGTTTTCAATGGGACAACGGTTCATGTCACCAGCGACATGACCTATGGAACGCCGTCGGGGATGCCGCCGCATGGCGTCTATCCAACGTATTATTCAATGTTCGCTTTTACCTGGAACTTGGCGAACACGTTTGACAATTACGACGTGTCGCTTGTGTCCGGAAATCACAGCGGCCCGACATACGACGCCTCTGGGAAAAGCCTGTACATGGCATTCGACGTGGATGCAAGCGGCTTGAGTGCGGGTGAAGCGCTGTGGTTTGACGTGGTCGAGTACTACGACAAGACCAATCGTAATGGCAGTGTAACTTTGGTTGAAAACAACGAACCCTTTTCCCACGCCGCGCAGAGTGGCAACAGCGTTCCGGACGGCGGTATGACGGTAATGCTTTTGGGGGCGGCTCTGGCCGGTCTGGGGCTGCTCAAGCATCGTTTTGCATGAGGAACAACTTGGGTTCACACGGCGGCATCCAGTGGTTTGGATGCCGTCTTTTTTTATTCTGCAAACGGTTGAAGGTTTCTTCCTGAATCGCCATTTTAGCCGGTCCGGATTCAACCGGAAAGGCGAGGGAAATCAAACCGAGGTCCTGGCCGCCGGCCAAGCCGATCAATCCGTGGCGGATTCATTTTCCACGGTGGCGGCCGACCGGACGGTTTCATGAAGGAACAGCCAGGCAACCAACGCCGTTAAAAACGCAATCCCGCTGCAAACCAGATAAGGCAGTTCGGGCGAAGGTTTTTCGGGTCGGACGAAAAACAAGGTGGTGGCAAAAATCGGCCCCAGGATGCGCGCCAGGCTGCCGAAACTTTGCGCGACGCCGAGGTTGGCGCCTTGTTCATGCGGCGACGACTTGAGGGAAATCAGGCCAAACACCGGCGCGCGGTTCAGTCCGGCGCCGATCGCCAGCACCGCCAGCGCCAGGAGCAACCCCGTCAGATGCGTTTGAAACGGCAGTGCCGCCAGCCCACCGGCGAAAATAATCAAGCTGGCAAAAATCAGCCGCGTTTCCCCAAACATTTTGACCAGCGGATGCACGGCGCCCTGCACCAGCACGGTGATGATGCCCGCGTAGGCAAACAAATAACCCACCTCGTTGCGGCTGTTCAGGCCGAAGTGGCGCGCCGACTCCGGTTGCAGCAACAAAGGAAACGTGGATTCAAAGCAGGTGAAACAAAACGTCGCCAGGAAGAAAATGGCTACCAGCAGACCCAGTTTGGGCTGACGAAGCGTGTGGCCCCATTGAGCAAATTTGGGCCGGGTGGCGATGGGCGCGGCGCCCGGCTGCCGGCTCTCGCCCAAAATGAACCAGCCCAACACAAAATTCGCCGCACAGATGCCGGCGGCCACCCAGCCGGGACCTGTTTTGCCGAAAACCTGCGCCGTGAAGGCCCCGATTGCCGGACCGAAGATGAAGCCCAATCCGAAGGCCGTGCCGATGAGCGCCATGCCCGCCGAGCGTTTCTCCGCCGGCGAAATGTCCGCGATGTAGGCCGAGGCCACCGAAATGTTCGCGCCGCAAATTCCGGCAAAGACGCGCGAGAGGAGCAATCCCCACAGCGCCGCCGACCCCTGCCAGCCGGAAGCCAGGGCAAACAGCGCATAAGCACCCGCCGCGCCCAGATTACCAATCAACATCACCGGACGGCGCCCCACGTGATCCGACCACCGGCCCCAGGCCGGCGCAAAAAGAAATTGCATGAGAGAGAACGACGAGATGATGGCGCCGATGACCAAACTCCTGGCGCCGAAATCCTCGGCGTAACCCGGCAGCAGCGGCAGCACAATGCCGAAACCGATCAGGTCAATGAAGACCGACAAGAAAATGACGAGCCGCGATGGTTTGCGTTGCATGGTCACAATAAGCCGCCAGTTTAATGTCGCGCGGGAACGAGTCAAATGCTCTGCACGAAATTCTGCGGCGCGGCGAATAACTTTGAGGACAAGGCGGAAATAACTTTTGCTTGAACCCCATTGCCCGGCGGCGTTTCCTTGTGGGCATGATTGATTCCGTATCGGAAGCGGCCGACGCGGCGCCGGATTTGAAAAAAGCGCGGCGGCAAAAGCCGATGCGCGGGAGCGACCGCGCCACAGTGGACCGTTTGCCGCCGCATGCGCCGGAGGCCGAGCGCGGCGTTTTGGGTTGTGCGCTGCTCTCGCCCAATGATTGCCTGGGCGAGTGCATCGAGAAATTGAAAGACGACGGCCAGGCGGCGTTTTACGATCGGCGTCATCAGATTATCTACACCGCCCTGGTGGAGATGTTCAACGCACGCCTGCCCATTGACCTCATCACCCTCCAGCAGCGGCTCAAGGACCGGCAGTTGCTGGAGGACGCCGGCGGTCTGGCCTATCTTTCCGAACTCCAGGACGCCGTCCCCAGCGCTGCCAACCTGAGTTATTACCTGGACATTGTCCGTGAAAAATTCCTGCTGCGGAGGATGATTCAGACCTGCACGGAGATTGTCGGGCGCGTGTATGATTACGAGGGGGAGGTGGAGGCCTTGCTTGACGAAGTAGAGCGCGACGTGCTGCGCATTTCCGAATCGCGCGTGCAGACCGGGGCCTTGACCACCAGGGAACTGGTCGGCCATGCCATTCAGACCATTGAAAATTATTTCAACCGTCAGGGGGCGCTCAACGGATTGAGCACCGGTTTCCCGGACCTGGATCGCATGACCGATGGTCTGCACGCCAGCGAGATGATCGTCATCGCCGCCCGCCCCAGCATGGGTAAAACGTCGCTGGCCATGAACATCGTCGAGCACGTCGCCCTGGAACAGAAATTGCCCGTGGCCGTGTTCAGCCTGGAGATGAGCGCCGAGGCGCTTATCCTGCGCATGATGTGCTCTCTGGCCCGAGTCAATCTGCGGAGCATCCGGGAAGGCTTCATGGCCGAGAGCGATTTTCCCAAGCTGACCACCGCCGCCGGACGACTGGCCAATGCGCGATTGTTTATTGACGACACGGCGGGGCTTTCCATTCTGCAACTGCGGGCGCGCGCGCGGCGGCTTCATCAAATGCATGGCATCAAACTTTTCGTGGTTGACTATTTGCAGTTGCTGCATTCTACTTCGCGGCGTTCGCAGGAAAATCGTCAGCAGGAAATCGCCGACATCTCCAGCGGCCTCAAGTCGCTGGCGAAGGAGTTGAAGGTGCCGGTGCTGGTGCTCTCGCAGTTGAACCGCGAACTGGAGCGGGATAAAACGCGCAAGCCGCGCTTGAGCGACCTGCGCGAATCCGGCGCCATCGAACAGGACGCCGATCTGGTGGGCCTGCTCTACAAGCCCAACGCGGGCGAGGAAGACGACGGCGTCGCCGAAGAATCCGGGGGCGTGCCGGTGAACCTGTTGATCGCCAAACAACGCAACGGCCCCACCGGCGACGTCCCGTTGACGTTCCTGAAACCGTTTACTCGATTTGAAAGTGCCGCCAAAGTCAGCGACGAAGACATCCCGCAGGCCTGAAGGGAGGCCGGTGTGTAACGGGTCGGAGCTTCTTTGTTCCCCTGCCATTTATTCGGCAATTCAGGTGTCCCTTCCTTCCGGTCGCGCCTCCCGGCAGACTGCGTTGGAGAATCCCCGCCGATGAAATCGTTTCTTCGCCTCGTTGGACTGTGGCTGTTGCTGGGCGGCGCGCCCTGGGCATGGGCACAAACCGCCGGCCTGAAAGTGGATCGCGTGGACATCAAATACGTCGGTCCGACCAACGTCAGCGAACAGTTCATCCGCTCCCACATCCGCGTTAGGCCCGGTGATTTTTATCAGCCCAACGCGACGGATGCGGACATTCATTCCCTCTACAGCACCGGCCAGTTCGAGAACGTACGGGTTTCGCTCGAATCGCAACCCGACGGCGGTGTGGTGGTCACTTACATCGTCCAGGGCCGCCTGCGCATCACGGACATCAAAATTGAAGGCAATCGGGAGTTGAGCGCCTCCAAACTCCGCAAAAAAATCACTGTCAAAGTTGGCGGGCCGCTCGACTACGAGAAATTGTTTGACGATGCGCAGGAGATGAAAAAGCTCTACGAAAAATACGGCTACCCCGGCACCACGGTCAAATACGTGGTGGACTCGGTCAATGAGGCGTCCGGCCAGGCCTGGGTGACCTTTCAAATCCACGAGGCGCCCAAAATCCGGATTGTCAACGTCGAATTCGTCGGCGCAAAGGCCTTTTCCCCGCGCGAACTGCGCCATGCCATCAAAACACGCCGGCACTGGATGTTTTCCTGGCTGACGGGCAGCGGCGTGTTCAAGGAAGATCAGTTCGAGGACGACAAGGATACCCTGACGGCGTTTTATCGCAACCGCGGTTATCTGGATTTTGAAATCAAGGACGTGAAGTTCGAGTATCCCAGGACGAACCGGATGGTGATTCAATTCGTTGTTTTTGAAGGCCGGCAATACAGGGTCGGCTCGGTCAAATTCACCGGCAATCATGTTTTCAGCGACGCACAAATCCGGGCCGGCCTCAAATACGTCCACGATTTCGAACATTCCAAGGCCAAACTGGGGCCGAACAATCTGCCCATGGATGTGGGCGACGTGTTCACGCCCGAAGGTTTGGACAAAGACATCACCGCCGTGGAGGATTTTTACGGCAGCAAAGGGTATGTGGACGTGCGGCGGGGACCGAACCTGCGCGTGAACCGGATTCCCAACGTGGACACCGGCACGATGGACCTGGAATTTCAGATCAACGAAGGCCAGCAATCCCATGTGGAGAAAATTGACATCCGCGGCAATGTCAAGACCAAAGACAAAGTCATCCGCCGCGAACTGGCCATTTCACCGGGCGAAGTGCTGGACATGGTGCGCGTCAAAATCAGTCAGCAACGACTCGAAGGCCTGCAGTATTTTGACCGGGTGGACATCGAACCGGAACCGACCGACCCGCCCATTGCCGGCCGCAAGAATCTGGAGGTGAACGTCCAGGAACGCGATACAGGCCGCTTCACCCTCGGCGCCGGATTCAGTTCGGTGGATGCGCTGGTGGGCTTTGCCGAGATTGACCAGGGCAATTTTGATTTGTTCCATCCGCCGTACTTCACCGGCGGCGGCGAAAAATTGCGCATCTTCCTCCAGGTGGGTTCCAAACGGCAGGATTATGAACTGGATTTTGTCGAGCCGTGGTTCCTGAACCGCAAACTCTCGCTGGGCGTGAGCCTTTACCGTAATCAGTGGGACTTTGAAAGCCCCAACAGCATCTTCGACGAAACCCGCACCGGGGCGCGCGTGAGCCTGACCCGCGCGCTGGGCAGCGATTTCCTTCTGGGCAGCATCAGCTACGGCATCGAAGATGTGGGCATCAGTTTGAACAGCGGCTGGCATGATTGGGAACCGGGCGTTTTTCCGAATCCCCCCATCCCGCCCAACGTTCCCGCGGCCATTTTGGAGCAGACCGGTGATCACCTCTTTAATCGCTTCGGCGCGTCGCTGGCCTACGATACCCGGAACAGCTACCAATTGCCCAATCACGGTCAGCGGACGGAGATTGACCCGCAATTGACGGTGGGCGATTCGACAACGTATTACAAAATCGAACTCAAGACGGCATGGTTCTTCCCCGGCTTGTTCAAGGGGCACGTGCTGGAAGCGGACGGTCGCATTGGATTCGCCGACAGCCTCAGCGGCGGTGACGTGCCCTTCTACGACCGGTTTTATTTGGGGGGCCTTTACTCGCTGCGCGGGTTCAAATACCGCAACATCGGCCCGCGGGATCCGACCTACGGCAGCAATCCCAACATGCCAAACGAACCGATCGGTGGCGACAGTTACTGGTTCGGCTCGCTGGAATACAGCATCCCCATCATCGAAACCGAAAACGGCCCCAGCCTGCGATTCGCGCTCTTTTACGACGTGGGCGCGGTCGGGGCGGGTTCCTATTCCTTCTCCGGCAACTTCGATGACGATTACGGCGCGGGCCTCCGGCTGTTCATTCCGCACCTCGGGCCGCTGCGGTTTGACTACGGCATCCCCATTCACCATGATCAATACAATGGCACCGCCGGCAAATTCCAGTTCGGCGTCGGCTACACGCGGCAATTTTAGGATGAACTTCGCAAACCAAAGCGGAAGACGGAAAGCGGCAGGCGGAAAACTCCGGTGCGCGCTGCTGGTTTTGGCTTTTGCGCTGTTTGCCTGCCGCTTTTCCGAATCGGCTTTGGCGCAAACCGCTTTGCCGCTCTGCCTGCCGCTCTATTTTGAAGCCGGCGCCAATCCCGGCGAATTTCTGGCCCGCGGGCGCGACGTGCAATTCCTCGTCCTGCCCGGCGAAGCGCGGCTGACGCTTTACCACCGAGCCGCAGCGGGCGGTTCCGCGAACCGAACGTTGCGCATGCAATTCATCGGCGCCGACCGGCAGGCGCGGATTGCGGGTCAGGCCGAGTTGCCGGGGAAAATCAATTATCTCATCGGCAACGATCCGACCCGCTGGCGGACCGGTGTGGCGGCCTGTGCCGGGGTGGTCGTGCAGTCTCTTTATCCGGGTATCAATCTGACGTATCACGGCAACGACCGGCGGCTGGAATATGATTTCACCATCGCCCCGGGCGCCAATCCGCAGGTGATTGCGATGCGCTTCGACGGCGCGGACCACATTTCCACCAACGCGGACGGCGATTTGGTTTTGACACTGGGCGATCGGGAAATCCGCCAGCCCCGGCCGGTCATTTTTCAAACGGTGGGCGGCGGGCGGAAGGAAATCAGCGGCGGTTACCGGATGGTGGACACGCATACCGTGGCATTTGCCATTGGAAATTACGATCCCCGTCTGCCGCTGGTCATTGATCCCATCCTGGGTTATTCCACGTATTTTGGCGGCAACGGCGACGATACCGCCTGGGCGGTGGCGGTGGACACGAACGGTTTTGTTTACATTGCCGGGCAGACCACCTCAACGCAATTGGCCCCCGGCCAGCCTCTGGCCACCTCCAACGCCGTGCAGACGACTGAGCATGGCGGTTCGCAGACGGGCGACGCCTTCGTGGCCAAATTCAGCGGCGGCACCAATTTGGTTTACATGACCTACCTGGGCGGCAGCGCCGATGATGCGGCTTACGGTTTGGCAGTGGACGCGACGGGCGACGCCTACGTCGCGGGGGCCACCGAGTCGCCGGATTTCCCCCTGCGCAACGCGTTGTATTCCGGCATTCATGGCGGCACCGTTCCCAACGTGGGTTATTTTGCCGATGCGTTCGTTACGGAATTAGGTCCCGCCGGTTCCAATCTGGTCTATTCGACCTATCTCGGTGGCAACAATACGGACGCAGCCTACGCCCTGGCCGTGGACGCCGCCGGTAACGCTTACGTGACCGGCTTGACCTACTCCACCAATTTCCCCGTCACCACCAATGCCTTTCAAAAGCAGATCGGCGTTCGCAACTGGGCTTACCAGGCCTATTACAACGCCAACGCCTTTGTGACGGAAATCGGCGCCGGCGGGTCGAATCTGGTTTATTCCAGCTACTTCGGCGGCACCAATTTCGACGCGGGCGAAGGCATTGCCGTGGACGCCGGCGGTTCTATTTATGTCTCCGGCTGGACGGCTTCCACGAATTTTCCAACGACCAACGCCGTGGACCAAATGCTCAACAGCAACCTGATCAACGGCGCCGTCCTGAACAATACCAGCAATCAGACCTTTGCCAGCGACGCGTTCGTGGCCAAATTCGCTCCGGCCGGGACCGGCCTGGTTTATTCAACGTTGCTCGGCGGCTCGAGCGCCGACGCGGCCAATCGCCTGGCGGTGGATGCCGCCGGCAACGCCTACGTGACTGGCTGGACTTTTTCGGCGGATTTTCCGAACACGGTGACCCACAACCCCATTTTGCACAACGGCGTGACCAATAATCTCGTTGGCGGATTGGTGACCAATGCCTTTCTCACGCAAATCACCTGGAACGGAACGAACGCCGGCATCGGCTTTTCCTCGGTCTTTGGCGGCACCAACAACGGCGTGGACATCGGCTACGGCGTGGCGGTGGACGCGGCGGGCAACGTCTTCGTCGCCGGGACTTCTTCCTCCACCAGTTTTCCGGTTACCGTGGCCACCAACGCCCTCGGTTTGCTGCGCGCCACCAATTCCGGCGGCAGCGACGTGTTTGTCATCGCGTTCGCTCCCGGCGGCTCAAATCTGCTTTACTCCGCCGAATTCGGCGGCGCGGGCAATGACCCCGGTTACGCCATTGCGCTGGACTCCGCAGACAATGCCTTTGTCGCCGGCAATACGGCCTCGGCCAACTTCCCCGTGCGCAACGCGCTGCAAACGACCCTCAACGGCGCCGGCAACGCCTTCCTCTCGGAAATCATTCTGAACCCGCCGTTGCCGGAAATCACTGCCCAACCGACCAACCAATCGGCCGGCGTGGGCGGCACGGTGAATTTTGCCGTGGTCGCCGCCGGCACGCCGCCGTTGATTTATCAGTGGCAGAGGCAGGAAACCAATTTGCTCTGGGCCAACATGGTCAACGGCGGCATCGTCAGCGGCGCCACCAACGCCACGCTCACGCTGACCAATTTAGCGGTGACCAACAGCGGTTCTTACCGCGTGATCGTGGCCAACGATGCCGGCTCGGTGACCAGCGCCGTGGTGGTTCTGACGGTCACGAACATAGCCACCGAAATCACCGGGCAGCCGGTCAGTCAGACGGTTGCCGTGGGCGCCACCGTTACCTTCAGCGTGAGCGGTTCGGCGCAATCCCCTTTTTCATTGCAGTGGTTCAAGGACGGTGCGGCGCTGGCTGATGGAACCAACGCCTGGGGTTCCATCCTCGTGGGTGCCACCAACAGTGCCACATTGACCATTTACCACGCGCAGACCAACGACGACGGCGCCTATCAACTGGTCATCTCCAACGCTTGGGGTGTGCTGGCCAGCTCCAACGCCTTTCTGACGGTGGTGGCGTTTCCCACCATCCTCACCCCACCGACCAACCAGACCGTTGGGCTGGGCGCCGACGTGACCAATGTGGTCAGCGCCGTTGGCTCCGGCACGTTGAGTTACCAATGGCAGTTTAACGGGACGAACCTGACCGACGATGGAACCCGCATTCTCGGTTCCGCCACCGACACCCTCATCCTCAAGCACGTGCAGACGGAGGCCGCCGGTTACTACACAGTAGTGGTCACCAACTCCCTGGGGGCGGTGACGAGCGCTCCGCCCGCCGAACTCACTGTCCTGACGGCGCCGGTATTCACGGGTATCACCTTCCTGGGCACCAACGGCGGTTTCATCTTGAGCGGTGTCGGCGGCACCAACAGCGGCACTTTCTTTGTGCTTGCCGCCACAAATCTGGCCACGCCTTTGACCCAGTGGACGCCCCTCAACGCCTATCAATTCAGCAGCCAGGGCCGGTTTGCGTTCACGAACTTTCCGCCCGCCGACACGCCGCAACGGTTTTATCGGCTGCAACTGACCACGCCGTGAATTTCCGCCAGCCTGGCGCGGGCACACCGCGGCATCGTTCGGGGAAAATACCGCCCTGGCCCCGTCAGGCGCTGCTGCGCCGCCGCATTGGGTCCCGACTGGAACCACATTGAGTTTGCCTGGCGGGCGGCGCCGCGGTTTTCCCCAAAAAACAGGTGGCAAGCCAGCCCGCCGAGTTGTTCTCGCCTGCAAGAACGGGAGCGTCGTTTTCCTGAACCGCGTGCACCAATTTTCCGTTGGCCTTGTGCGCCCGTTTTTGCTTTCCTGTTCTCATGAGCAGGTTGAGTTTGCGAATAACGTTTTTGCTTTTGGCGCTGTTGACGGCGGAGAGCGCGCCGGCCCAGGCGCAGATGATCAAGATTGCCACCGTGGACATGGGCAGTCTTTTTACCAATTACTGGAAGACCAAACAGGCGCAGGCGTCCATTGATGACCGCCGCGCGCAACTGGCCAGGGACGACAAGGCGATGCAAGATGATTTGAAGAAAGTGGCCGACGAATACCAGAAACTTCTGGAACAAGCCAACGACCAGGCCATTTCCGCCGATGAACGCGCCCGCCGCCAGCAGGCCGC
>DASRCU010000244.1:0-9150 GCA_035652955.1 Verrucomicrobiia bacterium | reverse complement strand
GCAGAGGTCGCCGCCCTGGCGCGCCAACTTATCGCCAACGTCGAGCGGGTGGTTGTCGGCAAACACGACGCGGTCACGCTGGCGGTGGCAGTGTGGCTGGCGGAGGGACATTTGCTGATTGAAGACGTGCCAGGCGTGGCCAAAACCATGCTCGCCCGCGCGATGGCCTTGAGCGCCGGCTGCACCTTCAAGCGGATTCAATGCACGCCGGATTTGCAGCCGGAAGACGTGCTGGGCCAGGCGCGCCTGGACCCGGCGACGGGCCGTTCGGAATTTCATTTCGGCCCGCTCTTCTCGCAATTCGTGCTGGTGGACGAAATCAACCGCGCCGCGCCGCGCACGCAATCGGCGTTGCTCGAAGCGATGGGCGAGGCGATGGTCACAGCGGGCAACGTCTCCTACCGCCTGCAAAAACCGTTCATGGTCGTCGCCACGCAAAATCCCGTCGAACAGGAAGGCACGTTTCTGCTGCCGGAAGCACAAAAAGATCGTTTTCTGATGCGCCTGAGCCTCGGTTATCCGTCGCTGGCCGACGAAAAACAGATGATCGAACGCTTTCAACTGCGCCATCCGATTGACGCCCTTGAGCCGGTGACCACGCCCGACCATATCTTGAGATGTCAGGATGCCGTGCGCCAGGTGCACGTGCCGCCGGCGGTGAACAATTATCTTCTGGCCATCGTTCGCGCCACGCGCGCGCATCCGGCGTTGCGGTTGGGAGCCAGCCCGCGCGGGTCGTTAGGCCTGTTTCGCGCTGCACAGGCCATGGCGGCCATTGAGGGCCAGGAATCGGTTTCGGCCGAACAGGTCAAATCCCTGGCGCCGCAGGTTCTGGCTCACCGGTTCATCCTCCGGCACGAGGAAAACCGCCGCGGCGTGACGGCGGAAAATGTCGTGGCGGAAATCCTCGCCCGCACGCCGCCGCCGGGGTGAACGACGCGGCCAAAATTGAATTGTCCGCCGCCCTGTTTCACGGCAAGCTGGCCGGTCTATGCAGCAGGTCAACCTTGGCATGATTGGCGGCGGCACGGTGGGCAGCGGCGTCTGGCACGCCCTTCAGCGCAACGGCGGCCTTCTCTCCTCGCGCATCGGCGTCCAGGTGGCCCTCCGCAAAGTGGCGGTTAAAACCCTCGACGAGCGGCGCCCGTACGAAATCCCCCGCGGATTGATGACCACCGACTGGCGCGAAGTGGTCCATGACCCGCAGGTGCACGTCGTCGCCGAACTGGTCGGCGGCACCACGCTGGCGAAGGAAATCATCCTGACCGCGTTGGCCCTGCGCAAGCCGGTCATCACCGCCAACAAGGCACTGTTGTCCAAACACGGCGAGGAATTGTTCGCGGCGGCGAAAAAATCCGGCGTGAATTTGTATTACGAAGCCAGCGTGTGCGGCGGAATTCCCATCATTAAATCCTTGCGCGAAGGCTTCGTGGGCAACCGGATTACGGCTCTTTACGGCATCGTCAACGGCACTTGCAATTACATCTTGACGCGCATGAAACAGGAAGGCGCGGAGTTCGCCGCCGTGCTGGCCGAGGCGCAACGCCAGGGCTACGCCGAAACGCCGCCGGATTTGGACATTGACGGCTGGGATTCGCAGCACAAAATCGGCCTGCTCGCTTCGCTGGCGCACGGCTTCTGGGTCAAGCCGGAGACCATTCACGTCGAAGGCATTCGCCACATTTCGGCGCTGGACATGAAATTCGCCGACGAACTGGGCTACACCATCAAGCTGCTGGGGATAGTCAAAAAGATCGAAGACCCGGAACCTCCCGGCCGGAGCAAAACCCGCCGCCCGCCCGCCGCGGCCCGCCGCGCCCGTTGCCGCATCCAGGTCTCCGTTTATCCGACGCTGATTCCCAATTCGCACGTGCTGGCCAGCGTGCACGGCGTGTACAACGCCTGTTTCGTGCGCGGGGATGTGGTGGGCGACACCTTGTTTTACGGACGCGGCGCCGGCAAGGATGCCACCGCCAGCGCCGTGCTCAGCGACCTGGCGGACGCGGCGTTGGATTTGAAATTCGGCACGCCGCACCGCGTGCCGCCGTTCGTGCCGCATGAGGGCGACGGCGCCGTCGTGCCCATTGACGAAGCGGTCTCGCCGTATTTCGTGCGGCTCAACGTCGTGGACCGGCCCGGCGTGCTGGCCAAAATCGCCGCCATTTTCGGCGCGGCTAATATCGGCATTTCGTCCGTCATCCAACCCGAAGGTCACGAGGGAGAAAGCGTGCCGTTGATTTTCATGCTGCACTACGCGGCCAACGGCGCCGTCCGAAAGGCGCTAACCGAAATCGGCCGGTTATCCGTGGTCAAAGGCCGGCCGGTGATGATTCGGGTGGAGAATTTCGAATGAAATTGCGGCGATAGTGGATTATGCCTTTGTTGTTTTACAGCACCAACGGTCAATCGCCACCGGTCAATTTGCGCGAGGCCTTTCTCCATGGCCTGGCGCCGGACGGTGGCCTGTACCTGCCCGAAAAATTTCCCAGGCTGGCGCCGGAGGAAATCGCCGCGTTTGCGAAACAGCCCTACCACGAAATCGCTTTCCGCGTTCTGCTCCCTTACACCGCCGGCATCATTGCCGACGACCTCCTGGCCGCCATGTGCCGCGAGGCCTATAATTTCCCCATTCCGCTCGAAACAATTTACAACCGCGTCTTTCTGATGCGGCTGGATCAGGGGCCGACGGCGTCGTTCAAGGATTTTGCGGCGCGGATGATGGCGCGGATGTTCGGCCATTTTCTGCGCGAAGACGGGCGGCAGGTGACCATCCTCACCGCCACCAGCGGCGACACGGGTTCAGCGGTGGCGCACGCGTTTCACCGCGTGCCCGGCGTGCGCGTGATCGTGTTGTTTCCCATGGCCGAAGTCAGCGTGAGCCAGCGCAAATTGATGACCACGCTGCGCGGCAACGTTCGCACGGTGGCCGTTGACGGGAAATTCGACGATTGCCAGGCGATGGTCAAACGTGCCTTTGCCGACCCGGACCTGAAACACATTCCGCTCTCCTCAGCCAACTCCATCAATATCGGGCGCTTGCTGCCGCAGAGCGTGTATTATTTTTACGCCGCCTCGCGCCTGGCCCGTCCCGGCGAACCCGTCGTCTTTTCGGTGCCCAGCGGCAATTTTGGCGACATGATGGGGGCGGTGGTGGCGCGCGAAATGGGGTTGCCGATCAAAAAAATCATCGCGCCGGTCAATGACAACGACGCCTTTCCCAAATTTCTCGCCAGCGGCGTCTATCAAAAAATCTGCCCCTCGCGCAACTCGGTGTCCAACGCCATGAACGTGGGTCATCCGAGCAATCTGGCGCGGCTGGTGGCCATTTACGGCGGGCATATGGACCAGACCGGCCGGCTTCATCGGCCGCCCGATCTGGCGGCCATGCGGCGCGATGTCTTTTCCAGTTCGGTCTCCGACGAACGTACCCGTGCGGCGTTGAAAAGTTTTTGGGAACGCTACCAATTGCTGCTGGAACCCCACGGCGCGGTGGCCTGGCAGGGCTTTCTGGATTGGCAGGCCGCCGAAACGCCCGCCCCGGCCCCCGCGGTCATTGTCGAGACCGCCAACCCCGCCAAATTTCCCGAAGAGATCGAAAAGCTTTTCGGTTGGTCTCCGGACGTGCCGCCCGGCATGGCGGCCGCACTCAAATTGCCCGAGGATTTCGACCGCATGAAGGCCGATTACGAGACCTTCAAGGCGTACCTGTTGGAGCAACACCGATAATTTGCCGGTGGAGTCACGAACTTGACCTTTTACGCCGAAACAACCGCCATACCGTCAGCGCCACAGGAATAAACCGAGTGACGGCGCTGACGCCACGAATCCACGCCCCGGGACGGCGCACAACCCTGCCGGCCAACAATCCTGTCGCCAGGAGCACGGCGACCGCCCACAGCGGACGCCGCCACCGCCCCGCCAACCCTTCGCTCCGCCACGCGGCCAGCAATTTCAATTGCTGCCACTCGGCTCGCAAGCGCTGCCGATTGGCTTCGCTTCGAGCCACCAGTTGTTCCTTGCGCCGCTGCAGGTCGGCTAATTGGTTTGTTCCAAACACTCGCGGTCCTTCCTGATTTCCTCCAGGGTGGCGCCGAAAGGCTGCCATCGGCGCAGCCGGGCGCGAAGCATCACCGCCGCGGCCACGGCGCCGACAGCGTAGGCGCCGGTCAACAGCATCAGTACCAGCACCCGATGCGTATCCCAAAAAATCACGACCAGTGCGAACGTGAGCAGAACCAAAGCCAAAGTCGCACACACCAGCATCGCCGCCGTCAACAGCAGCGCTTCCATCAACCGCAGGCGTTGCTCCTGACATTCGACCAGAAACAGTTCCAGGCGGTTGACGGCCACTTCGCGCAGCGTCCGCAGCAATCGCGGCACAATTCGGAACAGGCCCTCGCCGGCCGGCGGATTCGAATCCATAATTCTTAGCGGCGTCCGGCCAGCACACCGATCAACAGTCCCACCCCGAATGCCACGCCGGCGGCGACACCGATCGCGGCATACGGATGCTCGCGAATGGTTTTGTCCGCCGCTTTGGCGCCGGCGGCCGTTTTTTCTTCCAGCCGACGATACGCCGCCCTGGCTGAATCCAAGGCTGAGGATAGCCGCTCGCGGGCGGCGCTCATTTTTTCTCCCACCTGCCCGGCAGTCGCTTCCAGCACCGCTTCGGCGCTGCGCGACAATTCTTTCAGGTCGGATCCGAGTTTCTCCATATTAGTTTCGTTAGCCATAACATTTCCTCGTGTGGTTGGTTCTCGTTTGGACGCCCGCTTCACGCGGGCGCCGCGATTCTAATTCAACATAGCGCATCAGCATCCCTTCCGCCAATTTTACCCGTGCAAAAAATTCTTCGGGAATCGCCGCCAGGCCGGCGAGAAAACCGCCGCCGCAAAATCCATTCTTTTCAATTCTCCGCGTTGTGTTATTCTTTCGCGCCCTTTGACGGATGGCCTTGATTGTCCAGAAATACGGCGGCACGTCGGTCGGCAATACCGACCGCATCAAAAACGTCGCCCGGCGCGTCGCCACCTACCACGCACGCGGTGACCAGATTGTGGTTATTGTCTCGGCCATGAGCGGCGTCACCGACAACCTCATCCGGCTGGCCAAGGAAATCATGCCGCTGCCCAGCGAACGTGAAATGGACGTCCTGCTGGCCACCGGCGAACAACAAACCATCGCCCTCACGGCCATCGCCCTGCACGCGCTGAACGTCCCCGCCGTCTCGCTCACCGGCGCGCAGGCCGGCATTGTCACCGACGGCGTCCACACCAAGGCCAAGATTCACAACATCGCGCCGAAAAAAGTCCGCGAGCTTTTGAAACAGGGTCAGGTCGTCATCGTGGCCGGCTTTCAAGGCGAGACGCGCGAAGGCCAGATCACCACACTGGGCCGCGGCGGTTCGGACTTGACGGCCATTGCCCTGGCAGCCGCCCTCAAGGCCGATCTGTGCCAGATTTACACCGACGTGGACGGTGTTTACACTGCCGACCCGCGCCTGGTGCCCAATGCCCAAAAGCTCCCGGAAATTTCCTACGACGAAATGCTGGAACTGGCCAGCCTCGGCGCCAAAGTCATGCAGAGCCGCTCGGTGGAATTCGCCAAAAAATTCGGCGTCGTGTTTGAAGTGCGCAGCAGTTTGAACGACAATCCCGGAACCCTCGTGAAAGAAGAAACCAAAAGCATGGAAGGCATCGTCGTGCGCGGCGTTGCCTTGGACGAGAACCAGGCCAAAGTCACCCTCGTGGGCGTGCCGGACAAACCCGGCGTGGCCGCGAAAATTTTCAAAGCGCTCGGCGAGGCCGCGGTGAACGTGGACATGATCGTGCAGAACGTCAGTCATCCCGGCGGAGGCGTCGGCGCCACCGACATTTCCTTCACCGTGGAAAAGGCCGATCTGCTCAAGGCGCAAAAGGTCATTGAAGGTTTGAAAAAGGAACTTGGCCTGCGCGACGTGATCGCCACCGAAAAAATCGCCAAACTCTCCATCGTCGGCGTGGGCATGAAATCCCACACCGGCGTGGCCGGAAAACTGTTCGATACCCTGGCCAAAGAAGGCATCAACATTGACATGATCTCCACCAGCGAAATCAAGGTTTCCGTGGTGATTGATCTGGCCCGGGGCAGACAGGCCATGAAGGCCGTTCACGCGGCCTTCATCGGCTGAGGCGCCCTTCCTCCGGTTCCCGGCGGCCGCGCCGGGGCATTTTCGCCGGACCGGTCGCCAGCCGCCTAATGCAATTCCAATTCATCCCGGCTGGGCAACGGTGGATACGGCTGATGCGGCTCGGTTTGATACCAGAACGCCACCGATGCGATGTCGTCTTGCAATTTCAAATAGCGCCCGCCGGATTGCCAGCCCAGCGCCTGAATCGTCACCTTCAAATCGTGATTGAACCGGATCGGGTCGGTCAGGTGCCAGCGATACAACCCAAACCGCGTCTGCGAATCGTAATGCCCGTCGGGCCGGATCACCTGCGGCAGGCCACTGTAAGGCGTGGTGAACTCGGTGTAGTGCGAGCGGCCCTCGGCGTCGCGCGTGTCGAAATCATACGAGCCGCAAAAATAATCCTCCGTGCCCGTGCTGCAAATCGTCGGGAACTCCCGGTCGCCGTCAATGTAAAATTTCACCTCGCCCTCGCCCCACCAGCCGGTGCTGTGGACACCCCACGCCAGATAAGTGCCCACGTATTGGCCGCGGCCCTTCACGCCGTCCAGAATCGTGTAAAGCCCCGGTGTCTTGAGCGGATTCTCCCGGCGGAATTGCGCGTGAAAATACGCCGCGTCGTCCGGCACCGGCGTGAGCGTGTAGTTGATCTGGTAGTAAATCGTCATTGGGTTGTCGTCCAGATTTTCGAGCGTGATTTTGCAATGCTTGCGGAACGGCATCTGCCAGTAGCAATTGAACCCGCTGCCGGGATTCACGCACACCGGCAGCGAGCTGATCTGGCAAAACCGCCCCCAGCCGCACGCAAAGAAATCGCCGAGCGGACATTCCACCGACGGATTGGTTTCGTCATCCCAATAAAACCGCAGGATAAAAAACCGTGTCTTGTCCAGCGGTGCGGGCGTCATCCAGATTTGTGAAATCACTCCCGGGCCGTTGATGTCCGCCAGGGTGAACGTGGCGTGCGCTTCGACACGGACCGATGGCGAAATTTTCCAGCCCCGGCCCAGATCGCGCGCGGCGCGTTCGCCGGTGCCGTGAATGGCCATGGCCGCCTGGCCTTTGCCGCCGGTGAAATTTTCCGGACTGATGGCGCGGGATTGCGCGTCGGAAAGCCGATAGAGATTGCCCAAACTCAAATTCAGGCCGTCAAACGGCACCTCCGCCGCGCCGAGCGGCATGACCACCAACGTCAACCCCAGCAAACCGGACCATAATGGAATCGTTTTCATAATCACATTGAATTTTTTCTGTTGAAATCGCGGCAAATCGTAGGCCAAAGCCTGCCGGCGGGCTATCATAGGATTATATGGTTGAAAACGTTTTCACAATCATGCAAAGTTTTGCCGTGTTAAATCGCCTGAAATTGGATTTCAAGATAATGTAATCGTTTGCACCAAATGAGGCCGCCCGAACCTAAACGCCCGCGCTTCAACGGCGTCGCCACCATCAAGGACGTCGCCGCCCTGTCCAGGGTCTCCATCGCCACCGTCTCACGGGTGCTGGCCAGCCCGGACAAGGCCGGCAAACAAGCGCGCCAGCGGGTGCTGCGGGCGGTGGAGCAGTTGAATTACCATCCCAACCGCCTGGCCCGCGATTTGCGCGCCGGCCTGCGCAAGGTCGTCGGCGTCGTTATTCCTGATTTGCAAAATCCATTTCTAACGGAAGTGGTTCAGGGCATTGAAAGCGTGCTGCAACGGGACGGTTACACGCTGACGCTGGGCAATTCGGAGGCAGACGCCGCCCGCGAGCAGCGGCACTTGTCGGTGATGCGCGGCGAAGGCGTGGCGGGATTGATCTTGATTCCCAGCAACGTGCGGGAGGCTGATTACACCCCGTTGCGCGGCTGGGACCTCCCGTTGGTGGCAGTGGATCGGATGCCGCGGGGGCTGGAAGTGGACTTGGTGTGCAGCAGCAGCCGGGACGGGGCGCGCGAGGCTATTGAGCACCTGCTCGGTCATGGTTACAAGGACATTGCCATCATCACCGGACCGGCGGGCGTCAGCACGGCCGAAGACCGTTTGGCGGGGTATCTGGATGCCCTGCGGGCGGCCGGCGTTGCCCCGCGCCACTCCTTCATTATGCAAAGCGATTTCCGGCAGGCGGGCGGGAGAACGGCCATGTGGCGGCTGTTGGATTTGGCCCGGCCACCGCGGGCGGTGTTTGTGGCCAATAATCTGATGGCGCTGGGGGCGTTGCAGGCCATCCACGAGCGTGGATTGAACATACCCGGCGACATGGCCGTGGTAGGTTTTGACGACATGCCGTGGGCCGCCTCGCTGCGGCCGCCGTTGACCGCCGTGGCGCAACCGGCGGGAGAAATCGGACGCGTTGCGGCGCAACTGCTGCTCGAACGGCTTCACGCCTCACACGCCCCGGCCCGGCAGATTGTCCTGCGAACGCAACTGATTGTCCGTGCTTCCTGCGGCGTGCATGCCTCAGCGGGAGCACGTTCCGTGGAATTTCGCAAACGTCACAAAACCAAAAAACCTTAACTTAACCCACGCGAGTTATGAAAACCCCATCAACCTTCCCCAACCCCTCGTCAGACCAACAGTTTTGGAAGGCTGCAGACCATTCTGCGCCCGGCAACAACACGTCAGGGCGTGCCCAGAGAAAGCGGCTACAAGCCGCCACAGCCCCCAATGCCGCCACGCCGATGCTCTACGGTTGCCTTGGCCACCTTTGGCTGGTGGTAGCCCTCCTCGGCTTGACGGCCTCTGCCGCGCGCGCCGGTGTAGCGCTCAATCTGTTTTATCAATCGGGTTATCCGGGCGGCGGCGCGGTGACGAATTTGACGGTGAATGATCCGAACTTTCCCAGTTCGCCGGATTTGGCCTTGGCGCAGACGAATGGTCTCCAGGATTTCTCGGCCAGCTACGGCTTCGGCGTCAACTGGGGCACCTGGTCGCGAGGGTTTTTGGAAGCGCCGCAGACGGGAACCTACACCTTCTGGATTGCCAGCGATGACGACAGTCAGT
>DASRCU010000243.1:0-23759 GCA_035652955.1 Verrucomicrobiia bacterium | reverse complement strand
GCCGGTTTTGTCGAACGAACGCGAGAATCGTTCGTGGAATTGGCCGCGGTAGAAATTACCCGTTCGGGTAATGGACAGCCGGCGGCGGATGAATAAAATTTTGGCATTCCGATGTTGGCATCTGAAAAACGGCAGCGAACGTTTGCGGTTCGTGTGACGGTCTCTCGACCTTCGCAGAGGTGGCCGCCCCAGGAAACGTGGCCGCCGCCGCGTGCCGTCGCGCCCTGCGGCAACTCGCAAGGACCGGAAGATGTCTTGCGGAGGGAGCGGGTACGCACTGCCGCCAGTTGCCGTGCGGGACAACAACCATTTTCTCCGTCAACATTGCCAGTTCAAACCAAACCCAGCCTATGAAAAGTTCAATTGCTCAAAAGACGATCTTCACCCTGATGTTTTTGGGGCTGCCGCTGCTAGTGGGGGCAGCCAATGTTTCCTTGACCACCAGCGACCCCCTGGGCACCAGTTCTTTCAATTCGGCGGGCAAATGGAACAATGGCCAGGCACCCAATCCGACCAACGATTATTTCACCGGACCGTATTTCATGCGCACGCCGGTGGACAGCGGCAATACCACCTGGACGTTCGCCGGCCATTCGTTGACCTTGTCGGCTCCCGGCGCGGGAGTGGTGAGGAGCATTATCGTCAAGAGCGGCAACAACGACACGTTTGTCATCAACAATCTCACCAACGCCGCCGGCGGTGTTCTCGAAAACGGCGGCTCTGGCAACGTGGTGGCCACCTTCACAGGGAATCAGTTCACCATCGCCGCCAACTCCATGGTTTATGCCGACCAGGGGTCTTTGATTATCGGCTATCCGTTGGTGGGCGCCGAAGGCGTGATTTTGACCAATGCCGGCGGAAACGCCAACGGCATCACTTACAACAACGATAATTCCGCTTTCAAAGGCAAATTCTACACCTCCACCGCCAACTTCGGAAACGGCGGCGGCAACACCACCATCATCCTGAACGCGCCCAACAGCGCGCCGGGCAACCCCTCCACCTTCACGCCCGACCAGATTAGGCTCGCCGCCGGTTGCACCTTGCGGGACAACTACGGCTTGACTCTCAACAATCCCAACAGCGGCATCACGCTGGCGGGCAATGCCACCATCAGCGCCATGGCCACGACGGTGCTGGGCGAACCAATCACGGACGTGACCAACGGCGTCTCTTCCGTGGCCACGCTGACCTCGGGGGGAACGGGCATTTTGGTCCTGAGCAATGCCAACAACAATTGGAGTGGCGGCACGACCATCTCCGCCGGCACGCTGCAAATCGGCCTGGCCGGCGCGCTCCCGGCGGGCAACGTCACGAATAACGGCACGCTGGATTTGAACACCTTCAGCGTTACCATCGGCGGCTTGAACGGTTCGGGCACGGTGGACACGTTCGCCGGCGGCACGCCCACGTTGACACTCGGCGCCAACAATGCCGGCGGCACGTTCAGCGGCACGATTGGAAACAGTCAGGGCACGCTGTCGCTGTTGAAAATCGGCGGCGGTACGCAAACCCTGGCCGGCGGCTACACCTACAGCGGCTCAACGCGCGTGGCCGGCGGCACCCTGGTGATATCCACCGCCAACGGCATCGTCCCGTTCGCGCCGGGGGATTTAATCGTCAGCAACGGTGCGACGCTGGCGGTGAACGCCTCCAGCGGCGTGACCCTGCCGGCCAATAATGTGGTGGCGGGAACCAACGCCACATTGAACTTGACGCTCAACAGTTCGGCCAGCGCGTTGAACGTCAACGGCAACCTGACGTTGCAGGACCACGCGGTCATCAGCCTGAATTATGGCACGTTGTCCGGCAATCCCGCCGCCAGCGCCATCAACGTCTCCGGCGGCCTGGTTGCCGCCGGGACAAATATCGTGCTCGCGGTGAGCGGCATTGGGTTCCAGCCCGGCACCTTCACGCTGATTAAATATTCCGGCACGCCGTTGGCCAGTCTGGCCAATTTCACCTTGCAGTTGTCTCCGGGTGTGTTCGGCACGCTGGTGAACAACACGGCCAATGATTCGATTGACCTCAACGTTGCCGGCGTGGCCCAGCAACTGGTCTGGAACGGCGTCAACGGCACCAGTTGGGACCTGACCACCTCCAACTGGCTCAACCCGCTCACCGGCCAGATTACCGTCTTCCGGCAATACACCAACGGCAATGTCATTGGCGGCGACGGCGTGACCTTTGACGACACGTTGACGAACGATTTCGTGCATCCGCAGCCCACGAACGTCGTTCTGAATTCGCAATTTTACGTTTATCCCTTCGTGGTTAACAGCACGGTGCCCTACACCATCGCCGGTGCCGGCGGCATTTTGGGCACCACCTCGCTGGTCAAATCCAACACCGGTTCGCTGACGCTGCTGACCAGCAACAGTTTCACCGGCGGGGTGTTTGTCAACGACGCCGGCACGCTGATCATCACCAACGACGCGGCGCTGGGCGCGTCCGGCACGCCGCTGACGCTCAACGGCAGCACGCTGCAAATCAACGGCAATTTGACCAACAACCGGCCGATTTCCGTGCCGGCGGCGGCGACCATTGGCGTGGGCACCAATTTCACCGCGAGCCTCAACGGCGTGGTCAGCGGGACGCGGCTGAACAAGACCGACGGCGGCACGCTGATTTTGGGTAACAACAGTGTCTTGAGCGGCGGCTGGTTTGTGCATAACGGGACGTTGATTGTGGATTCGGGCGCCGTGCTCACCAACAACAACTACATTGACGTCGGCCAGAACGGCACCGACAACGCCACCCTCACCCTGCGCGGTACAGGCCGGCTGGTGACCACCTCGGATTTCAACGTGGGCGACCTCGACAGTTCCACCGGCACGTTGAACATTCAGGATTCGGCGTCACTGCAGGTAAACCAATTCTTTGTCGGTTCGGCCAATGCCAGCGGTTCGACCGCCAGCGGCACGGTGAATCAAACCGGCGGCACCGTCACTGAGGTCAGCACCGCCGTGGGCGCGGTGGCCATTGGCGGGCGGACCTCGAATCAGGGCGTGGGGGTGTACAACCTGAGCGGCGGCACGTTCACCGCCAACGCCGGCATTCGCGTGGGCGGCAGCGGCACTGGCACGGTGAATCAAACCGGCGGCACCATCAACGCTCTGGGCGGCATCAACATCGCGCGCCTGTCCGGTTCCAGCGGCACGTATAACTTGAACGGCGGCACGCTGGCGACGTACAACGTGGCCACCAGCACCGGTGTCAATGCCATTTTCAATTTCAACGGCGGCACGCTGCTGGCGGCATTTAACCCGCCGTCGGCCACATGGTTTTCCGGCGGCATCCAGGCCAACGTTTTGTCCGGCGGCGCCATTATTGATTCGTCCAATTACAACGTCACCATCTCGGTGCCGTTGCTGGCGGGCAATCCCAGCGGCGGATTGACCAAGAAGGGATCGGGCACGTTGACCTTGAGCGGCGTCAACACCTTCACCGGCCCGATCACTGTCAACGGCGGCTCGTTGATTCTGAACAGCGCCAGCAGTTATCCCGGCGGCGCGACGGTGAATGCCGGCACGCTGCAAATGACGACGGCGTCCAGCCTCGGCGGCACCACCACCGTCAATGACGGCGCGGTGCTGTCCATCGTCCAAAACGGCAGCGGAACCGAGAGTCTCGGAAATTTGACGCTGAACGGCGGCGGCACGGTTCCCGGCGCCACCCTGGCCCTGGCGGTCACGGCTGCCAATAATCCTTCCGCGCCGTTTGTCAACTGCGGCACCCTGACGCTGAACGGCAACAACACCATCGCCCTGGTCGGAGCGGTCAAGGTGGGCACCCTGGCCTTGATCCGGGCGACGGGTGCGATTGCCGGTTCCGGCACGTTGACCAATCTCTCGTTGCCGCAGGGTGTGGTGGGCAGCATCACCACCCACTTTGACGGCACGTACACCACGGTGAGCGCGGTAATCACCAGCACCGGTCCGGGACTGGTCTGGAGCGGCACCAACAGCGCCGCGCCGAATGTGTGGGACATCAACACCACCACCAACTGGCTGTTGAATGCCACGCCCACCACGTATCAGCAAACGATTATTCCCGGCGACGCGGTGACGTTCAACGACGTGGGCAGCGGCACGGTGCTTTTGAGCAACACCGTCGGGCCGTCCAGCCTGACCATCAGCAACAATGCCAAGACCTACACGTTCAGCGGCAGCGGCGCGATTACCGGTCCGACCGGTTTGCTTAAACTCGGCTCCGGCACGGCCCTTATCAACCTGACCAACAACAGTTATTCCGGCGATACGGTGATCGGCGGCGGCACGTTGCAACTGGGCAGTCCCCTGGCCATCTCGCCGGCTGCCAATCTGACGGTCGGCGCCGGCGGCACGCTGGAGCTGGCCGGTGTTTCCACGACGGCGGGAGAATTGACCGGTTCCGGGGTTATTGACAACAACAGCGGCAACAATGTTACTCTGACGGTGGGCAGCAGCGCCGGCGGCGTCTGGAACGGCACCATTCAAGACCATGGCGCCGGCGGCGTGAACCTGCACAAGGTGGGCAGCGGCACGTGGCTGGTGGGCGGCGCCAATTCCTTCAACGACGGCCAGCCGTTCAATGACAAGGCGCAAATTACTTCCGGCACCACCGTCATCACCAACGGCGGTTTGCTGGGCTTTGCCCTGGTTGAACTGCAAATCGCCAACGGCGCCGGGGCCACCGGTCAAGTGGTCGTGGCCGGCGGCACGCTGGCCGTGAGCAACAACGTGCTCTCGATTGGCTACGGGGACAACACGGCCAACGGCACGCTCATCGTCAACAGCGGCACCGTGCTTCACGGTGGCGGCGCCAGCAGCCAGTTTGGCGCCATCGGGGCCAACTTCATTGACGTGGGCGCGCAGGGCGCCACCGGCACGCTCATCGTCAACGGCGGCCAGGTGCTCAACACTCAAGGTTTGTATCTGGGCGACGGCGCCGGGGCCAACGGCACGCTGCATCTGAACGGCGGTTTGTTGCAGGCCTCGGTAATCCAGCCCAACGGCACGCCGGCTTCCTCCATCGCCTATTTCAACGGCGGCACCTTGCAAGCTGTGACCAACAGCAGCGACTTTATCGTCGGCACGACACCTTATCTTCAGAGCGGCGGTCTGATTTTTGACGACGGCGGCTGGGCGGTCAGCATGACGTCCCAGGGGTTCCAGGATGATCCCGGTTCGCCGGGTGGGCCCTTGATCAAGACGGGCAACGGGGTGCTTTATCTGGACGGCAACAATACGTTCACCGGCACGACGATTGTGACCAACGGCACGCTGGGCGGTGTCGGCACCTTGACCGGGCCGGTGGTGGTGGCGCCCAACGGCAACCTGGCGCCGGGCGATGCCGGCGCGCTCGCGGGGGGCATCCTTTACATTAACAACGGTCTGACGTTGCAGGGCAAAGTCACGTTCCGGATCAGCAATAACGGCGGTTTCCCGAACAGCGACCAGATTCAGGGTCCGACCACCGTCAATTACGGCGGCACGCTGGTGATCACCAATGTAACGAGCGACGGCACGCTGCTGACCAACGGCGAGACGTTCCCGTTGTTCACCGCGGCCAGTCACACCGGCAATTTCGCGAGCATTGTCGGTTCGCCGGGAGCTGGGCTGGCTTACCAGTTCGATCCCGCCACCGGCAAGTTAACGGTGGTCACCAGCACGGCCAGGTCGGTGCCGCGCATCACGAACATCAGCCTGTCGGGCACCACCCTGACGATTTCCGGCACCAACGGCACGGCCAATGGAACCTACGTGTTGCTGGGCAGCACGAACGTGGCGTTGCCGTTGAGCCAATGGACGCCTCTGCTGACCAATTCCTTCGATGGCAGCGGCAATCTCAACTTGCAGACGAACATCGTCAACCCCGCGTTGCCGAATCAATTTTACATCCTCTCGCAATAGCGGGCGCGCGATGCAAGTGGGTCCTTCGCTCCCCAAACGGCCCGGCGCGCGACCGATTGAACAAATGTTCAATGGCGCCGGGCCGGCGGCGGAGGCAGGTTTGCCGATGGTGATGGCTTCATTCCAAACGCGGACATCGCTCCCGGTGAAGGCCCGCGTCACGCGAGTTCCGCGGTTCGCAGCCTTCACGCTCATTGAATTGCTGGTGGTCATTGCCATCATCGCGATATTGGCGGCGCTGCTGTTGCCGGCGCTGGCCCGAGCCAAGGAACGCGCCTTGCGCATTTCCTGTTTGAACAATCTGCGCCAGATTGGCGTGGGCATCACGGTTTACGCGGGTGACAATGACGATCGGGTAATTCAGGTGCGCTCCATTCCCCAGGGCGTGCCCAACGCCCTCAACCCGCCGGATGCCAAGGCGGCGGCGCAGGTGGGGCTGACCGTGCAATCCAACGCCCCGCCGATCTGGAACTGCCCGGCTCGCGGGCGCCTCACCAAACTGCCCTATTACGATGCGAACTACAACCAATGGGTTATCGGTTACGCCTATTTTGGCGGGATGACCAATTGGTATCCCCAAAATACCGGCACCCCTTATCGCGGCCACAGCCCCATCAAGCTCAGCCAGGCCAAACCCTATTGGGCGCTGGCAGCAGATGCCAATATGACCATCAACGGCCAATGGGCCGGACAGGTGGTCGCCGGGACGAGGACCACGGACCCTCGCGACTACAATGTCTATGCGGCCATTCCACCCCATCCCAAGGGCAACCTGCCCGACGGCGGGAACGAGGTGTTTTGCGACGGTTCGACGCGTTGGATCCGATTTTCCGACATGTGGCGCTTGGAAACGTGGGGCGGGGCCTTGGGGCCCACCTTTGTGTATTGGTATCAGGACCCGCAGGATTTCGAGGTGAGTCTGCGCAATCTGCTGCCCACTTTGAAGTATTAAATTTCCAGTGCGCGGTCCCGTTCCCTTCCGCCTCGCCGTCAGCTTTCACCGGCCGGATTTCGAGGCGAATTTTTGGGTTTCCTGGCCTGCTGCAATTTTCGACGACCGTTGTCGCAAATTTATTCCTGACAACCGGACGCCCGGCGGTCCGTTGCAATGACAAGGCACGTCCGCCGCGGGACAGAGTGTCGTCGTCTGGCGCGGAACAGATTTGCCTTGCTCCGCCGGCGGTGGCGCCGACGGCGCCCGATTCGTTGAAACGATGCGCTCGTGCTGGACAGGAGCGGTGTTTTCCGGCTTACTGGAGCGAATTTGATTTCGCCATGCCGCTGCAACCGGAAATTCTGGCCAAAGCCAAATCGCTCGGGTTCTCCGACCGGCAGATTGCTTTTTTGACCGGCGCCACGGAGGACGAAATCCGCGCCTTGCGCCAGCAACTGGGGCTGCTCCCCAGTTACCGTCTGGTGGACACCTGCGCCGCCGAGTTCGAGGCTTACACCCCGTATTATTATTCCACCTACGACCGGGGTGACGACGAGGTGAAACCGACCGCCAGGAAGAAAATCATGATTCTTGGCGGCGGCCCCAACCGCATCGGCCAGGGCATCGAGTTCGATTATTGCTGCGTGCACGCCGCCTTTGCCCTCCGGGAAATCGGGTTTGAAACCATCATGGTCAACTCAAATCCCGAAACGGTTTCCACCGATTACGACACCAGCGACAAATTGTTTTTCGAGCCGCTGACGCTGGAGGATGTGCTGCACATTTACCAGCGCGAGCAGTGCTGGGGCGCCATTGCACAATTCGGCGGCCAGACGCCACTGAATCTGGCGCTGGGCCTCCAGAAAAACGGTGTCCGCATCATCGGCACCTCGCCCCAGAGCATCGAAATAGCCGAGGATCGGAAATTGTTCGCCGCCTTGCTGGACAAATTGAACATTCCCCAGCCGCCCAATGGCATCGCCACCTGCGAAGCCGAAGCGCTCGCCGTGGCCAGAAAACTGGGTTATCCGGTTCTGGTGCGCCCCAGCTTCGTGCTCGGCGGCCGCGCCATGCAGATCGTTTATTCCGACGCCGAGCTGTCCTATTACATGAAATTTGCCGTGGAGGCCTCGCCGGAACGGCCGGTGCTGGTGGACAAATTTCTGGAGGACGCCACCGAGGTGGACGTGGATTGCATTGCCGACGTGGGGCTGTTCGACGATTCGCGCGACGGCGCCGTTCTCATCGGCGGCATTCTGGAGCACATCGAATTCGCCGGCGTGCATTCGGGCGACGCGGCGATGGTGCTGCCCCCGCACACCCTGCCTCCAAAGGTGATTGAAACCATCCGCGAGTACACGCACGCCATGGCGCGGGAGCTGAAAGTGGCCGGCCTGATGAACGTGCAATATGCCGTCAAAGACGGCCAGGTGTTCGTGCTGGAAGTCAACCCCCGCGCCTCGCGGACGGTTCCGTTTGTTTCCAAAGCCATCGGCGTGCCGCTGGCCAAACTAGCCGCCAAAGTCATGGCCGGCAAAACGCTTTCCGAACTCGGTTTCACCAGGGAAATCCGGCCGCAGTATTGGGCGGTCAAGGAATCGGTCTTTCCCTTCAACCGATTTTACGGTCAGGACATTTTGCTCTCGCCGGAGATGCGTTCCACGGGCGAGGTGATGGGCCTGGACGCCGACCTGGGCATTGCCTACGCCAAATCGCAGATGGCGGCCAACTCGCCGTTGCCGCTGGCTGGAAACATTTTCATCAGCGTCAGCGACGCGCATAAACCGCAAATCGCGGCCATTGCCAAACAATTTGTCGCTCTGGGCTTTCGCCTGGTGGCCACCAGCGGCACGGCGGCCGTTTTGGAGAAAGCCGGTTTGCCGGTTCAGCGCGTACTCAAGTTGCTGGAAGGGCGACCCAATGTGATTGATTTGCTCAAGAACAAGGAAATCCAGCTCGTCATCAACACGCCCAGCGGCGCGGTGCCGCGCGAGGATGAGGTGAAAATTCGCACCACGGCCATTTACACCGGCACACCCATCATCACCACGTTGAGCGGCGCCAGGGCGGCAGCGCTGGGCATCGCCGCCCTCCAGCAACGGGGTTACGGCGTGCGGGCGTTGCAGGAGTATCACTGACCCGTGTGGTGCCGGTTGAAATCGCCGTTCCAAGGTGTTGCCGCGCGCTGTCGGCTGCCGCGTTCCCTGACGCCGGCGCGGATTAAAGCGACGCGGAGGAATCGTCTGCCGTGCGGGGATGCGGCGGAGACAGTGCGTTTGATCGCCGGCCTTCTTTTCGTGGCGGCGGCGACCGGGGCGCAAACCCACTCGCCGCTCGCCTTTCCCGGCGCCGAGGGCTTTGGCCGGTTCGCCACCGGCGGCCAGGGTGGCGAACGGGTTCCTGTCACCACTCTGAACGACAGCGGCGCCGGCTCCTTTCGCGACGCCGTCAGCCAGCCGCATCGCGTCGTGGTCTTCGAGGTCGGCGGAATCATCCGGCTCCAATCCAACGTGGCGGTGAGCAGCGACATTTCGATTCTCGGTCAGACGGCGCCTTCTCCCGGCATCACGCTTTACGGGCGTTCGGTTTCTTTCAGCGGCCGGAGCAACGTCATTGTGCGCTATCTCCGTTTTCGCGAGGGTATTTCCGGCGACCGCGGCAAATGTTCGGTGAACGTGGCCGGCGGCCGCGACATGATTTTTGACCATTGCAGTATCGAGTGGGGCCGCTGGGATTGTCTGGGAGTGACCCAGGGCAGCCGCGACATCACCTTTCAAAACTGTATCATCGGCGAGGGCGTGGATCCGCAGCGGTTCGGCGCCCTGGCCGATTCGGTGACGAACATCACTTTTGTGCGCAATCTCTGGGTCAACAACCAAAGCCGCAACCCCAAGGCCAAAGGCCAAATCCAATACGTCAACAACGTCATCTACAACTGGGGCGTTTGCGGCCTGGTGGGCGGACATTCCGAAACGGAACATTGCCTCGACGCCGTCGGCAATTATTTTATCGCCGGCCCGGATTCCAGCCCGCACGCCGTCGGCCAGTTCACCGGCACCGACCACGTTTTCCAAAGCGGCAATTTCGTGGACTTGAACCGGGACGGGAAACTGAATGGCCGCAAACTGCTCCCCGCCGATTTCGGTGCCGGAGTGAACATGCCAACCTGGGAGGCCCATCTTGCCGTCGCGCCGCTGACGAACGTGACCGTTTTGCCCGCCCTGGTGGCGTTGTCCAATGTCCTGGCTGACGCCGGCTGCTCGGCGCATCGTGACGTCGTGGACGCGCGGTTGATAGACGCGGTGAAGTCCTTTGGTTTGCGCGGCCGGATTCTTCGCCATGAGACCGAGACGGTTGTTGAACCGGGGAACCGTTAAACGGGCGGCGCCGGGATCCAACCGGCCGGTTTTGCGTCGCCGCCGCCGCGCGCCTGGGTTAGTCTTCCGGCATGTTGTCTGAAAAACCGTGGCAGGCCGGGACGGTACTGCAATTTTGCGTGGCCCAACTGGCTTGTTTCTGCCTGGGCCTGACGCTGGCCGGTCTGCTGCAAAAGACCGGCCTGGCCGCCTTCCAGCCGCCCGACGGCTTCGGGCTGGTGCTCTGCGCCACGCTGGGCTTTCAGGGCGCGACCTGGATATTGATGGCGTTTTTCCTGGGGCAACATCGCGCGGACTGGCGCGACGTTTTTGGCGTGCGCCCGGCGCGCTGGCCGCGCGCACTGGCCGCGGCGCTGCTCACGCTGGTCATCGCCCTGCCGGTGGTGCTGGGCTTGCAGCAATTATCCGTAGCGACGCTGGAAAAAATCGGCTGGCCCCCGCAGGAACAAACCGCCGTGCACCTGGTCCTGGCCACGAAATTCTGGTGGACGCGCGCCTATCTGGGCCTGTTCGCCGTGCTCATCGCCCCCGTGGCCGAGGAATTCATCTTTCGCGGCGTCCTCTACCCCTTCGTCAAACAACAGGGCTTTCCCAAACTGGCGTGGATCGGGGTGAGCCTGCTGTTTGCGTTGATTCACATGGACGCCGCCACGTTTCTGCCGCTGTTCGTTCTGGCGCTGGCGCTGACCTGGCTCTATGAACTGACGGACGCCTTGCTGGCCCCGATTACCGTGCACGCCTTGTTCAACGCGGTGAATTTTGCCATGCTGCTCTGGCAAACCCGGCCGTTTCATTCGTGAACGAGTTCGAACTCATCGCCCGTTTGACAGCCTCGCTGCCGACCAACGCCCACGTCGTGGCCGGCGCGGGGGACGATTGCGCCGTGCTCGATTTCGGCCTGCCGGAGAAATGGTTTTTGTTCAAGACCGATGCCGTCGTCGAAGGCGTTCATTTTACCCCGGACACGCCGCCGGAAAAAATCGGGCGCAAGGCGCTGGCCCGCGGCTTGAGCGACATCGCCGCCATGGCGGGAACGCCCGTCGCCGCGGTGGTGACCCTGGGCCTGCCCGAAAATTTTGACGCTGGCTGCGTGGAGCGGATTTACACCGGCTTGAATGCGCTGGCGCAGCAATTCGGCATCGCCGTCGTCGGCGGTGAAACCACGGCGGCGCCGGGCGGATTTTTCCTTTCCATCGCCCTGCTGGGCACCGTGCCGCGCGGCGGCGCGATCCGGCGCAACGGCGCCCGGGCCGGCGACGCCATCTTTGTCACCGGCGAACTGGGCGGTTCTGCCGCGGGAAAACATCTGGATTTCCAGCCGCGCCTTGTCGAGGCCCAATGGCTGGCGAAGAATTTCGCCCTTCACGCGATGATTGATTTGAGCGACGGCTTGGCCGGCGACCTGCCGCACATTTTGAAAGCCAGCGGCGTCGGCGCCGAAATTTTGAAATCGGCGGTGCCGATCTCGCGCGCGGCCAGATTGCAGGCAGCGCACAAACCGCCCTTCGCCGCCGCGTTGACGGACGGCGAGGATTTTGAACTGTTGTTCACCCTGGCCGCGAAGGATGCCGTGGCCCTGCATGATGCCTGGAAGCAACGGTTCCCCGAAACGAAATTGAGCTGCATCGGGAAAATCGTCGCCGGCCACGGCATCACCATTCGGGACAAATCCGGCACCCGACCGCTGGAAGCGCATGGCTACGTTCATTTCGCACAGCCCGGCTGAGACGGAGGCGCTCGGTGAAAAAATGGGTCGCGCGGCGCAGCACGGGTTCGTCTTCGCGCTGTCCGGCGAACTGGGCGCGGGCAAGACGCAACTGGTCAGGGGACTGGCCCGGGGCCTGGGCATTACGGCGCGCGTCCATTCCCCCACCTTCACGCTCGTCAACGAATACCGCGGCGGCCGCCTCACGCTGTTTCACCTGGACCTGTTCCGGCTGGAAACACCGGAACAGATTTTGTCGGCGGGCCTTGAGAATTTTTTGCGGCCCGACGGCGTCAGCGTGATTGAATGGGCCGAGAAATTAAATGCGGACCGCGAACCGCCCAACGCGGCGCACAGGACCATCAGGGTACACCTGGAAATCATGAACCCGACGGAACGGAAAATTGTGTATGACGATTTTGGCGCTTGAATTTTCGTCGCCGCAACGAAGCGTTGCCGTGGCCCGCGGCCGGGAAGTGCTGGCCGAAGCCGTGGAATCCGGCGGCGGCACCCCGGCGTTCCGCCTGATCGAAAAGGTCTTGACGGACGCGGCGGTGGATCGCCGGCAAATCGAGGTCGTCGCCGTCGGCCTGGGGCCGGGAAGTTACACCGGCATTCGGGCGGCCATTGCCATCGCGCAAGGCTGGCAACTGGCGCGCGGCGTCAGGCTGTTGGGCGTCAGCAGCGCCGACACGCTGGCGGCTCAGGCGCAGGCGGAACAGATTTTCGGGCGTGTGAACGTGATTGTGGATGCGCAGCGCGGCGAGGTTTATCGGGCCGCCTACGACGTTTGCTCCGACGGCTGGCGACTGCGCGAGCCGTTGAGCATTGTGGCGCCGGCGGCGACGCAGCCGCCCGGTGGCGCGGCAGAAAGGTTTGTCGGCCCGGAGGTGACGAAGTGGTTTGCCGGCGGAAAAATTCTGTTTCCGCGCGCTTCGGCGCTGGTGAAACTGGCCGCCTGCCGAAGCGATTTCCGGCCCGGAGAAACCTTGGAACCCATTTATCTGCGGGAGACAAACTTTGTCCGGTCGCCTCCGGCGGCCCGGCCGTCGCGCCCGTAAGTGGATCGGCCGTGTCTGGAAACGGGACATGTCCGTTCTCCGGACGACGTGGCGGGTTTTGGGGGCGGAAGCGCCGCGAGCGGTGCGGGAAACGGTCTGGCGAGTGGGCTTTGGCAAGCCAATTGCTGGTTGGTGACCGTGAATTGGCCTGCAAACAAATGAAAGTTTACTCGCCTCGGTTTCATTCCGCCGCTGGCCAGCGGGCTTACACGCTGGTGGAAGTGGTGTGTTCGGCATTGATCGGCGCCATTCTCTTTGCGGCGCTGTTCAGCGGAATCAACGCGGGCTATCGCATCGTGCGACAGGAACGCGAGAACCTGCGCGCCACGCAGGTGATCCTGACGCGGATGGAAGGTCTGCGCCTGGAAGCCTGGGGCACCAATCAGTTGTTTAATCCCGCGCTGGTGCCCACCAATTTTACCGATTCATTTTATCCGCTGGGTCTGGGCGGCTCCACCAGTTCCACCGGCGTGGTTTATTCGGGCACCATGCAGATCACGCCCGGTCCCTACACCAACAATCCACCGGCCTACAACACCAACCTGGCGCTGGTCACGGTGACGGTGACGTGGACCGACCAGGTTCCCGATGGGCGAAATCTGGTTCACACCCGCACGATGCGAACTTACGTGGCCCAATACGGCGTGCAGAATTACATTTACAACCATTGAATGAAAATCAGCGTCCATTTCCAATCTTCCGGCGCGATCGGGCGCCCGGCAAAATTTTTGGCCCGCGGCGGGGCGTGGCGCACCGGCGGGGGCGCCAAACCGGCGGCGCGCGCCCGCGCGGGCCTGACGCTGGTGGAAATGCTCGTGGCCGCCGGCGCCGGCACGCTGGTGCTGGCGTCACTGATGGCCACAACCATCTTTGTGGCGCGGTCCATGGTGGCCATTGGCAATTATGACGATCTGAATGCCATGAGCCGCAACGCCCTGGACCGCATGAGCCGCGATGTGCGCAACACCTCCACGCTGACTTCCTACGCCACCAACCAACTGGCTTTTTACAACAACCTTACCGGTGACCGCTTTTCCTACTTTTGGGACGGTTCGACCCTGACGCGCGTTTATCAATACAGCAACGGCACCGTGACCAGCGACGTGCTGTTGACGAACTGTGACACGCTGGCCTTTCATATTTATTCCCGCGTGCCCAGCAATAATTTCGCCTTTTATCCCACCAGCACCATCACCAATGCCAAGCTGATTGACGTGACGTGGCGTTGCTCGCGCCAGATTTACGGCAAAAAAATCAACACCGAAAGCGTGCAAACCGCCCGCATCGTCATCCGCAATTAACCTCCCGGAGGTCTCCATGAAAATGCCACTGCTCTCTGCAACCCCGAATGCCGAAACGTCGCGGAGGACGACCGGCCGAACCGGCTCGCGTCTGCGCTCCCGCATGGCGCGCCGGGCCAGCACGTTGATCGCCGTGCTGCTGCTGGCCGTCGTCATCGGCGGCGCCTTGATTTATTATTTGGCCCAGGTGGAACAGGAAAGCACTCAGGTCTATCGTTCGCAGACCTGGAATCTGTCGTTGATGATGAGCGAAGCGGGTACTGAAGAGGCTATGGCCATGATTAACCTTTACGAAGCCCGGGGCGATTTTGCCCACATCACCAACTGGCCCAGTCAGGCCGCCGCCAATGGGTGGAGCCAATATAATCCCGCCTCCGGGGTGATTTTGCCGCCCAATGTTCCGCCGGTGTTCACGACCTTTTACAAACACCATCAGGTGGATGCCAATGGTTACTACGACGTTTACATTGACAACAGCAATCCCCTCAATCCCGTCATCACCTCCGTCGGCACGGCGGTTTGGAATTTCAATGTGGCTTTGGGGCCGCACCCGATGCTGGCCGCCGCCGGCGCCGGCGTCGCCGCTCCGCCCACCATCCGGCAGGTGCAAGTCAAAGCCGCGCCGCAATGGGTTTTTACCGGCGCAATTCAGGCCAAAGGTTTGATTGACATGAACGGCAAGAACGTGGTGACCAAGAGCTACAATTCCCACGATCCAAACCACAGTTTTTTTAGCATCAACAACGTGGGCCACGGCCTCTACGGGCTCTTTACCAACAGCGGATCAGGGCTGGATCCCAAACAAAATGCCAACGGCGACGTGCAAACGGATGGGGCGGTGATAGACGTCGGCAATGCCAAAATCTACGGTCACACTGACACCGCCCCCGGCGGCAACACCCAGCTCAACAGCCAGGGATCGGTCGGCGACACCAATTGGGTCAGTTCCGGTAAAACCGGCATCCAGCCGGGTTATTCCTCCGATGACATGAATGTGGATTTTCCGGATCCGACTCTGCCCAATGTGAGTTGGACCCCTGTTTCCGGCAGCAGCATCAGCAGCAGCGGCAATTACACCCTGAATTCCATTTCCGGCAATTTCTGGATTACCAACGGCAGTCCCGTGCCCATGGTGGTGAACCTTTACCTTTCCGGTTCCAGCAGCATCAGTTTGAACGGCAACAGCTCCCTGGTGGTGGGTACCAATGTGACGGTGAACATCTACTGCGCCGGCTCCATCGCCATCGGCGGAAACGGCCTGGCCAACAGCAGTCAGTACGCGCCAGCGGTAGCCATTTGGGGATTGTCCACCTGCACCAGCGTCAGCGTGGGGGGCAACGGGAGTTTTTACGGCACCATTTACGCGCCGGAAGCCGCCGTCAGCATGAACGGGTTTGGCAACAACGGCAGTTACAACGGCGCCCTGGTGGCCAACACCGTGAGCATGAACGGCAATTCCAATTTCAGCTACGACGAATATCTCAAAAGCAACGGTCCCATCCGCGGTTTCGCGCCGGTGGCCTGGCGGGAGCTGGTCGGCGGCAATTAAACGGCCGAAGCGCCAAGCCCTTCACCGTTTTCCGTATTCGCGAATGACGGCCAGCATGGCGTCGGCGTCGGGCGCTTTCTCCAGGGCTTCGCGGAATTCGACTTTGTGGAGGAGTTTGGCGATGTTGGCCAGGGTGTGCAGATGTTTCTGAAATTGTCCCTGCGGCACCAGAAACAGCATGACCAGTTTGACCGGCTGGTTGTCCAACGCGTCGAAATTGACTCCCTTCTTCGAGCGCCCCAGCGCGCCGGTCACTTCGTAGATTAAATCCGTTGAGGCATGCGGGATGCCAATGCCAAAGCCGATGCCCGTGCTCATCGAGGTCTCGCGCTTCTTGACTGCCGCCGTCACCGCCTCGCGGTCGGTCGCCTGAATTTTTCCCGTGGCGACCAGGTGCCCGATCAGTTCGTCAATGGCTTCCCACCGGTTGGTGGCCTGCAAATCGGGAATGATTTGCTCCCGGCCCAGGATGTCAGCTAAATCCATACTGTATTCAAAGCGTTTTGAACCAAATCGCGACGGGAATCAAGACCGAATTGCATCCAAAAAATGGGCCGAAAATCATCCGCCCCTCTTCACAGCCATTGGGACAGGCCGGAAAGGAGCCGCCCCGTGTCTTCCAGCCACCAGCCGGCGACCTCCAGCAGGCCGACCCGCGCCGTCAACAACGGCACTCCGAACAACAACACCATCACGTTGCCCAAAAAAATGATCACCGCCGAAAACAAATATCCCTGGCTGGTGATGTCCGTCTGCCGCGTTTGCAGGGCATGGATCGTCAGCGTCACATGAAACGCATACGCCGCCCCCACCAGCAGATGAAAATAAACCAGCCCGCCGCGCTCATCCCAGACCCAGCGGCCCACGGCAAAAATGACCACGATGATCACCGCGTAAAGCGGGAAAAAATACGGCGCCAGCACCACCAGAAAATTGCTTTTGGTAATGACCACATGGCCGCCCCGGGAGGAGACCTTCATTTTTTTGACGCGTCCGCCGAAGAGCCACGACCACAACGCATGGGTCAATTCATGGCCCAGCACGTAAATCCACATCGGTCGGGGAAGCAGCAGGAAAATCACCAGCCAACACGCCGCGCCGGCCAGCAGCGGAATCCACGTCGTGTCCGCACCGCCGCAGGTCTTGAGCACCCGCCACAGCGCCTGTGCGGCGCCGACACAAAATGGCAGCAGCAGCAACGCCACGAGGAATTTGCACCATTTGGGCACGCGCCCATTTAGCCACAGGAAGTGCCCGGAACACAGAGAAAACTCCGATGCGCCCGGCGCGTTGACGGCGGAAAAAACTTTGAACTTTGGGCCGGGCGCCTAACATTTCCGCCGTGACTCCAGACGAAGTCCTGCAGATTTTCCGCGACACCGGCGCGCTGCTGGAAGGGCATTTCATTTTGCGCAGCGGCCTGCACAGCCGGCAGTTTTTCCAGTGCGCCCTCGCCCTCCAGCAAATGCCCGTCGTCGAAAAACTCGGCGCGGCCCTCGCCGCCAAAGTCAAATTACTCGGCGCCGCCACCGTGGTTTCGCCCGCCATGGGCGGGCTGGTCATCGGCCAGGAAGTCGCCCGGCAGCTCCGCGCGCGGTTCCTCTTTGTGGAAAAGGAAGCCGGCCGGCTCGTCCTGCGCCGCGGTTTTCAAATTGCGCCGGGCGAGAGGATTCTCGTCGTGGAGGATGTGGTCACCAAGGGCGGCCGGGTGCAGGAAACGATGGACATTGTCCGGGCGCACGGCGGCGTGGTGCTCGGCGCGGCGGCGATTGTGGATCGCTCAAATGGCACGGTGAATTTCGGCGTGCCGTTTGCCAGTTTGCTCTCGTTGCACGTCGAAACGTTTCCGCCGGATCAATTGCCGCCGGACCTGACGGGCATTCCCGCCGTCAAACCGGGCAGTTGAGGCGGCGCGGCGGCCGGCTTTAGTTCTTCAACAGGGTCTCCAGGGTCGGCTGCATCGCCTCAGCCCAGATTTCATAACCGCGTTCGCTGGGATGCAGCAGGTCGGGCATGACGGCCCGCGACAGCGAGCCGTCCGGTTCCAGAAAACGGGGCGTCAGGTCGAGATAATGCACCCGCCGGCCGTCGTCCAGTTTGGCAATCACCGTGTTGATCACGGCCACCTGCGCCCGTTGCGGATCCTCCAGATGGCCGCGCGGGAAGATGCCCAACAGCAGAATCTTGCTCTCCGGCAATTTCGAACGAATATCGGCCACCACGGCCTGGATGCCTTGAATGACTTCGGGCACGGTGTTGCGAATGGTCTGGCCGTCTCTTTCCTTTCCAGTGTTGTTGGTGCCGATCATCAACACGACGACCTTGGGATGAATGCCGTCCAATTCGCCGTGGTCTATGCGCCACAACAGATGTTGCGTGCGGTCGCCGCTGATGCCGAAGTTGGCGGCGTGGAGCGGCGCGTAATACCGGTTCCACACGTTCGAACCGCGCGTGCGCCAGAAATCGGTGATGGAATCGCCCAGGAACAACACATTAATGCCACCCTGTTGAGCCTGGCGCACGAACGCTTCGTGGCGCGCCAGCCAGTGCGCGTCGCGCGGTACGGGATTGGTGGCGGTGTTTTCGGCCAGGGCCGGGCGCGACAGCAACACGCCGAGCGCGGCGGCAAGGATTGGAGCGATAAAGGTATTTTTCATAAAGCGATTTTGAGCGCGCCGCCATTCTGGCGCGTGAAGCCCGTCCTGTCGAGGCCGCACCCGCAGGATCAGCCACTCGCCGAGCTGCGTTATCGCGACAAGGCGGCGCCGCCGCTGGCAACGCGCGTGACAAAAAGCCGCCCCCAGGTTTTGCGAGCTTGTTTGCGTGGCAGCCTTTTCGTCTGAAGTTTCCAACCATCTCTGCGGTGAAACGGGAACGGCGATGGGAAATGGCTTTTTGTTGAAACAGCGGCTATCATCCCGGTCAGGCATGTTCATCTTCTTGTTCGCGAGACTGCGGCGGGCGGGGCTGGTTTTGATCTGCGCCCTGGCCGGCGTTGCGCACGCGGGTTTCACTCCTCTGCCGCTGACCGGCACCAGTTACAACGCGGACCTGGTGGTGGAGCGCGGCGCCGCAGCGCCGGTCTGGGCCGGCGCTTACACCACGGCCTCCATGGACAGCGGGGTGGGCAACTCGAATTATAGCTGGTATGAAGAAGGCTACAACACCGCTTATCCGACGACCGGTTTGCCGCCCGCCGGAACAACCTTCACCAGCCAGAGCCTGTCCGATCACCACTACACCCTGGCGCCGAGTTACGCGGCCAGCAACGCGCTGCTGCTGGACGCAACGCTGACGAACGGCACATTCACCCTGACCGCACCGGCGGTCTATTCCCGGTTGTCTTTTTTGGAAAGCGGCGGCCACAACGGCGTGAGCTTCACTTACACAGTGCATCATCAGGATGGGACAACGGAGACCGGCAGCGGCAACATCCCCGATTGGTTCAACGGTCCCAATCCGGCCTGGACGGCAAACGGCCGCGTGGACGTCGGCACGTTTGCTTTTCAAGCGGTCAACGGCAACAACCCGCGGCTTTATTCGCTGGATGTGACATTGACCAATGCGGACAGTCCGGTGACGGCCATTGATTTCGCATATGTTTCCGGCAGCGGCCATGGCGCCATCCTGGCCGTTAGCGGATGGAACGGCGCGGCGTTTGTGCCGATTACCGTGACCGGTTACAATGAAGACCTGGTGGTGGAAGCCGCCGCCGGCCGGCCCGGGCCGTTGAGCGGTGTGACGACGGCCACGATGGACGGCGGCACCAACAACACCGGCTCGACCTTTTACGAAACCGGTTACGCATCGCCGGCACCGGACACCGGTTTGCCGCCCGCCGGCTCCATCGTCACGAATCTTTCCGCGCCGGATCATCTTTACCAACTGGCGCCGAGTTACACGGCGAACAACGCCATCCTGATTGACGCCGCCCTGCCCGCCGCCACGCTGACGCCGATGGCGCCCGTCGGCGTTGCCGGGCTGTCGTTTCTAACCGCCGCCGGCAACGGCCCGGTCACTTTGAACTACCTGGTGCGTCACGCGGATGGGGGGACGGACAGCGGTTCCTTCACGTCGCCGGATTGGTTCAACGAATCACCCGTGGCTGTGGTGGCGAACGGCCGGGTGGATGTGGATTCCCGCACCGTCAACGCCCTTTACAGCGGCGACCCGCGACTTTATGCCGCAGACATCCCGCTCACGCACACCACCAGCCCGGTCACAAGCATCCAGTTGAATTTCGCCTCCGGCGGCGCTGGCGCCCACGCGGCGGTCTTTGCCGTGAGTGGGGGGACGTCCGCCCTGCCGCTGGCCCATGACGATTTCAACGCCAACGCCGCGGCGGCCACGCAAGTGCTCCAGCAATGGTACAACTCCGCCGGCCTTTACAACGGCACCGGCTGGTGGAACGCGGCCAATTGCCTGGAAGCGGTCATCGAAGACCTCATCGCCAACAACGACTTGCGTTATCTGGCGGTGCTGACCAACACCTTCAACCTGAACTCCGGCGGCAATTTTCTGAACGATTATTACGACGACGAAGGGTGGTGGGCCAACACCTGGATCCGCGCCTACGACGTGACCGGCAATACAAATTTTTTGAACATGGCCAAAACCATTTTCAACGACCTGGTCACCGGCTGGGACACCACGAACACCGTCTGCCCCGGCGGTATTTGGTGGAACAAAACGCACACCTACAAAAACGCGATTCCCAACGAGTTGTTTCTGCAAACCGCCATCCGCCTGCATCAACGGACGCCCGGCGATGGCGGCCCGGGCAGCTATTTCTACTGGGCCACCAACGAATGGGCGTGGTTCCAGGCCAGCGGCCTGATCAATGCACAGCACCTCGTCAACGACGGCTTGAACGGCTGCGTGAACAACGGCGGAACCACTTGGACATACAACCAGGGCGTCCTGATCGGCGGTCTGACCGACCTCTACCAGGTGACCGGCAACACCGCCTATCTGAACCAAGCCATGTCCATCGCCAACGCCGCCATCAGCTTTTTGACCGACTCGAACGGGATTCTCCGGGAACCGTGCGAATCGGGCAATTGCGGCGGCGACGGCACGGAGTTCAAAGGCATTTTCGAACGGAACCTGGCTGATCTCTACGATGAAACCCATTTGCCCCAGTACTACAATTTCCTCTTCCGCAACGCGCATGCCGTCTGGTTCAACGACCGCAACGTGTTCAACCAACTGGGCCTGCATTGGGACGGCCCGTTTGACACGGCCGACGCCTCGCGACAAAGCTCGGCCCTGATGGCCGTGTGCGCCCTGGCCGAACCCGTCACCGCCGCGCTCTCGTTTTGCAAAGGCGCCGGCGACCCGGCCTTCAGCCACGCCATCGGCGGACCGGCCGGCGCGCTGGCCTGGAGCGCCACGCCAGCCAACGCCCCACGCGCTGATTTTCTCCTCTACGGGCCTTACCTTTCCTCTTTGCCGACCGGACCGCATGCCGTGCATTTTCATCTCTCCGTCGGCAGCGCCAGTCTTTCCGGTACCAACCTGGCGCGGTTGGATGTGCGCGAGGACAACGGCGGCACGGTATTGGCCAGCACGGAAGTGCCGTGGAACGCTTTCGCCGCCGCGGACCGTCCCCAGGATTTCGTGCTGCTGTTCACCAATGCCCTGGCCGGCGACCCGCTGGAATTCCGGGTTTATTGGAACCACGTTCCCGGCGCGCCGGTGTTCACGGTGACCGACGTGAGCATTGACGGTTTGGAAAACTGGTCAGCCGCGAACTTGTCTCATGACCTCGGACGGCTGGACGGCTGGAACGCCTGGGAAGCCGACCCCGTCCGCGACGCGGCCAGCAGTTATCTGACGCGCGGAGCGGGCATGGAGACCCTGTCACCCGGAGATTACACCGTGCAATTCGAACTGAAAGTGGACAACTTCAACCGGGACAACGCCCCTGTGGCGCAAATTTCCGTGGTGGATACCGACCGCAATTTAGTCGTGGCCTCCCGGACACTCACACGCGGCCAGCTTCCCAACACACTTTACCAAATCTTTGCCTTGAACTTTCAGGCGGCCGCCGGCGAACATTACGACTTCCGCACCTGGTGGTATCGCACTGCCACGGCACCGCGCCTGACCGAACGCAGCGTTCAATTGCGACCCGGCCCGGAAAGCTTCTTCACTTCGGCAATGCGGACCAACGCCGGCGTGGTGCTCAATCTCATCGGCGTGCCGGGTCGGACATACACCGTTCAGTCCACAGCCAATCTGGCGAATCCGCAATGGTCGGACGTGGGAAGGGTGACCGTGCCGGTCTTCCTGGGCCGCGCCCAATTTGCCGATGCGCCCGCTCCCGGGAATCGTTTTTACCGCTTGACTTATCCGTAAATGGATTGGCGGAAGCGGCAGGAATTTCTGGCCAGCAATCCAAAAACCGCGCCCGCAAGACCGGCCAGCGCCGGTAGAGCGGGTTCGGGAACGGCCTGAAGATTTTCTTCCAACCCAAAATAGGAAGGCAGGGGGCCGAGATGATCCGGGTCGCTGCTGGTGTCGTAACTGTCCAGGCTGGCACCCGGATCAGCAAAGGCGGTAAAATAAGTCTGCACACTGACGGAGACGCCTTGTCCGTATTGCCCCAAATTCAATCCCGAACTGCTGCCCGCCAGAACGGCGTAGCCGTTGCCTGTGGCCACCACGTTTTTCACGTCCAGGCTGGGATTGATGGCATAATGGCCGTTGCTGTCGGCCACGAAGACAATCGGCGCCAGAACGCCCGAAGCGAGCGTAATGTTGCCGTTATGAACCTGATACGCCACCGTCAAGCCAAATTGAACATAACTGTTGGCCGGCAGGTTCACGTTGAAGGCCAGCGCGGCGCCCAGAGTGCCGCCGGTCACGTTATCCCAACTGGCTTCCTGATAGGCAAAAATCCCCGAGCCGGTATTGTTTTGCCCTGTTTGGGAACCAATGGACCACGGGCCGAGGAACAGACCGTTGTTGTTGGCCAGCGCACTGTAAGTGGCCGGACCGTATTGCGTGCCGTTGACGGAGTTGGGAATATTAGCCCAGTAACCGTTGGCCAGGTCCACATTGGCGGCATAAACCAGGGAGTTGTTGAAATTGATATCGCCGGGCGGGTTCATCGCACCGGACAAATATTTTCCAAAATTATTTCCCCCTGAACTCGCAAACGTCGTGCCGGGGTCCAGAAAATAACCAAATCCACCGTTGGCCACGTTGTTGTAACCGGAGACGGTGTTCCAAAACGTGGGCAGCGAACTATCGTAGCCGGCCACGGGGTTATTGCCGTTATATGGATCGCTCCCCACCGTTTCGTTCATGAAAATGTAATTCCCCAGGGCGCCGTAAAGCTGGGCGCACAGGGATTGAGCCGTCAACAGGATTATGGCACTGGCCGCCCATTCCAGCCGCCATTCCGCCGGAACCACCCGCACCGCTTTGGGCCGGCCCGAGGCACCATCTGAAGAGAGAATTTTCATAAGAGACTCCTTTGCAATGGGTTTCTGGTCATCATTGGTGAAAACGGGATCTGACAAGCAGAATTTTATCATTTAATAATGCTTTGTCAACTAAAAATTGCGCAAAGTGAATTGACTCGCGCGAGGGGAGTGTTGCCTTCATGCTGCCCGATCCAATTGACGCTTAACCCGTTCACCTTCAAACTCAAACGCTCGATGACCATCCCCGATCGGAAGTTTTTGTCCTGGCCGCGCTTTGCGTTGCAACGGCGGTAAACAATAATCGCCTCCGCCGCCCTTCGGCGCCAATGACTGCACCCTTCAATACCCCGGCACCGAATTGGCGGGGTCCCGGCCGAATTCCGGGCGGACCGCTTCGAGGTGCGCGTCGGCAAAAAGGACATCGCCCTTTTGCCCATGCCGCGAGGCGATCAGATTGTAAACAACGCCCGCCGTTCCCGAATTGGCCACCGGAACCCAACGCGAG
>DASRCU010000242.1:0-4140 GCA_035652955.1 Verrucomicrobiia bacterium | reverse complement strand
TCACGCATCATTTGAGCAGTCCGTTCTGGGTCAATCTCGTCGCCTTCCTGAATCTTTGCGCCTGCGCCTTGAATCTGGCCACGGTCACCACGCGTTTTGTATTTCCCCAGTTTTCGCTGGAGGGGCGGCGTTTGTGGATGGTGGGGCTGGCGCCGATGGGGCTGGTGCGTGTTCTGCGGATCAAGTACGGACTGGCCAGCGGACTTTCCCTGGTGGTCACGCTCAGCCTGATCCTGCTCTCGTGTTGGATGTTGCAGATGTCGGCGGACCGCGTCGCGTTTTTCGGAGCGGTGGTCACGGTGATGACCTTCACGCTCAACGGCGTGGCGGTGGGGCTGGGCGTGTTGTATCCGAATTTGAAGGAAACCAACCCGAACAAAATTGTCAGCGGCTTCGGCGGCACGTTGTGTCTGGTGGTCAGTTCGCTTTATGTCCTGGCTTCCATCGCGCTGTTGGTCTTCGGCTCGATGGAATTTCAGGGGAACACGCATTGGGCGACGGAAAGTGTGATAGCGTTCGTGGTCCTGTCATTGTTGGTGGGGGGATTGCCCATGAAGCTGGCCTTCAAGCGCCTGGAACATTTCGAGGCTTGAGGAGCCGCCGAAGGGCGGGCGGCGAGGGGAAAAATTGTTTTCCGGCGCCGTCAAATTGTTTTTTCCAAGGCCACAAACAGCCGGGCCTGATCGGCCAGATGCACCACGCGACGAGATTGCACCAGGCCGAACCCCGCGCCGTAAGCCGGGCCGTTGACGACGCAGGCGTCGGTGCGGCATTCGGCCATTTGCCTTTTGGCGGCGGCGAGGGCTTCGGCGCGCGCGCCGTCGGCCTCAAATTTCCAGCCGACGATTCGCGTTTGCGGGAACCAGTCGCGCAATTCGGCCAGAATTTTTGGCGTCGGCAGCAGTTCCACGAGCAGTTTGCCCCGGCGCGAGGAAATTTTTTTGGCCGCCTCGATTTCAACCGGCCGGTCGGCGGCGTCCGGCGCGAAAACCCGTCCGAAGCGGAAATCACTCACCGCCGCGGCATGAAAAAGGGCGTCCACCGGTTGCGCCGAAGCGGATTTAAGTTTGAGGCGCAGGTCGGCGGTGGTGGAAAAGGTTTGCACTTGTTGCGCGTGGCGCGCCCCGGCGTAGGTGGCGGCTTCACCCAGCAGCAAAAGCACGTGATGACCGCGGGCCACCAGAAAATTGGCCAGTTCGGTGCCGAGCCGGCCGGTGGAAAAGTTTGTGAGCCGCCGCACCGCATCGAGCGGCTCGCAGGTCGGCCCGGCGGTGACGATGCAGTTCATGCCGCCAAATTAACCCCAACGGCGGGTAAAAAAACGAAAAATCGAATTGCTCATCGCCGCAGCTCGTTGAGAGCAGGCGCCGCCATTGGCGAAAACTTTCTGCTTGGATTCGACGAGGTGATTCCGACGCGGTTTATTCCGTGCAGGGAGGGGGAGATTGCATTTGGCTTTGCGCTTTTGACGGCTGGCGCGGTTGGAATTGTTTTCCATTGAATTCGTGGCAGAATTTTCCGCGTGAGCAGAATCGTCGGCATAGATTTGGGCACCACCCATTCCCTTGTGGCCACGGTCGAGGGGGGCATCCCGCTGGTCATCGCGGATGCCGCGGGGCGGCGCCTGACGCCGTCGGTGGTGCATTTCCCGGCGGCGGACACACCGCCGCTGGTCGGTTACGAAGCCCGCCGCGTCCGCGCCTTGCGGCCGGCGGAAACGATTTATTCGATCAAACGTTTCATCGGCCGGCGGGGCGCGGAAATTGCCGAGGAGGAGAAATCCGTGGCGTATCCCTTGAACTGCAGTGGAGCCCGCCCGGTGACCGTCCCGATTCACGGCAGAGATTGGACGCCGGAGGAAATTTCGGCGGAGATTTTAAGGAAATTAAAACGCGATGCGGAGGATTATTTCGGCGGGCCCGTCACGCGCGCCGTCATCACCGTGCCGGCGTATTTCAACGACGCCCAGCGCGCCGCGACCAAACGCGCCGGCGAACTGGCCGGCTTCACCGTCGAGCGCATTCTGAATGAGCCGACGGCCGCCGCGCTGGCCTGCGGCCTGGACCGCCTCAAGGAAAAATCCAAAATCGCCGTCTATGACCTGGGCGGCGGGACGTTTGATCTTTCCATTCTGGAATTGAACGACGGCGTGTTCCAGGTGCTCGCCACCCACGGCAACACGCGGCTGGGCGGCGACGACCTGGACGGCAAAATCGTTGAATGGCTGAACCGGAAAATCACCGAATCGGCGGACGCTTCCGTGCGCCAACATCTGCACAGCGCCACCCTCCAGTCCCGCCTCCGCGAAGCCGCCGAAGAAGCGAAAATCAAATTGTCCACTGAAACCGAAGTGGAAATCGTCCTGCCGTTTTTGATGCCGGATTTTTCCTTCCGCTGCCGGTTCACGCGCACCGAGCTGGAACAGCTCGCGCGCGACCTTGTGGCCCGCACAAGGACGCATTGTCTGCGGGCGCTGGCGGATGCGGGGCTTCAGCCGCGGGATTTGGACCAGGTCATTTTGGTCGGCGGACAGACGCGCATGCCGCTGGTCCGCAAATTTGTCGGTGAACTTTTCGAATGCGCCGAGTTTGAAGAAGTGCGCGGTGACCTCCGGCTCGGGGCGGCGTTTCACCGGGCCGGCGGCCCGCAGCTCAACACCTCGCAAAATCCCGACGAAGCCGTGGCGCTGGGCGCGGCCATCCAGGCGGAAATTTTGAGTGGCGGATTCCGGCACATTTTGTTGCTGGACGTCACGCCGCTGTCGCTGGGCATCGAAACCTTCGGCGGGTTGATGAACGTATTGATCCCCCGCAATTCGACCATTCCGGTGAAGGCCGGCGAGGTGTTCACCACCGCGGTGGACAACCAGCGTTCGATGCTCATCCACGTGTTGCAAGGCGAACGCGAACGGGCGCGGGACAACTGGAGCCTGGGCCGGTTCACCATCGAATTCGATCCGGCCCCGCGCGGCGTGCCTCGCGTGGGCGTGCAATTTGAAATTGACGCCAACGGCATCCTCCATGTCCTGGCGCGCGACCTCAAAACCGGTCGCGAAAAGGTCGTGGAATTAACATCCGCCGTGGATGTCGAGGACGCCGCGGTGCAGCAGATGGTCGAAGAAAGCGTCGCTCACGCCTTTGAAGACCTGGCGGCGCGCCGTTGGATCGAGGCCAAATTCAAAGCCCGGGAAATCCTGGCCGCCACGCGCAAGGCGCTGGCCGATTGCGGCGAGGAAGTCCCGGCCGACTACCGCGAAAAAATTCTGGCCGCCGCGCGCGTCGTCGAGGAAATTCTGGCGGCGGAACGACCCGAAACCGGCGCGGGCGATCTGGAACAATTGCAATCGTCGCTGACTGCCCTGGACGAAATCACCCGGCCGCTCGCGGACCGGCTGATGGAGCGGGTGATGGAAACGATGCTGCGCCGGCGGGGAGCGATTCGGTGAAACGGGCTGCCCAAGGAGTTTTCTCCGCGCGTCATTCACGGTCCTCAACCGGCCGCCTGGCCGTCGCCCCGGTTAAAGCGACAGCCGGGGCCGCGGCCGATTTCATCGCAGCGGCTGCAAACGCACCTGACGCACTTCGATTTCTCCGCCCTCGCTTTGAATGCCAATGTAGCCGGAGGTGAGGTTGCCGCCGTCAATTTCGTTCATTTTTTTGCCATTGACAAACAATTGAACGGTGCCGCCGCGGCAGACGATTTCGTCCGTGTTCCAATCGCCGACGGGATTTTCGTTCGGCGGGCCGTTTTGCGGGAGCACCAGGGTTTTGCCCGTGGCCGGATGCCCCGCCGCGCTGGCCCCGCAGCACAACAGAATGTCGCCCTGATGTTGAAATTGTCCCTGGCATTCGACGCATTCAGGGAAGACCACATCCGGCGGCTGGATGTGAATCAACACGCCCGAATTGTCGGCATGCGGCGCAACCCGGACGAAGCGCCACACGACGGTGAGCCGGTAATTCGCAAAGCGCTCGGTTGTGCGCAGATAACCCGGCGGCCGGCCGGTGCAGTGAATAACCCCGTCGCGCACGCTCCAGGTCTGGCGCGGGTCGGCCCCGCCTTTCATGCAAAACGTCCAGCCGGAAAAATCACGGCCGTTGAACAACTCCCGGCCGGCGGAAGATGGCGAGGTCGCCGTTT
>DASRCU010000241.1:0-2329 GCA_035652955.1 Verrucomicrobiia bacterium | reverse complement strand
TGTGGACGAGAGCAGTCCTGCCGGTCGCGCCGGCCTGCGCGAAGGCGACCTCATCATTGCATTTAATGGCCAACCGATCGGCAGCGTGCACGATCTGCACAAGATGCTGGTAGGGGAGCAGGTTGGCGTCGCCGGCCTGCTCACAATCATCCGGCACACTGAGAAACTGGATTTGCCCATTCTGCCGGCGGAATCACGTTCCGATTAACTGCAAACGTTTTCGGCGTTGATGCGCCGCTGCATCTCCGAACAAGTCCGCGGAGACGTTGCTAACCCGGCCTTGGTCGCGGAGTAGCTCGTGGTCGTGGAGTCGGGCGCGGCCGAGGCGTATGGGTCGGCGTTGGCGAAGGCGTTGCGCTGGGTGTAACAGTCGGCGTTGCACTCGGGGTCACGCTGGGTGTTGGCGTGGGTGTCACTGTTGGCGTGGGCGTTGGCGACGAGGCGCCTTCGGCGTTGAGGTAGCGGGCCAGCGCAAAGTTGGCAAATTCTTTCAGCCCGGTGCCCTGAAAACCGATGGCCACAATTTTCCCGTCGGACTGCAAAACACCGCCGTTGGCGCCGCCGTTCAGATCGCCAAACGAAGTGCGCACTCTGCCGCCCTCGCCAAAAGTTGCGTCCAGTGAGCCGTCGGAAGTCAAACGTGCGAGCAAAAAATCCGAATCGGACGATTCCGTGTTTGGATAGCCGACGGTAATAATTTTGCCGTTGGGTTGAAGCAGGACTTTTTTGGCGCTCTGGCAACAGCTCCCGAAATCGATCTGGGCGAGCCCACCGTTGCCAAAGCCGGTGTCCAGTGCGCCATCGGATGCGTATCGCGCCACCGCAAAGTTTTGAAATCCGCCACCAAAAATAGTGAAACCCGAAGCCACGACTTTGCCATCCGGTTGTAGCGCCGCTGACATCGCACGGTCGAAATCGTGGCTGCCAAAGTCGGTACGCACCTTGCCAGCGTTTCCAAAGCCGGTGTCGAGCGACCCGTCGCTCAGGTAACGCGCCACGGCAAAGTCGTAGAAGTTTGCCGGGTTTTTCGCCGAACCAACAGCGACGAGTTTGCCGTCGGGCTGCAAAAGGAGCGAAAAAATCTCGTCGTTAAATCCGTCAAAGTCCGTTGAGACTTTCCCGTCGAGGTCAAAGGTCAAGTCTGGCGTGCCATCCGGGTTATAGCGCGCCAGGCCGAAATCCACATTGGAAATGTCATCATTAAAGGAGAAATTCACGAAGTCGGTGCCTGCGGCGATAATTTTACCATCCGGCTGCATGGCCACGGCATAGGCGAAACTGCCATTGGTAAAGCGGGTGGTCACGATGCCGCCGCTACCAAAGGAGGTATCGAGCGATCCATCGGGATTGTAACGAGCGACTTTAAAGTCGCCTCGAAATGGAAACAGATCGAAAGCGCCTCCCGCAACCACGATCTTGTCGTCCGGCTGAATCAGAACCGATGAGGCTACCGCTGCCAGGCCGGGGAAATCGGTCTGCACTTTGCCGCCGCTGCCGAAAGTTTCGTCCAGCGTTCCATCGGGGTTGTACCGGGCGAGCGCAAAGTCCTCATCCGTATAGTCGTTGTTGATGTAGGTGGTGCCGACCACAACCAATTTACCGTCCGGCTGTACCGCTGCGGCATAGGCAATGTCTGTGCTTTGACTAAAATCAGTCAGCACCTTGCCTCCCTTGCCGAATGCCGGATCCAGGTCGCCATCGGCTGCAGGCGCAGCGCGCCGGCTGGCAGCAACGGCTAATGCCATGGCCGTGACAAAGATCGTACAAAGCCAAACACTGGATCGGCCAGTATTCGCGCCGCTCATCTTCACAGAAACTTCTGTGGTTCGGTTGGAGCATCAAGAACAGCGCGGTAACATTCTTGTTACCGCCAGCTAATCCGAACTCGTTGCGGGTGCTGCCTCCGGCTAACATTCAACAGACCGTTTGCAGCGGCCACGCCTGCCTCTACAATCCTAATTCCCCGATGAAAATTCTCGTGATTGGCAGCGGTGGCCGGGAGCATGCGCTGGCGTGGAAATTGAAGCAGTCTCCCCACACAGAGCGGATTTTCTGCGCGCCGGGAAATGCCGGCACGTCGGAAATCGGGGAGAACGTGGCGATTCCCGCGAACGACTTTCCAGCCCTTGTTCGATTTGCCAAAGAAAACCGCATCGATCTGACTGTTGTCGGCCCCGATGATCCGCTAGCCGCGGGCATCGTCGATCGGTTTGCGGAGGAAAAGTTGCGCGCGTTCGGGCCGACCAAATCGGCCGCGCGCCTGGAAGCCTCCAAGATTTTTGCAAAGGAACTCATGCGGGCTAACAAAATTCCCACCGCTGAAGCGCGA
>DASRCU010000240.1:0-13522 GCA_035652955.1 Verrucomicrobiia bacterium | reverse complement strand
GCCTTCAGCTTTCCCCGCTGCACGTTTTACTGCGGGCGCTGGATTCGCCACGGCGACTGGTATCCCGACCGGCAAATCCGCCTCTGGCGGCGCGGCAGCGCCGAATGGGGCGGCGTGGACCCGCACGACAAATTGCTGGTGCGCGGGCGGGTGGGGCGGCTACGCGAACATTTGCTGCACTACAACGCCGAAACGATTGACCAGCAAATCGCCAAAATTTCCCGTTACAGCGAAGATTTTCTGCGGCATACTCTCACCCACAATCGGAACTCCAGCGTATTTGATCTGCTTGTCCGGCCTGCCTGGCGTTTTGGGCGCGCCTATTTTTTCAGGCTCGGTTTTCTCGATGGCTGGCAGGGAATTTACATCGCCTGGATGACGGCGTTTTATACCGCGACGCGCTATGCGAAAGTGAAAGCTGCGCGTGAAGGGCAAAGTCCACCGGGTTAAGCCATGGATGTTTCTGTCATCATCGTTAGCCGGAACACTTGCGCGTTGACCAAAGATGCCGTCCGGTCGGTGCTGGAGAGCCGCGACAGACTGGCAAAGGAAATTTTTATTGTGGACAACGGCTCGACCGATGAGACGCCTGCTGTCCTGCCACGTGAATTTCCGCAACTCCAATTCATCCGCTTGGAGAAAAACAGCGGGTTCGCGCGCGCTTGCAATCTTGCGGCGAAGAAGGCGCGCGGAGAATTTCTGCTGCTGCTCAATTCCGATGCGCGACTGGCCCCAGATGCGCTGGCTCAGGCGGTCGGCTGGATGCGAGCCAACTCCGATTGTGCCGTGGCCGGCGCACAATTGCTCAACGCCGACAGCTCTCGCCAGAATTCCATCGCCAATTTCCCCACGCTGGCGACCGAGCTGTTGAACAAGTCACTATTGCGCCGCCTTTGGCCCCAAAAATTTCCCGGCAAGGAACAATACTTCAGCAGGCCGATACCGGTGGAAACCATCGTCGGCGCGTTCATGCTCGTCCGCAAATCGGTCTGGGACGAGCTCGGCGGATTGGACGAGCGGTTCTTTTTTTTCTTCGAGGAGACGGATTTCTGCCTGCAAGCCCGCAAAAAAAACCTCCGCGTCATCCATCTGCCGGCTGTCCGCGTCTGGCACGGCCAGGGACAAACAGCGAAACAAATTTCCACCGGTGCGCGCATTGAATACTGGCGCTCCCGTTATGCCTATTTCAGAAAAAATTGCCCTGCCATCACACGGATCATTCTTGCCGCCGGTTTATGGCTCCGGTTGGCGGCGGATTTGACTGCGGCGGGTTTGCTGGTCTTGCTCACTTTCGGCCAAAATGAGCGCTGGCGGTCGCGCTGGCAGGTCTGTTTGGCTCTCGCTGCCTGGCATCTGCGTGGTTGTCCGGAAGATGCCGGGTTGCCCCGATGAAAATGGAATCCCGCGATAGCCTCCTCCTCATCCGGCTCAAATCCATCGGCGACATTGTGCTGACGCTGCCGGCGGTTCATGCGGTGCGGGAAAATTTCCCCGATGCAAAGATCACCTTTCTCACCTCAAAGGAAAACGCCCCGTTGCTCCGCGGCTTCCGTGACGTGGATGCAACCGTCACGCTGGACCGCGCCGCGCTGCGGAATGGGATTTCCGGCGCGGCGGAAATTTTCCGCCTGTTGCGGCGGCTGCGCGCGGAGAATTTTTCATTGGCGGTGGATTTTCAAGGCTATGGCGAGACGGCCTGGCTCTCCTGGTGGAGCGGCGCGCCGGAACGTTGGGGTCAGGTTTATGGACCGGGCCGCGAATGGCTCTACACGCGCGGCGTCCGGCGCAACGAACAAATCCATCTCGCCGATGGAAACCTGTCGCTGCTGCGGCAATGCGGGTTGAAAATCGGCGACATCCGGAACGAATTTGTTTTGCCGGAGGACGCGCTGGCCGAGGCGCGGAACTTTTTTGTTGAACACCATTTGCATCCCGCCCGCCCCACGTTGCTGCTTCAGCCCTTCACCAGTTCGCCGCAGAAAAACTGGCCGTTGGAAAATTATCTGGCACTGGCGCGCCATTTCCAGTCGCGCGGCGCGCAAATCATTTTCAGCGGCGGGCCGGCGGACCGCGTGGCGCTGGAGCCGGCGCGGACGGCGGGTTTTGTGGTTTCCGCCGGCGTGCCGTTGCTGGTGTCCGCCGGCCTCGCAAAACTTTCCACCTTGACTGTCGGCGGTGATACCGGCCTGTTACACCTGGCCGTGGCGACGGGCAAACGCGTGCTGATGCTGATGGGCGCGATCGGACGGACGTATCCGTTTCAGCATCCCGATTGGGCGCTCACGCCGCCAGCAGGAATAAGGGTTTCGGAAATTCCAATCGAAACGGTCATCGAGCATTGTGCGCGGATATGCAACGAATTAAAAAATCGGTAGGAACGCCGCCCTGCGGCGTCCCGACAACGCGGCACACCGTCCCTACCTGACCGGCCGGTAATGTTTTTTGTTGAACCGCAGGCCGAAGGTCTGCTCCAGCCACAGCATCCGGCGATGCTTTTTTTCGCGCGCCGTCAGCTTGTGATTCGGATCAGCCTGAAAAATTCCTTCCGCCTTGGGCAGCCAGTCCTGCACCGCTTTCGGATGCGTGCCGGAAAAGGATTTCAAAATCGCCGGGTCAATCTGTGCGTAATCAATTTTTTCCAGCTTCCGGTTCTGCCAGTATTTGAGCGACATTTCGGATTTCAGATTCATCTGCGCCTCGCTGCGCACCCAGCCGTAGTGGTAAATGGTTGCGCCGGTGTGCGCCGCGCGCGGATAGCGGGATTTTTTGTGACTGACGACGACGTTGAAAAACAGGGATTCGCTCGACCACGCCGGAATGGTGTTGCGGATGATGCGCACCTCGCGGCGATACCAGCCCGGCGACCAGACGATGGTGTTGGCGTTGCCGTAAAAATGCAGGAAATCAAACGCCAGCGCCTCAACGCGCTCGTCGCCCAGGTGTTTCTCCATCGCCGCGCGGATTTTGGGCAGGTCGTCTTCGTGCAACACCTCGTCGGCCTCCAGGTAAAACGCCCAGTCGCCGGTGCAATTGAACAGGGCGATGGATTTCTGCTGGCCGTAAACAAAACCCTTGACGCTGTAATCGGGCCGGAGGTTTTCGTTCCATTGCGTCGGGATGATGCGGATTTTCGGGTCACCGATTTCACGAAGCATTTTTTCCGTGTCGTCCTCGCAGGGACCGAGGGCGATGACGAATTCGTCCACCAGCGGCAAAATGGAGCGGAGGGATGGCACGAAGGGGTAGCCGAGTTTTTGCCCGTTCCGCAAGAAGGTGAACCCGCTGACTTTCATTTTTGATTTACGATTGACGATTTACGGTTTGCGGGCAAACCGAAAAGACATGCAGCTCATCTCGTCGCCGGGAGGTCTTTCCGGCCTGTCTGAATGGCCGCCGGGTGTGGGACGGCAGTGGCGAGCAGAGCATGCGCTGCTTTTCAGGGGGTGAAAAATCGGACGGGTTGTTTTCGCCGTCCCTGTTTCTTCCTTTTGCGTTCCGCTTCTTTCGGTTCACGCGGAAGGCGAAGAGGCGCGAAATTCCGCCTTCTTTCGTTCGTGCGGGGAAACCGCTTGAGTCGCCGATTCGATTGCGCACAATGAGCGCGTGTTCAACCGGGTTGGAATCATTTTTTGTGGCGGGTTGTTGCTGCTGGCGGGTTGTGCGTCGCGTCCCACGCCGCCGCCGCCGGGCATTGTGCGTGAAACCAACACCGTGGGTTCGTCGCCGTTGAATTGGACCAACCCGGCGGCAAAATGGTTGCGGGTGCCGGCGCCTCTTCCCCTGACGGTGAAACCTCTGCCGTCGGCCGCCGCACCGCCGGAACCACCGGCCGAATCCTGGACTCCGCTTGCCCGCTGGGCGGCCGGGCGCGGGTTGGCCGCGCCGCACCGCGTGACTGGTCTGCCGGCGGTGGAATATGCCATCGGCTCCAGCAACGGGGTGTTGAACCTGACCGTCGGCAGCCGTGAGGCAGCCTGGAACGGAGTTCAATTCTATCTCGGTTTTGCCCCGGAACTCATTGACGGGGAAATCGCCTTGCGCGGACTGGACCTGCAAAAAAACCTGGAACCTTTGTTGTGCGGGCCGCCGCTGGCATTCGGGCCTCGTCGCGTGGTGGTGATTGACCCCGGCCACGGCGGCCACAACACCGGCACACGGAGCGTCCTGGACGGGCGCTGGGAAAAAGAATTCACGCTGGACTGGGCCCAACGCCTCGCCCCACTGCTGACCCGCGAGGGCTGGACAGTATTTCTGACGCGCACCAATGACACGGACCTTTCGCTGGCCGACCGGGTGGCCTTTGCCGCCGCGCATCACGCCAGCCTGTTCCTCAGTCTGCATTTCAACGCCACCGCCGATCACAACGAACGCGCCAGCGGACTGGAAACCTACTGTCTGACCCCCACAGGAATGCCCTCGGTGTTGACGCGCGGTTACGCCGATCCGTTGTTTGAAGTGCTGCCCAACAACACCTTTGACGCCCAAAATCTTCAACTGGCTCTTCGGGTGCAGACCGCCCTGCTCCGGGCGACGGGTCTGGACGACCTCGGCGTGCAACGGGCGCGTTTCCCCGGCGTGCTGCGTGGCCAGACCTGTCCGGCCATTTTGATCGAAGCAGGTTTTCTCTCCAGCCCGCATGACGCCCGGTTGATCGAATCGCCCGAATTTCGCCAGAAGCTGGCGGAAGCGTTGGCCAACGCGCTGAAATGAATTGCTGTTGAACCATGGCACCGGCAGGCGGTTCAACGGTTCAATGATTCCACAAATGAAACATATCCTGGTCACGGGAGGCGCCGGTTTCATCGGCTCGCACCTGGTGGAACGGCTGTTGAACGACGGCAAAACGGTGGTGGTCATTGACGACTTTTCCACCGGCAGCCTGGATAATTTACGCGGTGTCAGGGACAACCCGCGGTTGGAGATCATTCGCGCGAAAATCTCCCGCTGCCCATCGTTGCCGGCGCTGGCCGCCAACGCCGAATTTATCTTTCACCTGGCCGCCGTCGTGGGCGTGGAACTGGTTGTTCAATCCGCCCTGCGCGTTCTGGAATCGAGCTTCCGCGAGACGGAAGCGCTGCTGCGGGCGGCGGCCCTGAATGCCACGCCGATCCTCCTGACCTCCACTTCCGAGGTCTATGGCAAAAGCGACAAAGCGGCGTTTTCCGAAGACGACGATCTGCTGATTGGTCCGCCGACGCACGCCCGCTGGAGTTATGCCAGCGCCAAGCTCACCGATGAATTTCTGGCGCTGGCTTATGCGCGCGAGAAGCAGTTGCCCGTAACCATCGCCCGGCTGTTCAACACCGTCGGCCCGCGTCAGACCGGCCGTTACGGCATGGTCCTGCCCCGGTTCATCGCCGCTGCCAAAAAGAATGAACCGCTTCGCGTCTTTGGCGACGGCCAGCAGACGCGCTGTTTCTGCCTGGTGAACGACGTCGTGGAAGCGCTGGTGCGATTACAACTTTGCCCGGCGGCGCGCGGCGAAATTTTCAACATCGGCGGCACCGAAGAGATTTCCATCCTGAATTTGGCCCGGCTGGTGATCGAAACCCTCGGCTCGAAATCCCAAATCGAACGGATTCCCTACGACCAGGCCTACGCGCCCGGCTTTGACGACCTGCGCCGCCGCAAACCGCGTGTGGAAAAACTGGAGCGCCTGGTGAATTTCAAACCGCAAACTCCGCTGCGCGAAATTATTCGGCGGACAGCCCGTTGACGCCTTCCCGGGCCAGCAATTTGCGTTTCCACGCCAGCCCGGCGGAAAAACCCCCGAGCTTTTGGTTGGCAGCCAGCACGCGATGGCAGGGCACCAGCACCGGAATGGGGTTGGCGCCGCAGGCGCCGCCCACCGCACGAACAGCCCGTGGACGGCCGATCGCCGCCGCAATTTGGCCGTAACTGCGCGTGACGCCGGGAGCCAGTTTCAGCAATTCCCGCCATACCGATTTTTGAAAAGCCGTCGCCCCGCTCCAATCCAGGGGCGGCAAACGCCCCGGCGCCCGGCCCGCCAGAACCCGGTTCAACGCCGCCTGAGTCAGGCGATGCCAGCGATTCAACTGCCCATGGCCCGCCGCCGTTCCCCAGGCAGCCGAAATGTCCTTGCGGCCGTTGGGACGGCGGCGCTCCGGAAAACTCAACCCCGCCAGGCCCTTTTCAGAATACCGCGCCCTGAATTCACCCTCGCCGGTGACCACCGGCAGTTCAACAAAATGGTTTTTCACGACTCTGAATCTCAATTCCCAACCCCGGCTTGTCAACTGCCCGCCGCTTTTTTTCCGTTCAATGCCGGACCAGATAGGCAAAAAAACCGAGCAACAACAGCAGCAGGGCGACCACCAACGCGATGAAACGGTTGCGGGCGACGCGTTTTTCGTAGCGCAGCGGACGCAGGCCGCGCACCCCGCCGGCGGCCAGATACCTCACCAGCCGCGGATTGGCCGGCGCCGGGCGGCTCAACCAGCGCCGCACCCGCGCCGCCAGCGCCGGCAAATCGTATCGGCGCGCCCCGGAATCATTGAAGCGGTCGGACGCCGTTTCGTCATCGGCGCCGTGAACCGGCTGAACGTCTTCAAAAACCGGTTCGCGCTCGGCAGGCGCCGGAGCTGCTGATTGAAAGGGATTGGACTTTTCCGGCGCGCGCACGATGGTCGGCCCATGCGGCAGAGCCGTGGAACGCAGCTTGGGCGCGGTGACCTGATGCAACTGCGCGTCAAGCCGTTTGATTTCCGATTCGAGGGCGGCAATTTGTTCGTTCAACGCGCGCGCACGGTCGGAAATCGGGTCCACGGTCTTGTTTGTTTTCTCCTTTTTTTTCAAGGACGGCATGACGGCCTCTCCTTCCCGGATTGGAGTTTACAGGACCTTCGCCGGCGGTAATCTCCGCTGCCCCGCCTCGCTCCTTTCAACGGTGCGACGGCATCGTCAGCAGAATCGCTGCCAACGCCCCCAGCGCCGCCAGCGCCACAACCAACAGCGGCCACGTCAAGCCCAGGCCGATTTTGCACAGTTTGCCGAAACTCAAATCCGCCAGCGGCGGCGCGGCGGCAGGTGCAACGGGGGCGGGGGCTTCGGGTGCGGCGGACGGGCCGTTGAGCACGGGCAGCTTGAGCCGGGCCGAATTCCACTCCATGCGGGCATTTTCGATGATGGTGAGCGCGCGGGTCAGTTCCTGCTGGAAATTTTCCTTGGTCCAGGTTTCGTCGCGAATGCCCTGAATTTTTTGCAGCGCGGTGCGGAACTCAGCCATGGTTTTGCTCATTTGTTCGGCCTCGCGGCGGGCGTTGAATTCCGCTTCTTCGAGCAGCCCCAGGCCGCGGGTGAGGTGATCCGTCATTTCCGCGCGCCCGTTTTGAAATTCAAGCTGGCGACGGCGCAATTCCTCCAGCGCGGCGCGTTCGCGTTCCAATTCCTCCTGGGCGCGTTTGAGTTCGGCCAGCTTTTGCTGCGCCTCGACCACCTTGCGGTCCACCTCCTCGCGCGTGGGCGCAGGCAAGGGACCGGCGACCGGCTCCCCGGCGCGGGACGCCGACCGGGCTTCGAAATCTGTGTCTATAAACTCCGTGGCATCGTATTCGGCAGCCATGAGGCGACTGTAGCCCCGCCGTGCGAAACTGTCAAAGGGGTTTGGGCCAAAACGCCGGCCAACGCCCGCCTCCGGCCCGCAGGGCGGGCAACAATGGCGTCCTCACCGCCGCCATCGGCCAAATACCGGCTTGCGCATCTGCCGCCGCGGTCTTAGAGTGCGTCAGTCGGCAAGTCAATAGCATGACATGATTGAGTTGATTCAGTTCCCGTGGAGTCCATTTTGTATTGTCCAGCGGCGCATCCTGGAATTTTCCGGCGTGCCTTTCAAAATCACCAACATCCCCAATCAGGATCGCTCGCTGGTGTGGAAGCTGACCAAACAACGTTACTACGGCGTGCCCATCATTCGCGACGGGCGGAACGTGATTTTTGAAGTCAGCGACGACTCCCAGGTCATCGCCAAATACCTGGACAACAAATTTCAACTGGGTTTGTTCCCCCAACGCTGGTGCGATGTGCAATCCATTCTCTGGCGCGACATCGAAAACCAGATCGAAGCCTGCACCTTCCGGCTCAATGACATTTACTGGAAGGAATTTGTGCCGCCAGCGGAGCAACTCCAGTTTCTCCGGTTCAAGGAACGCAAATTTGGCCGCGGCTGCATCGAGCAGTGGCGCCAGGAGCAGAAACAATGGCTCAAGAAACTCGAAGAAGAATTGCTGCCCTTTGAAATGATGCTCACGCATCTGCCGTTCATTCTGGACGAGCGCCCGCGTTTTGTGGATTTCGATTTGTTCGGCATGCTCGGCAATTTCCTGTATTCGGGCCACTACGAACTGCCGCGCCGCCATCGGCAGATCAAAGCCTGGCACGCCCGAATGGCCACCGCAAAAGTCTCTGACTTCTCATGAACCCGTCGAGCCGTCACCGGCGGAAATCGTCGCCCCGGCAGGTGGGCCGTGCCACCGGCCGACCCGCCGGCCGGTTCACAACGTTGCCGTGAAAAATTATATCCTTGACACCAACGTCCTGCTGCACGACCCGAACTCGCTGCTGAGCTTCGAGGATAACCAGGTGCTCATCCCCATCGAAGTTATCGAGGAAATGGACCGCTTCAAACGCGAATCCAGCGAGCTGGGGCAGAATGCCCGCACCGTGTCGCGGATGCTCGACAGTTACCGCGCCGGCGGCCATTTGAACGAAGGCGTTCGCCTGCCCAACGGCGGCAGATTGAAAATCGTCTTTCACAAAACCGGCCACGGCGTCAACGGCGACGGCGCCCTCGATGCCCATTCGGTGGATAACCGCATCCTCGCTCTGGCCGCCCATATTCAAAAATCCCAGCCCAAAAACCCGACCATCCTCGTCAGCAAAGACATCAATCTGCGCATCAAAGCTGATGCCCTGGGCCTGGCCGCCGAAGATTACGAGACCGACCGGGTCTTCATCACTGACCTCTACACCGGGATGATCGAACTGACCCTGCCTTCGGAACAACTGGCCCGGTTTCGCGCCCGGAATGAACTGGAGCTGGACAGGAAATATGCGCCCAACGAGTACTGCACCCTCCTGGACGCCGCCAACCCCAAAAAGACCGCCCTGGCTCGCGTGGACGTCACCGGCACCCGACTGATCCCCATCCTGGACTCACGCGAAGGGGTCTGGGGTGTCAAACCACGTAACCGCGAACAACACTTTGCCTTCGATGCCCTGCTGGACGATCGCCTCAAACTCGTTACCCTCATGGGCAAGGCCGGCACCGGCAAAACGCTGCTGGCCATGGCCGCCGGCCTGAAACGCGTCGTCCACGACCGCGAATTCCGCCGGCTCGTCGTCGCCCGCCCCACCATCTCCATGGGCAAGGAGCTGGGATTCCTGCCGGGTTCCCTGGAAGAAAAACTGGCGCCGTGGATGCAGCCGATTCACGACGCCCTCGAACTGTTGAGCGATCTGAACATGGGCCATGACCACCGCCGCAGTGCCGATCTGATGCGCTCCGGCACCATTGTCGTTGAGGCCCTGAGCTACATCCGCGGGCGCAGCATCGCCAATCAATTCATGATCATTGACGAAGCCCAAAACCTCACACCGCTGGAAGCCAAAACCATCATCACCCGCGTGGGCCAGGGCACCAAGATTGTTTTCACCGGCGATCCGTATCAGATTGACAATCCCTACGTGGATTCCTCATCCAACGGCTTCAACTACATCGTCAGCCGTTTCCGCGAACAGGCAATTGCCGCGCACATTGAACTGCAAAAAGGCGAACGCTCCGAACTGGCCGAGCTGGCGGCCAACATCCTCTGAACCCTCGCCCCGGTGCCGTGCCTCGCCTCCCGGCCGGACCGCGAACAGCCCGGCAGGGCTTCAAATCCTTGGCAGGGCTGCGCTGCGTCGGCTGGAATGGCCAGCCACATTCCCCTGGCGCCGCCGCGCCGCCCTCCACACCATGCAGCGGCTCCTGCCTTCCCCAAAGCTCGGAAATCGGAGCCGTCTTTCCCAAAAAATGGGTGTCCTGCCCGAAAGGCGGCGTGGTCCGGCGAGTCAAGGCCGGGAGGCGTGCCGCCTCAGGCGGCGGTTTTGGCAGTTGACAAAGCCGCGGCAACACAGGAAAGTTTTATCAATGAATTGAGCGCCCGTGACGGGCCATATGATTTCGAACGAACGACCATCTCCTTTCGGACGGCGGCCTTACAATCAACCGCGGCCGCCCATCAACGAAGAAACACTGAAGTCAGAAAAAATTCAGATTGAACGCAAGACCTTTGCCCTGGCTCTCAAGGAAAATCCCCGCGGCCGCTTTTTGCGGATCACCGAAGACGTTGCCGGCCGGCGGGACACCATCATTATTCCCGCCACCGGGCTGGCCGAGTTCAAAAAAATCCTGGATGAAATGGTGAAGGCAGCCAGCGAAATTCCCGCCAAACCGGAAGGGTGACCGGTCCGGCGCGGCGGCGCCGGCCGCCGAAGCGTTAATGCTTTGAACCTTTCCGGGGGCGGAGCCGAAGCCGTTTGGCATCGCCCCACAGCCCTTCCAGATCGTACCGTTCGCGCGCCTCCGGCCGCATGACGTGGACAATCACGTCATAGAAATCCAGCACCACCCAGGTGCCGTGCACCGTGCCGTCCCGGCGCAGGGGGCGCAGACCATGCTCCTCGCGCAGCCGGTCGGTGATCTCCTCGACGATGGCGCGCAAATGCGGCTCACTGGTGCCGGAGACGATGACAAAATAGTCCGTCACGCTCGACAGTTTGCGCAGGTCGAGGATGACAATGTTCTCCGCCTTTTTATGATCCGCATATTCACTGCACAGCAACGCCAGTTTCCGTGAATCCATTTTTGGGAAATTAACCGCCGAGGGTGCGAATGGCACGGTTTTTTTAGCCACGATTTTCACGCAATTCCCTCAACGCCTGGAAAACACCGGCGCGAAACGTGGGCCGGGGAAACGACGGCGCGCACCAGCCGGCCGTCTTCCAGCCGGTTTTTTTGAGGTCGGTCGTTCCAGGCAAACAGCGTGCGGTTGGTTGCTCCTTTCACGAATTGTCCATTCAAAGGTAAAGTTTCGCGGCGCACACCGCCTCAGCCACAAAGGGCGGTACCAACGCTTCAATCGGCAAACCCGCCCGGACCCGCGCGCGGATTTCCGACGACGAAATGTTTGTTGGGAAACCTTTCACAACGATCCCGCGAAACGGTCTGGGTAATTCCACCGACCCTTCGCCCGGTCGCGGCACGACGGCAAACTGCGTCAGCCGCGCCAATTCCCCCGCCTGGTGCCATTGATTCAGCTTGGCCACGTGGTCCGAGCCGATGAGATAAAACAGGGTCGCGCCCGGAAAGCGCCGCGCGTAATCGCGAACGGTTTCCACCGCATAGGAAACGCCGCCACGCCGGATTTCCTGATCGTCCACGGCGCAATGGCTCTGACCCGCCAGCGCCAGCCGCAACAGCCGCAACCGGATTTCCACCGGAGTCATTCGGTTCTCCGTTTTGAAGGGTGATTGCGCCGCCGGCACGAAAAACAACTTGTCCAACGCCAGTTCCTCCCGGGCCGCCTGTGCCGCCAACAAATGGCCCAGGTGCACCGGGTCGAACGAGCCGCCGTAAATGCCGAGCCTCATTTATTCAGCCACCAAATACCTGAACGACCGGAAAAGCCAGACAAAAATTTTGCGCCGCTGGTGCCCGACGCGGATGCCGCTTGTCCGCCGGCAAGGCCCCGGCCATAATTCACCGGAACATTTTCGACTGCTTGAAAATCCTTGTGGCCATTACCGGAGCCAGCGGCGCGATTTATGCCCAGCGCCTGTTGGACAATCTGCCTCCCCGCGAGCACGAAATCCACGTCCTCCAAAGCCACTACGCCGCTCAGGTCATTGCCGCCGAATTGCCCGGCGGCTTGACCCTGCCCGCCGGCGCTCGACTGCACAATTTGAAAAGCATGAACGCGCCGTTTGCCAGCGGCTCCAATCCGCCGGACGCCATGGTCATCATCCCCTGCACCATGGGAACGCTGGGGCGCATCGCGCACGGTTATAGCCAGGACGGCTTGCTGCGCGCCGCCGACGTGGTGTTGAAGGAAAAGCGCAAGTTGATCCTCGTGCCGCGCGAGACCCCGCTGAATCTCATCCATGTCAAAAACATGGAATTGCTGCTGCTGGCCGGCGCCACGATTCTACCGGCCAATCCAAGTTTTTATTCCGGCGCGAAAACGATTGAGCAACTGGCGGACACCGTGGTGGCGCGCGTGCTGGACCACCTCGGTATCGAAAATCAACTCGCGCCGCGCTGGGCGGAGGAAAAGGAATGAAATTTCAATGGAGAAACGCCGAGGCGCAAAGACGGAATGTGTCTTTTGCCCGGTCTCCGCGCCTTTGCGCCTTTGCGCCTTTGCGTTAAGAAATGCTCTCAACGATTCACAAGTGGGGAAGTTTTGTTCGTTTCTCGCACACTCTCTTCGCGCTGCCGTTTGCCCTGGCGGCGATGATGGTCGCCGCGCGTGATCACCGCGGCTGGCCGGGCTGGAAAAAATTTCTGCTGATCCTGGCGGCGATGGTTTGCGCCCGCACCTGCGCCATGGCCTTCAACCGCATCGTGGATCGCCGGTTTGACGCGCTGAATCCAAGAACAAAAACCCGGCATTTGCCGGCCGGCCAAATCTCGCTGGCCAGCGCGATTTTACTCTGCGTCCTCTCCGGCGCCGGTTTGGTGGCCGTCAGTTATTTCCTCAATTCACTTTGTTTCTTCCTTTCACCCGTCGCGCTGGCCGTGATTTGTTTTTATTCGCTCACCAAGCGGTTCACGGATTACACGCACTTTTTTCTGGGCGTTTCGCTGGCGCTGGCGCCGGTTGGCGCCTGGCTGGCTGTTAAGGGCACCGACCTTTCGACTCTGGAGATTTTGCAAATGTTTGTCCTGGCGCTGGCGGTGGTGTTGTGGCTGGTGGGCTTTGACATCATTTACGCGCTGCAGGACTATGAGTTTGACCGGGCGCACGGTCTGCATTCGCTCGTGGTCGCGTGGGGGCCGCGAAACGCACTCACGGCGGCCTTTTTGGCGCACATGGTCATGTGCGGCCTGCTGCTGGTGTTTGGCTGGCTCTGCCGCTTCCGCTTCGCGTATCTGATCGGCTGGTTTCTCATCGTCGGCTGTCTGGCGCTGGAGCACTGGATTGCGCGCCGCCGCAGTCTGAACTGGATCAATCTCGCCTTCTTCCGCCTCAACGCGCTGGTCAGCACGATTTTTTTCGTGATCGTGGCGGCGGAGGTGATTTTTCAGGGCGGATTCAAACTGCGTTGACCTTTCAATCAGATTTGCACCGCCTGAAATCGCGGCTAAACTGCATTCAAATTATCTTCGATTTCAAATCCTTTGGCATCAACTTGGCCGTGGGCACGGTCGTCATGCTGGTGGTTTGCGCCGCGCTGTTGCTGACGGCCGCGTGGGCCATCAACAAAAACAAAACAGTCCCACCCGGCCCGGCGCCGGTCTTCT
>DASRCU010000239.1:0-7606 GCA_035652955.1 Verrucomicrobiia bacterium | reverse complement strand
TGGAAAAATTCGCGTTCCAGGATTTTCCCATCATGCTTTCGACATTCGATTTGTCCGTGGCGGAGAACGACCGATGAGCCATTCAGACACGAATTCCACGAATTTTCACGAATGAGCGAGCTGATTTACAAAAGCGAAGTCTTTCAGATTGTCGGATTCTGCATGGAAATCCATCGCGAACTTGGGAAAGGACACAATGAAGCGATTTATAAGGATGCCCTCGATGTTGAATTGTCGCGCGCCGGCGTTCCCTTTTCTCGCGAGAAGCATTTCGAGATCACGTACAAGGGGATCGTCCTGCCGCATTCGTACCGGGCCGACTTTGTGATCTGGGATAAAATCCTCTTTGAAGCCAAGGCAGTCGAAAGTCTGATTGATGCCCATATCAAACAGGTGTTGAACTATTTGGCCGCATCAAAACTTCGCCTCGGCTTGCTGGTCAACTTCGGAGGCGACTCTCTGGAGTGGAAGCGCATTGTTTTATGAGACACGAATTTCACGGATCCACACGAATGAAGTTGAGGTCCGGAGCGCGACGCCGCCTTGATCGTTTCCGAGGTTGTCGAGGACGCCAAACGGATCCATCCCCAATTCGTGGTCATTCGTGCCATTCGTGTCTCATTTCCATTTCAGCCATTCGTGTCTTATGAGCCAATGGGTCATCAACGGCATTCGCGCGGGAATCAAAACCACCGCCTATCCGGCCAAACCGGAGACGGCGCCGGGCGTCACTCCCGGCCTGCCGGTCGGCGGCAATTATCCCGCAAACAAAATGGGCGTGCTGATTTCGCGCTGTCCCACACGGGTGTTCAGCGGCCGCGACGGTCAAATCATGGTGGACTGCCGCCGTTGCATTCATTGCTACCGCTGCGTTCGCGACCTTGAACATCCGGTGAATTGGAAACAAACCTGCGAGTGGGGAACCGTCCGCGACGGCCAGCATGAATTTAGCCGGCCGTTCGCGCGTTCGATTCACATCTGCGTGGTGGACGCGGGCGATTGCGGCGCGTGCCTCAACGAAGTCCGGCAATTGAACAATCCCTATTACAACATGCACCGGCTGGGCTTTTTCATCACGCCGTCGCCGCGCCATGCCGACGTGCTGCTGGTCGTCGGTCCGGTGACGGATCACATGAAATTTGCGTTGAAAAAAGTTTATGACGCCATGCCGACGCCCAAGCGGGTTGTAGCCGTCGGCGCGTGCGCACTGTCGGGCGGTGTGTTTGCCGACAGCTTTGTCTGCGCCAAGGGCGTGGCGGAAGTGTTGCCGGTGGACGTTGAAGTGCCCGGCCATCCGCCGCCGCCGCTGGCCATTTTGCATGGATTGCTGGTTGCAACGGGCCGCGAATCATCGGCCGCCAACGAACTGAATGCCGCGATGATTCCCAGATGAAAACCCGGCAGGAAACGGAGTTACAGCGTCACCGCTTTGAAGTATCGCTGCGGGAAACCCTTGAGCTTCTGCAAAATCGTGTCGGTATGCCAGAGTTCGAGATCATGGAAGCGCGCCGTCGCCGCGATCAGGCGGTCGGCCGGATCACGGTGTTCCCATTCCCACAACGCCGCCTGGCGCGCAATGGGCTCCGTGATCGGGAGAATTTCAAAACCGTTCAACGCCGCGTCCAGCCATGTCGCCGGATCGGGACAGGGCAACTTGCCCGCCTGCCATTTGCGGACGATTTCCATGCTGGAGATCGGGCAGAGAAAACGCTCGTTGGCATTGTCTTCGAGCGCCGATTCCATTCGCCGGGACAACGGCAGACGTCGCACAAAACGAAACCAAACGCCGGTGTCCACGAAAATTTTCATCTTCAAATCTCGTCCAGGATGGGTTCGTCCAGCTTGACGCCGCGATATGCAGCCGGATCGTCCGGCGTTTCCACCCGCCACGGTTTGCCGCGGCCGGGCACCGGCATCAATCGCGCCGCCGGCCGGCCATGCCGCAAAATGACGACGGTTTCGCCCGCCTCGACGCGATTAACCAACTCGCACAACCGTTTCTTTACTTCGGCAATGGGTGCTTGCATGACCATAAATTTGACCATTTCCGCGGGCGCGTCAAGCCGCCCGCCGCAACCTCGATCCCATTGATTTTCATGGAAACCTCGACGCTCACTTCGATTTTCTTTGCGCTGTGCGGTGTGGGCATTCTGTTGTCGCTGGCCGCGCCTGCGTCACGGCAGGGAAACGTGTTGACCTGGCTGGGTTGTCTTGCCTCGTTAGCCTTGATTCTGGCGGCGGCTGGCGCGTTGCTCGCCGGGAAAACCTTCCGTCAGCCGCTGTGGATGTTGCCGGGATTGGCGACAACGCTTATCGTCAAATTGGATTCGCTTTCGGCGGTGTTCATTTTCATCACCGGCCTGGTGCTGTTTCCGGCTTCCATTTTCGCCGGCAACCAATTGAATCGTGAAGCGGAGTGGGTCGGCAGCCGGCGGGCGTTCGCCATCCTCCTGTTCGGCCTTTACGCGTCCCTCGCGCTGATATTTTTCGCTGGCGATGTCGTGCTCTTCCTGCTGGCGTGGGAGGTCGTGTCCATTCTTTGCTGGCTGCTCATCGTGTGCGCGCCGGAAAAGGAAAATGGCCATGCCGGCGCCGGTTACCTTCTGCTGGCGATGGGCGAAGCGGGCACGCTCGCCTCGGCGCTGGGCTTTCTCCTGTTGGCGGTGGGAACCGGATCACTGGATTTCGGCGCCATCAAATCGGCTGCACCTAGTCTGGACGAAGGCGTGCGCTGGGCGGTTTTCCTGCTTTCATTTTTTGGTTTTGGCGTGAAGGCCGGACTGGTGCCGGTAAATTTTTGGCTGCCGCGCGCCTACGCCGCCGCGCCACGCGCGTTCGTGCCGGTGCTGGCGGGCGCGACGCTGAATCTCGGCCTTTATGGAATTTTGCGCGTGAACGCCGATCTCATGCCGGCAACGCACGCCGGCTCCGGCCTGGTAGCGCTCGTCGTCGGAACGCTGTCCGCCTTGCTCGGAATTCTTTACGCCACCACGGACAACGACCTCAAAATCATGCTGGCGCACAGTTCGATTGAAAACGTCGGCATCATCGTCGCCGGGTTCGGCGCCGGCATGGTTTTTGTCGCCACAAGTCATCCGGTGCCGGCAGCCATCGCCTTCGTCGCAGCACTGTATCATCTCCTCAATCATTCGCTTTACAAGACGCTGCTGTTCTTCGGCGTCGGCGAAATCGAGACGCAAACCGGCACACGCGACCTGGACCGGCTGGGCGGCCTCATCAAATGGATGCCGCTTACCTCCATCGGATTTCTCGTCGGCGCGCTGTCCATTGCCGGGCTGCCGCCGTTCAATGGTTTCGTCAGCGAATGGCTCACGCTCCAAACCATGTTGCGCTCGGCGGAACTCTCCTCGACCGGCGCAAAATTGGTTTTCGCTCTGTGCGGCGCCGGCCTGGCGCTGACGGCGGCCCTCGCTGTTACGTGCTTCGTGAAAGTATTCGCGATGAGTTTTTTGGGCATGAGGCGGCTGGAAGAAAACCAAAAAGTCAGCGAGGCTAAATCCGGCACGCTTGCGCCCATGGCGATTCTCGCTGCGCTATGTCTGGCGTTTGGCGTGTTGCCAACCTACATCATTCCGGCACTGACCCCAGCGACCAGCTCGCTGGCTGGCGTGAGCGCCAGCGACGCGCTGGTGCCGCCGTTCTTCGCTTCCAATCCGGCGCACGACACTTTGCCTCAAGCTTTCGTGGACGATTTTCGCAACCTTGGCGCACAGGTCGGACAAAGCGTTTTGCCCGGACGCGGCCTGGTGGTGCTTCATCGCGGCGGCACAGAAAATCCGGTCGTCTTCGCCATGTCCACTTCCTATTCGTTGGTTGTGCTGATGGTTTTACTGCTGGGAACTTACGTTGTCGTTCGTTTGTGGCTGACGCGCCGGCGGACATTGGCGCGGCGGACTCGTTGGGACGGCGGCGTGCGAAACCTGCTGCCGGAGATGACCTACACGGCCACGGGCTTTTCCAATCCGGTGCGGGTGATTTTCGACGCCGTGTTCCGACCCACAACGGTCGAGGACACACGCGAAACCGTGGCCGAGCATTTCCGCACCGCCATCCGGCGCGAACGCGTGGCGGTACATGTGGTGGACCGTTTTGCGGTCCAACCCGCGAAGGATGCAGCCATGAAACTGGCCAACAAACTGGCCGCAATGCACCACGGGCGGTTCAACGCCTACGCCGCCTACGCGTTGTTGATCTTGTTGATTGTTTGGATGGTGTTCTCGCTGTTGCTGGTTTAGCCGATTTTCTGCACCGGCATGTCTGCGTGCCCGGCGCTGGCAGGCGATCGAGGCTGGAAGGACGGCGGCGAACACGTCTATGGCATCAAAACTGCCGGAATGCAAATAGGAATAAAACACCCTGCAGTTTACGGCTTCTGGGTCCTTGCAAGCTGACGCCCGGATTGATAGAAATTGCTTATGCCCATGCGGGCCTCAATAGAAACGAAACTTCGTTCAGCAATTTTGCGTTCCTTGCGCGCCCAGGGATTCCGAGTCGAAGGCAGTCATGTCAGTTTCCGGCAGCGGCAGGACAAGCGAAGCATTCGCAAACGGCACGAACATGCCGTAGAAAAACGAATCGCTCTGGCCGAAGCCGCTCTGGCCAGGTATGAAGACCGCCTGCTGTCGTTAATCGCCTCTGGTAACGAGGTCAAACCCGAGAACATCAAACCTCGGTTGGTTCAGGTTGAGCCGGATACTATGGAGTCAAAACTGTTTCGTTACGCTTGTTTACATTGGAGTATCCCTGTTTCCAGCGGTTACGGCCGCCGGCTGCGATTCCTGATTTTCGACGATAGCAATGGCAAGCTAATCGGTTTATTTGGTCTCGGCGATCCGGTTTATGCGATCAAGTCCCGCGATGAGTGGATCGGCTGGGATTCGGAGGCGAAAGCCGCCCGATTGTATCATGTGATGGATGCCTACGTTCTGGGCGCAGTGCCGCCTTATTCGCAGTTACTGGCCGGGAAGCTGGTAGCGCTGGCGACGGCGTGCGATGAAGTGCGCCAGGCTTTCGCGAAACGATACGGAAATCGCGTATCGTTGATCTCGGGCCGAAAACGAGAGCCTCACCTGGTCTTAATCACAACCACCTCGGCTTTGGGCCGCTCGTCGCTTTACAACCGCGTTAAACTCGGGAAGCGGCGCGTCTTTGAAAGTGTCGGCTTCACCGGGGGATGGGGCGAGTTCCATTTTTCGAACGGTGTTTACGAAGACCTGTCTCAGTTTGCACGGCAACGCTGCGTGCCGACGGCAAAACAGGAGAAATGGGGCAACGGTTTTCGTAATCGCCGTGAGTTAATAAGGAAGGCCTTGGCAAAACTCGGCTTCACGCAGGACCTGTTGAATCACGGCATTCAACGCGAGGTTTTCGTTGTGCCGCTGGCAAGCAACGCGCGCGAATTTCTTCGCGGCCACGACGCCCGCCCGCGTTATCACAGCCTTCCGTTTGCGCAGGCCGTAAAATTCTGGCGCGAGCGCTGGCTTTTGCCTCGCGTTGAGCGGAATGCTTCGTTCAGGGACTTTGAATCGTCCGAGTGGCGGCTTTGGAGGAAACCGAAAGATGACTGAACCAAGCTCCGGTCCAAGTCCATTCACCGATTTGCCTGGCGCTTTGGTCGAGGAGGTGATGCAACGCACGGACGAGGTAGGCCGAACCTTGTTGCAATCTTTCGAACACGTGCGTTCAGAACGAACCGCTTTCCGCGCACAGCTCCAACAGAGCGGCCGACTCGCTCGTGATACAGACTTGGAATACCCGCCGATCCCCTCGACGTGCGCGGTGGATGGTTCATATGCCGTCGAAAGATTGCTGACAACCGATCTGGCGGCGGCGGCCGCGGTGGCAGTCGAGGGTCTGACGCCCCCTTCCGAGAAGCGGTTCTGGGAGCAACCACGCCATCAAGTCGTGGTCGAAGCCGAAACGCACAATGAAGCAACCAACTCGGTTTTGCGTGGCGTCATGATGACAATGGAATTGGCTCTGGCGACCAAAGCGCCGCATGACGTTGTGTTCCTCGATGGTTCAATGACGACGCCGGTGATCTACCTTAACCAATCCTTGAACCAAGCGCGCTATGCCCCCGCCCTCAGGCTCTCCGCTTGCTTGCGACAACGTGCGAAAGCCGGGATGGGGGCCTATTTGGAGATTCTCCAGTCGAAACGCGCCGACAAGTGCTGGACGTTTTGCCCGAAATACACAACCAACCGGGAAATCGGTGAAGCGATGCGCTGGCCACAAACCTACGACGACCGCGGCCTGCTGACGATGCTGCTCGATGGGGGCGAATTCACAAAACCCATCAACCTTCAGAAACCCGAATCGGAATGGCACATCAACACGGCTGCAATTTCTGACGCCGAGCGGAACGAGGCCGACGAGTTGGAAGAAAAGATCACAGCCGAATTGAAAAACGTCGTTGTGATTTACTACAAGCCCCACGCCTGGATGCCCGCACTGCGGCTCGAGGTGAATCAAGCCGTCGCGTCAAACCGAAGCCGGCTCGCGGTTCTGCTCCATGGGGTGAAGCACCAGTGCGGAACGCCAGCGATTCTTGAGCCGTTCCCGCTCTACATGGCGGACCGCATGGTGAAGTCCCTTGCGCGGGCCGTGCCTGCATTCCGGCAAGCCACGACGCAGCGCATTGCCGAAACATACACCGGAAGTCTCGACGAGATTTTTTACGGCATGCACGGCTTTCGAACGGACGCAGGAGGATAAAAATGGAAACACATAACAAACTCGACCAGTTGCTCGGCCAGGTGGAACGCATCGGCGTAATCGGTTCGCCTTCGACGACGGGTGAACTTTCTCTCGACATCCTGGGCGGCGCAGTAGGCCGCAAGCTCGTTGGCGAACTTGCCCTGTTCCGCTTTATGCAGGACGGTGCGGCACATTACGCACTGGGTCAAATCACCGAAGTAAAGCTGCGCAACATCTGGCATGAGGATGCCACGATGCGCAGCCTCATTCGGCAGCGCGGGCGCGTGGACGCGGTGAGTGAGCGCCAGGACACGCACCTGGGCGAGATGACGGTGAGCGCGGTGTTCATGACCGGCGCGAAAAGCTACGAGCCAAGCATTCTGGGAACAGTGCCGTCCACCGGGACAAACATTCATCTGGTGAACGATGAAGTGCTGAACGAGCTGCTGTCTCCCTACAAGGACCAGCTTTATTATCTAGGGCACGTGTATGGCTCAAAGCCCAAACTCCCGCTGTGGTTTAAGCACTTTGCCTCGGGACCCGACGGCGCGGGCGAAGCCTACCATCTCGGAATCTTCGGCAAAACAGGCTCTGGAAAATCCGTGCTGGCAAAAATGATTCTGACGGCTTACGCGCGTTACCCGAAAATGGCATTGCTCGTAATTGATCCCCAGGGCGAGTTCGCAAAGGACATGAAGCAGGAATCAACCGGCGAATTTGCGCTACCCTTGGGTGGAATTGTTCGGAGATTGGGAAAACCGAACTACGTCTTCAACGTCCAACGACTGGTTTTGGATCGCTGGGAACTCTTCCAAGAAATCTTGGGAGAGTCCGGTTTCTTCCGTCAGCTCCAGATAATGAGAGGCGAGAAGACGGCTCTTGCGTG
>DASRCU010000238.1:0-55764 GCA_035652955.1 Verrucomicrobiia bacterium | reverse complement strand
CCGGCCGGCACCTGGAAGTAGCGGTTCCCGCCCCCAAAACTCGCCGGGCTTTCCCAAATCCAGGAGCCGGCGGCAGGGGCGATCACGAATTTGTAATTCGGCCAGCTTCCCGCCGCCAGGTCGTTGGTGACCGTCCAGATGTTTGTGTCGGCCACGGACGGCACCATGGCCACGCCGGTGCTCCAGTCGCCGTTCAGCCCGAGCAACCGCACCGTGTCGCCATTGCCGGCGTTGAAGTTGCCCAGGGCAGTTTGCACGGACATGTTGACGTTGAAAACCACCGGATCGGCGGAGGCGATGGCGAGCGTTCCCGCCAGTGCGGCGGCGGCCAGAATGAGTGGATGTCGGAGACTTTTCATAACTTTGTTTGTGTGGGTTGAGGCAGGTTTGAAAATTTTGTTTCAATAAAACGCGGTTCCATTGCCGCCGGAATACTGCCATTGAATCTGCGCGCGGGGATGCGTTTCGACATGGCCGTCCCCGTAGGTGACGTTCACCGAACGCAGGGTGTTGTTCAGGGAATGGCCGGCCAGGCAATGGGCCACGTTGGTGTCGCCGGCGCCGCCGCTCGAATAGCAATAATCGCTGATGATCGGTTGATAGCCGGCGATGCGGTCTGTCGTTTTGACCGGCCAGCCATCCGCCGTGCGGCAAACGCCGGACGCCGGCGACGGAAACGTCACAGTGGAATAGATGTTGAACAACCGCGGCACCCACCAGCAATGATACAAAACCGGAAAGGCCGTGCTGGGCGCACCCGGACTGTGCGGCAGCTTCAAGGCGTTCATCAAATCGTTCGCCGTGGTCAGGGCGTGACCGTAAGTGCTGGTAAACTCGCGGCTGACGAACTGGAATTCATCGGCCCGCACCGGACAGAACCAGATGGGAATGGTCGCTCCCAGCGGCACCAATTGCAGCACCATGTTCGTCGAGACATCCCACGGCTCTTTTTGGCCCGAAGCCACCGGCCAGGACGGCAGGCGATTCTGCACATCGTCGCCAGCGTAGAGATTGGCGACGACCCCCCATTGACGGTAATTTGAAGTGCAGGCGGCCACTTTGGCCTTGAACTTCGCCGCGGCCAGCGCCGGCAACAACAACGCCGCCAGGACGGCGATGATGGCAATTACCACCAACAACTCGATCAAGGTAAAACCGCCCCTCCGCCGCGGGTGGCGGGAATCTCCCCACCGTTGCACAATCCTTCTCATTGGAACCTGTTCACTATCCGCCGAGCCTTTCGGATGGCCAGCCTCACAATTGTGTGGTTTTTGATCCCGTTCGCCGGGTGGCGCCGCTGCGGCTCTCGGCTGAGAGCGCGCGGTTCAAGTCGTTTTGGCGGAGTGGAATTTCAACGCCGCTTCGGTGCGCGAACGCACATGAAGCTTGTGATAGACGTGCCGCAGATGCCAACGCACCGTCCCGTCGGTCAACCCCAGCCGGTCGGCGATAATTTTGTTGGGCAGGCCGGCGGCCACCAATTCCAGAATCTCCCGTTCCCGCCGCGAAAGGTCTTCCACGGCCGCCGCCGTGAGGACAGGCTCTTGAAACGAGGCGATGACTTTGCGGGCGATTTCCCGCGACATGGGCGCACCGCCCTGGCGGACTTCGCGGATGGCCGCCACCAATTCTTCCGGCGTGCACCGTTTGAGCAGATAACCGCAGGCGCCCGCCCGCAACGCCCGGAAAATCCGGTCGGTGTCCTCATAGACCGTGACCATCAGGATTTGGACTGACGGCAGCAATTGCTTGAGCTGGGCGCAACATTCAATCCCCGAAAGATTCGGCAATTGAATATCCATCAGCACCAGGTCCGGGCGATGTTTCGGGATCACTTTCAGCGCTTCCTCGGCTGTGGCGCAGGTGCAAACGCAGCGGCATTCCGGATCGGTCTGGGCAAATTCGGCCAGACTTTCGCGAATGGTTTTGTTGTCTTCAACAATGGCGAGCGTCGTCATGGTTTCCGTTGGCGGGAAAATAAAACTTCACCGTGGTGCCGCGGCCGGATTCACTGGCGATTTCCAACCGCCCGCCCAGTTTCTCCAGCCGCGTGCGCATGTTGGCCAGGCCGTCGGCGGCCTCCGCGCGGAGGGAGGACGGCAGGCCGCGACCGTTGTCGGCAATGGTCAAGCACATTTCATCGCCTTGGCGGCGGATGCTCCAGCGCACTTCCGTGGCCCGGGAATGCCGGACAATGTTTGTCAATGCCTCCTTGAACGCCAGGAACAATTGATGGCGGTGGCGGAAATCCACCGCGCAATCCGGCGCCGCCGGCGCTTCCTCCAGTCGCCAGGCGATGTTGGCCAGCCCCAGAAAACGGTCGGCAAACAGGCAGAAATAACTGACCAGCGAGGCGAGCGAATCATGACGCGGATTCATGGCCCAGACAATTTCGTCCAGCGCCGCCACCGCCTCGCGCGCCTTTTCGGTCATTTGTTCCAGATAAAATGTTCGTTTCTCTTCGGAGGCCGCCGCGGCGCGGGCGCGGGCGCCGAGCATGCTAATTTCCGTGAGACTGGACCCCAGCTCGTCGTGCAAATCCCGCGCCACCCGCGCGCGTTCCTGTTCCATGGCGTGCTGTTGTTCCACACGCTGGCGCTGCCGGATTTGGGCCGCCAGTTCGGCGGTGCGCTGTTCCACCTGCCGGCGAAGCTGCGTGATCCAGAGCAGCGTTACGGCCAGACCGCACATCAGCGCGCCAACGATGACCAGCAGCCGTTCCAGCGTCCACCACGGCGGTCGCGCCAGCACCCGAAGGTCCTGGGCTGAATTGAGCAACAATTCAAAGGTGGAAACGTTCTGCGCCGCGGCCCGGTTCATGTCCAGAACGGCATACACGCCGGTCAATTCCACGCGGCTGCCCAGTGGCGGCGCCGGCGGCGGCGGGGAAAGCAGCGGCAACCGCGCGGCGAACGTGCGCACGCCGCTTTGAATTTCCAGAATCCGCTCCCGGCCGGTGTCGCGCACGTCGGCCAGTTTGCCCTCGACCCGCACCCGCAGCGCGTCGTAATCCGGTCGCCCCAGATCGTCCGCGGTCAGGAGACGGGCCGGCGGCAGCGGGGCGTGGCCGGTTTTGCGGGCCACGGCCTCGCGCAACAGCGGCGACGCGCCGCTCCAGTCGGGGAATCCCACCACCTCCACCCGATCGCCCGCCTGCAAATCCTCCGGCTGGCGGGTGATGAACCGCAGGGCGTTTCGGCCGTCGGTCAGATAAAATTCCGGATTGCTGGCGTGGACAATCTGGCCGGACACTTTGACCCGTTGAAACACCCCGGCCTGCGGATCGAACCGCAACAGGTCCGCCACGGTTTTGTCCGGCAAGGCAAATAAATCCCGGGGCACGGGTTGCTCAACGGAAAGGGCGGCGCCGTAAATCCGCACTTCGCCCGCCTTTACTTCGTGCGTTACGTAATCCCAGTTGGCAAACAGACAGCCGCGGATGCGCACCAGCGCATCTTCATAGCGGGCGAGGGTCGCCGTCGGGCCGCCGATCAGCCGCAATTCGGCAGTGATGCGCCCGTCCCGCGTCAGCAACGTCACGTTGGTATCGGTCACGGTGGTGATGATACCCTCCAATTCGACATATTGGGCGTCCAGGCTGCCGTTCAACAATTGGTCCCAGGTGGGCCGGATCGGGTCCGGCAAACGCCCGGCGCCCAGGCTCCGAAACGACCGGGCCTTGACAATGGGTGCAAACAGGCTGGGATCGGTCGTGCCTTCAATGTCCAGAAATTCTCCAATTTGCGGCAGGAAGGCGCGACTGGTGGAATGATCTTCCACGTAAATCCCCCGCGTGGCGTCCTGCACGGTAAAAGCCTGGTGTTCCGGCAGCACGCAGGTGACCACGCCCTGGATTTTCACGGGGTAGCCGCGCTGAGCTTCTTCGCGGCTCAAGCGATGCACCGCCGCCGCCGTGGTCAGCACCGGCAAATGCGCCGCGGAGTTTTCCCCGTTGGGAACGACCGGCGGCAGCGGCGGGATCCATTCAATTGCGTTCGTCCCGGGAACCAGCAACGTGTCCGCCACCTGCTGGCCGTCCGCCGTGCGCGCGCTCTCGCAAACGCCGGTCACGCGAACCTGCCGGCCCAACGCCCCTCCCGCGGGCAATGGGGTCCGCCCGCTCATTATCACCCGAAGATGGCCGAGATCGGAGCTTAAATCCCATTCCCACCCGCGCCCGGTTTCACCGGCAAAGGTGATCGTCCCTTCGGCAGTCGCCCATTGAAAATCTTCCGTTTCCGGGACCGTCTGACCGGGCACAATCCGTCGGGGCGGCGGGAACGCGCCTGGGCCAACGACGGAGAGGAACACCGACGGCGAGCCGACGAACAACTGGCTGCCATCATCCGACTCGGTGAAAAAAGTGTAAAGCCCTGCGCGCGGCACGGCCAGTTCGCCGGCAAAACGCACCGCCACGTGCTCCGTGCGGGGTAAAATACTCAAATCGAAATTGGAAACCACGCCGGATTGAACAGGCGACAGCCGGCTGAAATCCGGCAGCACTTCGCCCGGCGCGTCATAGACCGCAAAATTCAGCCCCGGCGCCGAACCCGTTGGCTGGCGGAACAAAACGGCGTTGGGAATTTTTTGGCGCGGCAATCCCGGCCCCTGCCATTCCACCTGCAGACCGTATTCATAGGTGTCATTGAACCAGTCCAGCCGCAACGGCTGTCGTCCCGCCGGCAGATAAACCGATCCGGTTTTTTCAGACAGGGCATGAATGCCGTTGTTATCCACCACCGGGCCGATTACGCCGAGCCGGAAACCGTTGCCGACGCGTATCACCGTGCCGCAGCCCTCGATGCACACCACTTGCCCGGCGCGCACGCTTCGACCCTGCAAATCCATCTCCACCTTTGCCGTGCCGGAGGCATCGTGTAAAATCAGTTCATTGCCCGCCGGATCGGCCCACCACACGGTGCCTTCCAATCGGAAGCAACAGTTGGTCGGGCCGGCTTGGCGGGCGGCGCTTTGAAGCTGGGAGACATTGGTGAGCCGGCAGCTTTCCCCGGCGCAGAACGCGGGCGTTTCCATCACGGCCAACCATCCGATGACCAGCCACGTGCGCATTCAAATGACAGCTCTGCCCCAGCGTTTCCAAACGCCACCATCCGCGGCGTTTTTGCCGGTTTCTGAAAACTTACTGCGAATCCGACCCTGTCGCTACCTTTTTGCGGCAGGCACCCAGCATTGGCAGCGGCTCCACTCTTTGTTTGCTTTTGCGGCCGGAGCCTAATCGCCCAGGCCGATTTGCAGGTGGCCGTTTTGGGATGGGAACAAGCCGTCCGGCGGCACCGCAGCACGGTGTTCCTTCGCGGCAGCGCGGATCACCTGAAAGCCGCACCGTCCTCGGTGCGGAGGTGTTCCTCCTCACGCGCTGCCGAGTTTTTTTTCCAATTCGGCCACGCGCCGGAGCAATTCAGGCAGTTTGCGCAGGGCAACGACCTGGCGTTTGAAGTCCTTGTCCGGCTGGGCGGGAATGCCCAGCCACTTTTCGCCATCGGGAATGTCGTGCATCACGCCGGACTTGGCGGCAATGGTCACCTGATTGCCAATTTTCAAATGTCCGGCCAAACCAACCTGGCCGGCCAGAATCACTCCTTTGCCCAACCTGGTGCTGCCGGAAATGCCCACCTGCGCGACAATGATGCTGTGTTCGCCGATTTCGACGTTGTGCGCAATCTGCACCAGGTTGTCAATCTTCGTGCCTTTGCCGATGACCGTTGAGCCGAGCGCGCCGCGGTCAATCGTCACGTTGGCCCCAATTTCCACGTCGTCGCCGATCACCACGTTGCCAATTTGCGGCACCTTGCGATGCGCGCCGTTGTCCAGCACATAACCAAAACCGTCCGCCCCCACTACCGTGCCGGCGTGAATGCGGACGCGATGGCCGATTTCCGTGCGCGGATAAATCGTCACGTTCGGGAACACCTTCACGTCCTCGCCAAGCCGTGAATCGTCGCCCACACAGCAGCCGGCCTGCAGAACGGTGCGGGCGCCGATTTTCACGCGCTCGCCTACCACGCAATGCGGTCCAATGTGCGCGCTGGGATCAATTTGCGCGGAGCTGGCGATCACCGCCGTGGGATGAACGCCGGGGGGAGATTTCTGTTCCGGAAAAAACAGGGCCAGCGCCCGGGCAAAGGCCACGCGCGCGTTGGGCACGTGAATCAGCGTTTTGGTGGCGGAGGAAAATCGTTTCTCGGCGATGATGGCGGTGGCGGCGCTTTGTTCGGCACGCGCGAAATAATCCTCGTTCTCGGCAAACGTCAGGTCACCGGCTTGAGCGCTTTCGGCGGGGGCAAAATTCCGGAGCACGGCGGAGGGGTCTCCAACGACTTCGCCGTCTATCAATTTTGCGATTTCGGCGGTGGTGAAAGGCATTTGTTTGACTTGGTTCCCGCGGCTCACTATAAAGACCAGCCAATCCAGTTCAACCTTAAGTTTTATGGCCAAAACCTTTCGCATTGGACTGATCGGCTATCGTTTCATGGGCCGTGCCCATTCCAATGCCTGGCGGCAGGCGCCCCGCTTCTTCAACCTCAAAGCCCATATCGAGTTGCACACGCTTTGCGGACGCGATGCCGCTGCCGTGCAGGCCGCCCGCGCGACTCTCGGCTGGCAACATGCCGTCACTGATTGGCGCGACGTGGTGGAATCGCCGCTGATTGACATCGTGGACATTGCCGCTCCGCCTCACTTGCACGCCGAGATCGCCATTGCCGCCGCGCAGCACGGCAAACATGTTTTGTGCGAAAAAGTTTTCGCGCTGAACGTCAAACAGGCCGAACAAATGCTCGCCGCCGCGCAAAAGGCCCGGATCGTCCACATGGTCTGCCACAATTACCGACGCATCCCGGCCTTGGCGCTGGCCAGGCGCATCATCGCCGAGGGCGCGCTGGGCCGGCTTTACCATTTCCGCGCCCGCTACGCGCAGGACCGGCTGGCTGACCCGGATTTTCCGTTGGACTGGCGCCTGCGAAAAGAAACCAGCGGCAGCGGCGTGCACAGCGACATCGGCTCGCACGTGATTGATCTGGGACGCTATCTCATCGGCGAATTCAGCGAGGTGCTCGGCCTGGTCCATACCTTTGTTCCCGAACGGCCAGTAGCCGATTCGCCGGCCAAAGGTCCGCGCAAAATGGGCCAGGTGAATGTGCCGGACGTCTCGGCCTTTCTGGGCTGGATGGACGGCGGCGTGCTGGCGAACCTCGAAGCCACCCGCTACGCTTCCGGCCGGAAAAATCACATTGAGATCGAAATCAACGGCGGCCAAGGCTCGATTTATTTCGATTTCGAGGACATGAATCGTCTGAAATTTTACAATGGCGCCGATCCCGCCGACCGCCGCGGTTTCCGCGACATTCTCGTGACCGAGCGCGACGGTGTGCATCCCTACGTGGACCGCTGGTGGCCGCCAGGCCACGGCCTGGGCTACGAACACACCTTCATCCACACCGTGGCGGATTTTGTGAACGCCTGCGCCGAAGGCAAACCGGTGCCGCCGACGTTTGAGGATGGTCTGAAAAACCAGCGCGTCCTGGCGGCCGTGGAAGAGTCATCTGCCAAAGGCAAATGGGTGAAAGTGTGAATCTTCCGGTAAACCGGCCCACGCCTGGCAATGGCCCGCCGCCGGAAATTCCCCGCTCCGCGAGGCGGCCTCCGCCCCGCTGCACTTCTCTCTCTGACGGCTGCTGAAAACAACCTCCTCCCCTTTACGTCGCGGCGCAGGAGGTTACCTTATCCGGGAATGTTCCACCATGAACGCAAAGGATTTTGAGGAATGGGGTGTGCCGCCGGGCGAAGCCGCGCGGCGGGCGGCCGATTTTGTTTCCCGTTTCGTGCAGGGCGGTGGCGACCCGTCGCGGCTGCGCGAAGAGGTGGCGGCCATCGTCGCCCATCCCGCGGCGTTTGCAGACGATCCGTTGCGCGGCGACTTCGCGCGGGCGTTGCTGGAGGCCCTCCCGCCGGCGCACACCGGACCAGTCAAGTTCCATCAGTGGGGCAGCGACTTGGACCGCCAGGCAGTCAGGCAAATGGAACAAGCGTGTCAATTGCCGGTTTCCGTGGCGGGGGCGTTGATGCCGGATGCCCACGTGGGTTACGGGCTGCCGATTGGCGGCGTGCTGGCCACGGACAACGCGGTGATTCCCTTTGCGGTGGGGGTGGACATCGCCTGCCGGATGAAAATGACGGTGCTGGATATTCCCGTGCGCGATTGGGAACGGTACCAGGATCGGTTTCGACGCGCCATTGAAACCGAAACCCGCTTTGGCGTGGGTGCCACCTTCCACAAACGCCGCGAGCACGAAGTGATGGATGCCGATTGGTCGGTCAGCCCGGTCACCCGACAGAACAAGGATCGCGCCTGGGCACAACTGGGCACCAGCGGCAGCGGGAACCATTTTGTCGAATTCGGCCTGTTCACCGCGCACACCCGCATCAAGGAACTGGAGCCGGGAACTTATGTGGCGCTGTTGTCCCACAGCGGCAGTCGCGGCACCGGCGCGGCGGTGTGTGATTATTACAGCAAGCTGGCCATAAAGAAGCACCCGGAATTGCCCCGGGAATTGCAGCGGCTTGCCTGGCTGCCGCTGGATTCACCGGAAGGACAGGAATATTGGCAGGCAATGGAATTGATGGGCCGCTACGCGGCAGCGAACCACGCCTGCATCCACCGGCACATCGCTCAACATCTCGGCGCACAGGTCCTGCTGGACCTGGAAAACCACCATAATTTCGCCTGGAAAGAAAAACACCTCGTCGGCGGCGTGGAACGCGAAGTCATCGTGCATCGCAAAGGTGCCACGCCGGCGGCTCCCGGCATGCTGGGCATCATCCCCGGCTCCATGGCCGCGCCGGGCTTTGTCGTGTGTGGCAAGGGCAATCCCCAATCACTCCACTCGGCGGCGCATGGCGCCGGTCGCGCCATGAGTCGCCGGGCCGCCACCGGGAAATTTAACTGGAAAGACGTGAACCGCTTTCTCCAGGAGCAAGGAGTCACGCTGCTCAGCGCCGGTCTGGATGAAGTGCCTATGGCCTACAAAAACATCCACGACGTGATGGCGGCGCAAAAGGATTTGGTCACTGTGCTGGGCGAGTTCAAGCCCCGGCTGGTGAAAATGGCGCCGGGTGGCGAGCGGGCGGAAGATTAGGCGCCCGGCGCCCGACCTCTGGTCCCAACCGAAAATGCCGCCTGCCGAACGCCGCCGCCGCTTTGCCGGCCGCCTTCAACCGCGATAGATAATCGTCAAGCCGAAATCCGTCATCACCTTTTGCGTCTGGACGTCGAAGTGCTCGTAATTGATGGGATGGATGCTGATGATGTTTTGCTCGCCCACTTGCGCCAGGAATTTTGAGACCACCTCGTCAAATTTATCGTGGCCCACCTCGAAGCATTGGGCATGGCGAATGGTTTTGACGTGAATCTGCCGGTCGGCGCCTTTGGCCACGGCGTCCAGCGGCACCGGCGGTTTTTGAATGAGGCTTTCGGCGGGGGTGGAACGCACCGGCACTTTCAAATGCATCGGCACCTTGGCCGCTGCCGAAGCCGCAATGGGATTCGGCCCCGAAGCCGGCGGCGTCGCCGGAAGCGAGCCGGTGGTGACTTTGCCCTGAGACGGAATGGTGATGGTTTCGCCGCAGGTGGGACAGGGGATTTGCGTGCCGGCACCCTCGCTGTCCACTGACAATTCCTGATCACAATGCGGGCAATTGAAAATGATTTCCATAAGCGCGCTGTGGTTGCCTTGGTTGCAGCCTCATTCTAACTCGCCGTCCGCGTAAAAACCAACGAAAAATGAAAGAAACTTCTGAATAGTCGGAGACCGTGGCACTTCTTCGAACTTCTCCAAGAGGTACTGCCGCTGGCAGGCTACTCCTCTGTCCCGACCTTCTGGCCCAAGCCAAGCGGCAAACTCGCCAAGGCCGAAGAAACAAGAGCAGCAAACCAAAAAGGACCTTGCTGCCGCAAAGCCCTTTCTCCAAATCATCCACTCCTCAACTCAACCAGTAAGCCGATGAACATGGTCTCCGACCGCCCGCTTCGCCAGCTCCGCCTCCAAAATTCTCCAACATCTCCCGGCTTTTTACCCAACGGTACGTTCATGCGTCGGGTTTGTGAGGACAAACCGCTCGGCAGAGTGAACCGGCAGGGCGTCGTTTTTCTACGGAAACAAAGTTTGCAGCGGCGCATTCTCTCCAGGCGATGCCATCCCGCGGAATTTTTTCAAAGCGTCAAGCCGGGAGGTCCAAAATGCGCGTCCACCCGGCATAATGAACAACGCAACGAGCGGCGATTTCACTTCCAGGTGCGCAAAAAATCGGCCAGGTCGCGCACGCCGGGGCTTTGCGCGGTGCGCACGTAAAAGCCGCTGGTGCCCACGCCGCACAGCAGACTGGTTGAGTCGTCAAATCCCAGCAACTTGCCCAGACAGAATCCGGCGTTGAAATGATCGCCCGCGCCGGTGGTGAGGAGCGGCTGGGGAGTGAACGGGCCGTCCACCGCCGACACCGCCCCGCGGCTGACCGCCAGCGCCCAAGCCACCGGATGGACGACGAGCGTGCTGATCGGCACCCGTCCTTGAATATCCTGCGCCAGCCGGATCAAACCGTTGCGGGAAGAATCCGCCGTTTCCAATCCCAGCACGCGCCCAATCTCGCCGGCTTCCTTTTCGTTGAGCCCCAGGATGACGTCGAACCATTTTTCAAAGGCGGCGATTAATTCCAGCGCGCGCCGAATGTCCTCCGGCCGGCGCTTCTCCGGGTCGGCCAAGTCAAAGAACAATTTCCGGCGGGGGCCGTTGAGGGTGGGACACAGCTCACGTTGGAGTGTTTCCCAGATCGAACTCATGTGTGGCAGCATGGTCCAGTTCACCAGTGCCACCAGGGCGGCGGTTTGAAAGGCAGCGGTGAATTTTTCTCGGCCAAACCGGGTTTGGATGTTTGGCCAGTTGATTTCCTTGAGGGATTCGATCTGGCCAAGCATGATTTTGCCGTCTTCAAACTCCAGCGCCTTGGTGAAGCCCGGCTCGGCCAGCGAATGCACTCGCGCGCGCCGCGCAAATTCGTCAAACGCCGGATGAATGGTCGGGAAACCCAAACTGCCCAGATAAGTCACCTCCAGACCGAACCGGGCCAGGGTGTTGGCCATGATGGGGCCGTTGCCGCCGAGTTTGGTTTGCCGGTGGACGATTTCGATGTTGGTGCTGCGGCCGGCAGCGGCGGCAATGCGCTCGGCAAACTTGGCAATCGTCGTCACGCGGGAGAAAGTTTCCGCCGACTCGCGCTTGTCCACCACGTGCAAAATTTCATCCACAAAACCGTCGAAGCCGAGAAAGGCGGTCAGGCGGGGAATGCGGCCGGCGGCGGCTTCCAGTTTGTCGGCGGCGGCCTGGCGTAATTCGGCGGTACTCATGGAAATCGCCCGGTCCGTTCACCTCGGCGAGCAGACCGGAGGCGTCATTGCAACTTACCGGCGGCGGCTTTTCAATTCCAAAATGCCTTCGTGCCGCAGGAAATTGTCGCGCCTGCCACCGGCCGGCACGGATTGGCGATCCGGTTGACCTGGCGGCAATTCAAAAGGCGCCGCCGCTGGTGCAGGAATTCGTTTGCCGCCGGGGCCGCTGCCGTTGGGCGAACGTCTCGCGCAAAAAACAGTTTGCGTTTGACAATTTTATTCCTGAAATCGTCATTGACGGGCCGCGCGCAGGCGCTAGATTGTGGGCTCGGTTCGCTGAACAGTTTTATTCAATTCAAATACAAATATGGCAGTAAAAGTCGCAATCAACGGGTTCGGGCGCATCGGTCGCTTGGTCTTCCGCGCGCTCGTCGAACAAGGACTGGTGGGCAGAGACATTGAAGTGGTTGCCGTCGGCGACATCGTTCCGGCGGACAACCTGGCGTATTTGCTCAAATATGACTCGACCCAGGGCCGTTTCCACGGCCAGGTCGGTTCGGAAAAATCAGCTCCCGACAAGAGCGACGACGACGTGCTGGTGGTCAACGGCAAAAAAATCAAGGTCGTCAGCGCCAAAACACCGGCCGAGTTGCCGTGGAAAGCCCTGGGCGTGGAAGTGGTGGTCGAATCCACCGGCCTGTTCACCGATGTCGAAAAGGCCAAGGGGCATCTGACTGCCGGCGCCAAAAAAGTCATCATTTCCGCCCCGGCCAAAGGTGATTGCCTCACGGTCGTCATGGGCGTGAACGAAGACCAATACGATCCCAAGCAGCACCACGTCATTTCCAACGCCAGTTGCACGACCAATTGTCTGGCGCCGCTGGTCCACGTGTTGCTCAAGGAAGGCTTCGGCGTCGAGGAAGGGTTGATGACCACCGTCCACTCCTACACCGCCACTCAAAAGACAGTGGATGGTCCCAGCAAAAAGGACTGGAAAGGCGGGCGCAGCGCGGCCATCAATTTGATTCCCTCCACTACCGGCGCTGCCAAAGCCGTCGGCCTGGTCCTGCCGGCCGTCAAAGGCAAGCTCACCGGCATGGCGTTTCGCGTGCCGACACCCACCGTATCGGTGGTGGACCTCACGGTGCGCACCGTGCGGGAAACGAGCTACGCCGAAATCTGCGCGGCGATGAAGAAGGCCTCCGAAACCTACCTCAAAGGCATCCTCGGCTACACCGAAGACGAGGTGGTCAGCACCGACTTCATCCATTGCGACCTCTCCTCGATTTTCGACGCCGGCTCGGGCATCGAACTGAACAAAAGATTCTTCAAGCTCGTGAGCTGGTACGACAACGAGTGGGGCTACAGTTGCCGCGTCGGTGATTTGATCAAACACCTGATCAAAAAGGGCCTTTAACATTTAAGCGGCCGGTGACTTTTCAAGGCGGTCCGGCAACGGGCCGCCTTTTTACCTCCCGCGCCGCGACGGCAATAAATTTGGCGCGCAAACTGACGCTCAGATTCACCGGGTCTGCGGCGCCGGTTGAATCAACTTTTCTTTCTCCAGCTTTTCCAGTTTGGGGGCAATCACCACCCGGCAGTAAGGCGCGGCGGTGTTCCGATCGTAATATTTCTGGTGGTAATCTTCGGCGGGATAAAATTTTTTCAACGGCACAATCTCCGTCACGATGGGATGCTTGAAATGCTTTTGGGCCTGGAGCTTTGACTGCTCGGCTTGGAGTTTCTGCTTTTCGTTGCGATACAAAATGATGGAGCGGTACTGCGTGCCCACATCCGCGCCCTGACGGTTGAGCGTGGTAGGGTCGTGCGCCTGCCAGAAAACATCGAGCAGTTTCGCGTAGGAAATTTTCGACGGGTCAAAGACAATTTCGGTCACTTCGGCGTGGCCGGTCGTTCCGGTGCAGACCTGCTCGTAGGTTGGGTTCTCGGTGTGGCCGCCGGCAAAGCCGCTGGTGACAGAAATGACGCCGGGCAGCCGTTCAAAGACCGCTTCCATGCACCAGAAGCAGCCGCCGCCCAGATCGGCAATTTCAACCTGGTTTGTGTTCATGGCATTAGTTGGTTGGGCAAGGGTGCAAACAACGAAAAACCACCCCGCCACACACGCCCGGCCTCGAGCGGTCAAGAAAGCTGTCCGGGGCCCTGTTCGGAGGCCGGCTGGGCGAGAGGGTCGGTTCGCGATGTTCAATTTCAATTCTCCGTTTCCGTGAATTCATCACTCCATTTTTCGACATGCTCCGGGAGCAGCGGCTCGGAAATCACGTGTTCGCCGCCGAGCCATTTGCCCAGGTCAATCAGTTTGCAGCGCTGCGAGCAAAACGGACCGTATTTTCCTGCAAACCAGTCGCCCCGTTTTTTGCAAGTGGGGCAGGCAATGATGCGGCGTTCTTTCCGTTTCATAAGCCTCACCGGAGCCATTCCTGGCCGCCGGCGGCCGCGCCACCGCGGCGCCGCGGCACACGAATTTGTTTTGTCGGTTACTGATTCACCATCAAGGCGGCATTTTTTTTCATCGCGACGGCATAATCCTCCAAAATGCGTTCGGTCTCCGCCAGCAGCGGATCCGGATCGGGCCGGGTGATGACGGCATTAAAAGGCAGTGCCGGCGGCGCGGTGGTCAGACCGGGCAGCTTCAACGGAAGGCCGACGACGAAATCGCGGTTGGTGGTCAGTGCCGAAATGCTGCCGTTGGCGTTGGTCGAGATCACGGCGATGATTTCGTTGGTGGTCGTCAACGGCACCGGCGGCGGTAAACCGGGCTGGTCGGCATTTTCCACGGTGATGTCGTAAATGCGTTCGTCAGGCAATGGCCGCACGGCGATTTCGGCCTGGCGCGCATCTCTGCGGGCGTTGTCGGCCTGACGTTGCCGGATCGCCTCGGCTTCATTGAGCGTGGCGATTTTGTCCTCATGCCGTTTTTCAAACCGCTCGATGTCCTGCCGGATATAAATGAAGTCCTGGTTGGTGGCCACGCGCGCGTCTGACAATTGCCGGAGCAGGGCCAGGTAAGGCGCCACTTCGTTCAGTGGCGTGTAATTGGCACTGGGAATGGTGTCCCAAGGCAATGGATTTTCGAGCGCGCTTTCGCCAATGCCCGGCAGGTAGTTCAGCAAATCCGGCAGCACAATGTCCGGGACGACCCCTTTCAACTGCGTGGAAGCGCCGGTGACGCGGTAGAATTTGCTGATGGTAATTTTGAGTGTGCCCGGATCATTGGTGGCCGCTGGTTTGGCCAGCGAAAGAAAAGGACGCAGCGGAGTGAGGTTTTGCACCGTGCCCTTGCCATGGGTGGATTTGTCGCCCACGATGACCGCCCGGCCGTAATCCTGCAGTGCGGCGGCGACGATTTCCGCGGCGGAGGCGCTGAACCGGTTGACCAGCACCACCAGCGGCCCGGAATATAGCGGAGTGGAAGTGGCGGTCTGTTTAACGTCAATGTTTCCATCGGAGGATTTGACCACCACCACCGGCCCGTCCTTGAGGAACAGGCCGGTGAAGCGGATGGCCTCTTCCAGTGAACCGCCGGGATTGTTGCGCAAATCCAGAATGAGGCCGTCCACTTTTTCCTGTTCGAGTTTTTTGATCAGTCGGGCCACATCCACGCTGGTGAATTTGGGCGAGGAATGGCCTTCGTTGCCTGGCAGCGGGATGGTGGCATAAAACGACGGCAAATCAATGATGCCCAGCCGGTGGGTGCCTCCCTGGCCATCGGGCCGTTCGATCAGTTCGGCCTTGGCTTCCTGATCTTCGAGTTTGATTTCATCCCGCACCAGGGTGACGACCCGGCGAGTCGTCGGATCGCTGGCGGGAATAATGGTCAACCGCACCTGCGTGCCTTTGGGGCCGCGGATCATTTCCACCACCCGCGGCAGTTCCATATCCACCACGTTGACGGGGGGCTGGTTGCTTTGCGCCACAGCCACGATGCGATCCTTGGGATGAAGCTGTTTGCTTTTGTCAGCCGGGCCGCCCGGTACCAGCGATTGAATGGTGCAATAGCCGTCATCCTCCCCGAGCGTCGCCCCGATGCCGAACAGCGACAGGCTCATGGTGATGGAGAAGGTCTGGGCATTCTCCGGATTCAAATAATCCGAATGGGGGTCATAAGCATGGGTGAGGGCGTTGAGCCAGGCGGAAAGTACGTTCTCGCCATCCCAGTTGGTGAACTGGCGCAGGGTCCAGTCGTAATTTTTTATCAGATGCCCGGCGATCTCTTCCTCGGCGCTTCGCGAGACCGGCAGCACGACGCGGCTGTTGGTAGGCGATACTTCCCGGTCCAATTTTTCCTGCAAAAAACGGTACTCCACTTCCTGGCGCCAGAGCTGCCGCGCCTGGGCCAAATCCTTCGGCCACGGCGCGTGGCGGCGGTCCAGTTGAATGGATTCCTCGGCATTGAGATGGAAGCGGTCTTCCCTGAGCAATTGGTCCACGTAGGCCGTGCGTTCCTGCAGCCGTTGCTCGAATCGCTTGAAAATCACAAAGGCCGGAGTCAAATCCGCGCGGCGGTCTTCACCCAGAGTGAGTCGGTCCAGATTTGTCCGATAATCGCTAAATTCGTCCAGGTCCGATTGCAAAAAAATTTCATGGCGCGGGTCCAGGGCGTTGAGGTAATCGTCGAAAAACTTTTTGGACATTTCCTGATCAAGCGGCTGGTGCGAGTACTGCATGTCTTCCATCAGCCGCGCGGTGATGTAGGCGATGCGCGCGTCATTGGGTCCGGGTTCCAGGCGCGCCGGCGCCGGCGCCGATGCCGAACTGGCCGGCGGCGGAGCGGGAGTCTTTGTGACGGACGTGCAGCCGGCGATGATGAAAAATCCGCCCAGCCCGGCAAGCACGGCGGCCGCGACAATTCGTTTTTGTAAACGGCTCATGGTTGTTGACCCAAATTGGACTTAATCTAACCGATTTCGTTCAGGAATAAAACAATTTGTGAAATGCCAGCGCCAGCGGGTGACTCCATGCCTGCTGCCGCAGCCCCAAGCCGACCGATGGAGCCGATTTGCGGCCCGGCCGGTCTTCCGCAAAACCGTCTCCTCCTGCCGGCACGGCGTTACTCCAGCCCAAATAATCCCCCAACACGACGCAGCCATCCGGCCGTTCCCTTGGGCGGCGGTGTGGGCATCTGCCTTCCAGGCGGCAAAAAGCGGTTGCCACCGGCGGTTTTTCTGGTATTCTGGCGCTTCTTTCGCCAGAAACGGCGGGAGAGAAACGGTTCATTTCGCATCGAGTGGATGCGGGCGGTTGCGCCGGTGCGCAACGCCGAACCACAACAACATCAAACAGCAATCCCGTGTTCCGCGGGATGTCGCCGGGATACTCCGGCGATTTCAACCAAAGGAAACATGTTAAGCATTGGCATCAAAGAATTACTCGATGCGGGCGTGCATTTCGGGCATCAAACCCGGCGTTGGAATCCCAAGATGAAGCCGTATGTTTTCGACGCCCGGAACGGCATTCACATCATTGACCTCTCCAAAACGCTGGCGCAGCTCGAAGCGGCCTGCGAATTTCTGGCTGCCACTGTCCGCCAGGGCGGCAGGATCATTTTTGTGGGCACCAAAAAACAGGCGCAGCAATGCATCAAAGATGTCGCCAGGGAATGCGGCCAGTTTTATGTGACGGAACGCTGGCTCGGCGGCACGCTCACCAATTTTCACACCATCAAAAATTCGGTCAAACGCCTGCGCGAAATCGAAAAGATGGAAGCCGACGGCGTACTGGCCGGTTACGGCAAACAGGAACAGGCCGCCCTGCGCCGCGAAGCGTCGCGCCTGCACAAGTATTTTGACGGCATCCGCGCGATGGACAAATTGCCCGCCGCCATGTTTGTGGTGGACATCCGGCGCGAACACAACGCCATAGCCGAAGCGCGCAAATTAAAAATCCCTATCGTTGCACTCGTGGATACCAATTGCGATCCCGATCTGGTGGATTATCCGATCGCAGCCAACGACGACGCCATTCGGTCGGTGCGGCTGATCACCGCCACCGTCAGTCAGGCCATCACCCAGGGGCTGGCGGAGTTCGAGGCCAAACGGTCGCGCAAACCGGATGCGGAGCAGGCGCCGGAAAAACCGGCATCCCCCGAAACGGCGGAGGCCCTCCCCGCCACCGCGTCCTCCCCGCCGGAAAGCTCCGCGACCTGACTTGGCTCAAGTTCGGATTTTGAATGCCAAGTGGAACCGCTTCCTTCACGATTTGCCAAAATTCGCCACTCAAAACTCAACGCACAAAATTCTATGGAAATCACGGCTGCAAACGTCGCCCGGCTCCGGGAAATGACCGGTGCCGGCATGATGGATTGTAAAAAAGCGCTGACCGAGGCCGGCGGCGACCTGGACAAGGCGGTGGACATTCTTCGCAAAAAAGGCGCCGCTACGGCGTCCGTCAAAGCCGCGCGCGAGGCCAAGGAAGGCGCCATCGCCCAATACATCGCCCCCGGCGGCAAACTCGGCGTGCTGGTCGAAGTCAACAGCGAAACCGATTTTGTCGCTCGCAACGAGACCTTCCGCGCCTTCTGCGATGAAGTGGCCAGGCGCTACGCCACCGACCCTCATCCCGATTTGGAAGCCGAGCGCCAGGCCCTCGTCGGCAAAATCCGCGAAAACATCAAAATCGCCCGCCACGCCAGAATGGAAGTGAACGGCAACGGCCTGATTGCCGGCTACATCCACACCGGCGCCAAGGTGGGCGTGCTCGTCGAAGTCGGCGCCGGCAAGGCCGAAACAGTGGCCAGGGACGAATTCAAACAACTGGTCAAAGACATCACGCTGCAAATTGCCGCCGGCCATCCCCACGCCGTCTCGCGCGAACAGGTGCCGGCTGAGGTTATCGCCAAGGAACGCGAGATCGCCGCTCAATCCGATCGCTTCAAAGGCAAGCCCCCGCAGGCGATGGAAAAAATCCTGCAGGGGATTCTGGAGAAATTCTACCAGACCTACTGCCTGGTGGATCAGGGCTTTGTCAAGCGAAATTCAGAAGTCAGTGTCCGGGAACACGTCGCCGAAGTCGGCAAACAACTCGGTGACGAAATCACCATCCGCCGTTTCGTGCGCTTCCAGGTCGGCGAAAACGCCTGAAGCCCCCAACCGGTCCCGAAAAGCTGCGGCGTGGACCGTTGTTCGCCGCCGGCCTTGAGGCGCCGGCAGAGGCGGGCATCCCCGTTTCGGCTCTGACAACGAAATTATCTTGACAACCGGAATCCCTTGTGAACCGCGGGAACGCCTCGGCAGGCGACGAAAACGTTTGCTTTGAACGCGCCGTTCCTTCCAGAATCCAAGTTCACATGAACGTCCGGTCTTGCAATTTGATTGGCCTGGCGGCGCTGGCTGTCCTGTGGAAATTTTCAGCGCCGGCGCAATCGCTGCCTGCCGCCGCAGCCCACCCGCCGGCCCTTCCGCGCCGCTCCAGCATCATCCTGATCGTCGCCGATGGTTTGGGTTATGGCGATTTGAGTTGCTACGGCCAGAGACAATTTCAAACGCCAAACCTGGACAAACTGGCGGCCGAGGGCGTTCGATTCACGAATTATTTCGCCGGTGCCACAAATCCGGTCGCCGCCTGGGCGGCCTTGATGCTGGGCCGCGAGACGGGCAGTCGCGGGCAGCGGATGGCGCCTGAACTTACGGTGGCGCAAATTCTTCAACGCGCCGGTTATCACACCGGCCTGATCGGCGAATGGAATCTGGGCGATGAACACTCCCCCAACGCGCCGTGGAAAAAAGGATTCGACGAATTTGCCGGCTATTTGAACGCCGAGGACGCGGAAAATTTCTACGCCGATTATCTCTTCCGTTATGCGCCGTACGTGACTTTTGACGGCACCAACCGCCAATTCAACGCCTTCATCGGACGGGAAATGCTCTATGGGAACACCGGTGGACGCAGGGGCGAGTTCCTCCCCAGCTTGCTCACCAAAGCCGCGTTGAATTTCATGAAAAACAACCAGCCCGACTGGTTCAATCATTACCGCCCCTTTTTTCTGGTGCTCAATTATAAAATCCCCGGCAACGGCCTCGGCCAAGTGCCGACGGACGCGCCCTATTCTGAAGAACCGTGGCCCCAGGCCGAACGCAATCGGGCAGCCATGATTGCGCGACTGGATAATTACGTGGGCCAGATTCGCGGGCAATTGGACAAGCTGGGGATGACCAACAACGTCGCAATTTTTTTCACCAGCGACACTCCCGCACGAAAAAGCGGCGGCATGGACCCGGCGTTTTTTCACAGCAACATTTCGACCAATGACCTGCGCGTACCCATGATCCTCTTTTGGCCGGGGCATGTCCCCGCCGGTCTGGTCAGCGGCTTTCGATGGTCGGCTTGGGATTTTCTGCCAACGGCAGCCGAGATTGGGTTTGCCAAAACGCCGCCGGAGACGACAGGCCCTTCGATTTTATCCGCCGACGCTCAGGAACTTTCCCCTTAACGTCTCCTGATTTTCTCTTCGCTGGTGCCGCTGTTTGCGGCAGGAGGCTGCCGGCGTATCTGTTCCCCGCCAACCGGAGGATAAACTCCCCCGGTACCTGGTTGGAATATGGCATTGTAAAGGAGATTCACTGTGCTATTTTTTCTTTTGTCCCGGTGCGAGACTTATTTGACAGGATATGAATGACTCCAAACTTGAATGGTGGAAGCGGTTCCAAACGTTTTATTCCGAATTCCCGGAAATCGAACTGGCGGTGGACCTGAGCCGCATGAACATAGATGCCCCGTTTTTTGCGCAGATGGAACCGCAGATGCAAAAGGCCTTTGCCGATATGGCTGCACTTGAAAAGGGCGCCATTGCCAATCCGGACGAAAATCGAATGGTCGGTCACTATTGGCTGCGCAATCCAGCATTGGCCCCCACGCCCCAAATCCGCACGGCAATCGAAGAGACGACCGCCCAAATTAAAAGGTTCGTCGAGAAAATTCACCTGGGCGAAATTCGCGGCGCCGGCGGAAATTTCAAAAATTATCTGCTCATCGGCATCGGCGGCTCTGCCCTGGGACCTCAATTTGTAGCTCATGCGCTGGGTGACCCGCACCGGGACCGGTTGAAACCCTTTTTCTTCGACAACACCGATCCCGACGGCATGGATCGTATCCTGGCCACCATCGGCTCGGAATTGAATCGCACCTTGTGTATTGTCGTTTCCAAATCCGGCGGCACGAAGGAAACACGCAACGGGATGTTGGAAGCCAAAGCCGCGTTCGAAACAAACGGCTTGTTCTTTGGTCAACACGCCGTCGCCGTGACCAGTCCAGAAAGTGAGCTCCACAAGTTTGCCACCGAGAATAAATTTCTGGCGTGTTTTCCGATGTGGGATTGGGTAGGCGGCCGAACGAGCGAATTGTCTGCCGTTGGTTTGTTGCCGGCAGCACTTCAGGGATTCGATATTGACAGTTTGCTCGCTGGCGCTCGTGCGTGCGATGAAGTCACTAGAAAAAACAACGTCAAATCCAATCCAGCCGCCCAGCTTTCATTGGCGTGGTATCGTTCCGGTAACGGTAAAGGAGACAAAAATATGGTCGTTTTGCCCTACAAAGATCGTTTAGAACTGTTTTCAAAATACCTCCAACAGTTGATAATGGAATCCTTGGGCAAAGAAAAAGACTTGTCTGGGAAAATCGTAAATCAAGGTATTTCAGTATTTGGAAACAAAGGCTCAACAGACCAACATTCTTATATTCAGCAACTTAGAGACGGATTAAACAATTTCTTTGTAACTTTTATTGAAGTTTTAGAAGATAAGAAAAACAAATCGTTGCTAGTTGAAGATCAAGCCACTAGCGGAGATTTTCTTCATGGTTTCTTCTTGGGCACACGCGAAGCTCTTGCGGAAAAGGGACGCGAATCGCTGACAATCACCGTCAAAAGAATTTCGCCTTTTAGTGTTGGCGTTTTGATTGCACTTTTTGAGCGGGCAGTTGGCTTCTATGCTTCCTTAATTAACATCAACGCCTATCACCAGCCTGGTGTCGAAGCGGGTAAACGAGCGGCGACTAACATTATTAGAATCCAGAAATTAATTCTGGAATTTTTAACCCGTCACGCCAACCAACGTTTTTCAGCGGAGGAAATTGCAAGCGAGATTAAATGTTCACAAGAGATTGAATCTGTTTTCAAAATCTGCGAACACCTGGCGGCCAACCCAGAACGAAATATCCAAAAAACCCCCGGCAAGTCAGCCCTTGATGCCAAATATGCCTTTTCTCAACAATAAACTCGAAAGAGTTTGTTGAGCGCTCTGCCTGTCGGTCACAGTGCGGTCCGATCGAGTATCATTAACACGAATCTGTTTTGGTGAAAATTCAATGTAGCGGAGATGATTGCACCTTGTCGGCTGTTTGTTGAAATGGCTAACGACACGCTGAAATTTTAACCAAGGCACATTACATTGAAAAACTGATGTTTATTTACCCCAAAAAATACGACGTAATTGTCGTTGGTGGCGGCCATGCTGGAATTGAGGCGGCATTGGCGTCAGCCAGGATGGGCTGCCAAACACTGCTTTTGACGATGAATGCTGATACGATCGGTCAAATGTCCTGCAATCCAGCGATTGGTGGCTTGGGCAAGGGACATTTGGTTAGAGAAGTTGATGCATTGGGGGGCGAAATGGGTAAGGCAACTGATATGACCGGGCTGCAATTTCGCATGCTGAACACTAAAAAAGGGCCCGCTGTCTGGGCGCCACGCGCTCAATGCGACAAGAAAGCTTATCAATTTCGACTGAAATGGGTATGTGAATCAGAACCGAACTTGGACGTGAAACAAGGACAGACCACAAAAATTTTACACAAAAACGGCGTCGTGTTTGGCGTCGAAACCACGCTGAGAGTGCAATACTTTGGAAAAACAATCGTGATCACCACTGGAACGTTCTTGCGCGGTTTGATGCATATCGGCCAAAATCAGCAAACAGGAGGTCGTGCCGGTGATACTGCGGCCATGGCTCTTTCCTCTTCGCTCAAAGAACTCGGCCTGGAACTTGGTCGTTTGAAAACAGGAACTCCTCCGCGCCTTTTGAGACGTACCATTGACTTTTCAAAAACCGAAATTCAACCCGGTGATGAGCCGGTTCCATTTTTTACATTCTGGAAGGATGATTTGTTCCACGTGGAACACTCAAAATGTCAGACGGCGGCAATAAAACTCGACCAATCAAACCGAAAATACCCCCCCGGTTCTATTCTGGAACGAATCAACGGCCAGTTGCCCTGTTATGTCACGTTTACTACGGCAAAGACTGCTGAGATTATTCGTCAAAACCTCCACAAATCGCCCCTTTATTCGGGCTTAATCGAGGGTATTGGCCCCCGGTACTGTCCTTCGATTGAGGATAAGATCGTGAAATTTCCTGATAAAGAACGACATCAGATTTTTTTGGAACCTGAAGGCATTCAAACGGACGAGTTTTATGTGAACGGTTTTTCTACAAGCCTGCCATTTGAAGTACAGGTGGAGCTCGTTCGCACGATTATAGGATGTGAAAATGCCGAAATTATGCGCCCTGCTTACGCCGTTGAGTACGACTTCGTGTTTCCAACACAATTACTTCCTTCCTTGGAAACAAAAGTCTGTCAAAATCTGTTTCTGGCAGGGCAAATTAATGGGACTTCTGGCTATGAAGAAGCTGCTGCTCAAGGTATTATGGCAGGAATTAACGCTGCCAGGAGGGTGCAAGGATTGGCACCAATTGTTTTACGCCGCGATCAAGCCTACATCGGCGTTTTGATTGACGATTTGATTACCAAAGGCACTGCTGAACCTTATCGGATGTTCACTTCGCGCGCTGAGTACCGGCTTTTACTACGACAGGACAATGCCGACCTGCGGTTGTCCGAAATCGGCTACAACATCGGTTTGTTGCCAAAGCGCAACTTCCAAAAATTCCGAGCCAAACAAGAAGTCATAGAATTTGAAATAAGTCGTTTATATAAAACATATTACAACTCAGATTCTCTAGCTAAAATTCTCTCGAGGCCAGAAATTCATTACAAAGATTTGCCGAACCGCAATGAAGCTCTATCCGAGGAGATAATTCAGCAAGTGGAAATTGCCATCAAATACGCCGGTTACATCGAACGCCAGCAAAACGAGGTGGAACGATTCAAGGCTCTGGAAGACAAAGTCATTCCCGATACCTTCGATTTTTCCGCTGTACCGAGCCTGCGTTTGGAGGCACGGCAAAAACTTTCTCAAATTCGTCCCACCACAGTGGGACAGGCAGCTCGCATTTCCGGTGTATCGCCGGCGGATATCAGCATTTTGCTGGTTTACTTGAAACGCTGGGGGGCGGCGAACGGTAAAAAGACCGAAACCCCAAACATCCGAACGGATGACTCTTGCGAAATGGAGGTTGACCAATAATTGGCTGTCCGGCCTGGATTCGAACCAGGACAAAAGCCTCCAAAGGGCCTTGTGCTACCGTTACACCACCGGACAACTTTTATTCTGAAATTTATTTCTGACAAGGGCGGCGTTATCACCGTCCGCCCCGTTTGGGTGGTCAGCCATACTTGGCACCCACGAATCCAGCGAAAACAAACCGCACCGCCGGCACCGTGGCCTCTTGAAAATCATCGCGTCTTAATTATGCGCCCGACCAACAACGCTGCAAGCAATTTGTTTATTCGTCACCTCCGGCCGGTTGAAAAACCGCTCAACCGATGGCTCCATAGAGGAATCAGAATCCCGCCTTGAGTCAGCTCGGGGCGCCACCTAAATTGCCCGCATGAACGCTTCGCTCAAAGAGCAGGTTGCAGAAGTTACCGGGTGGGTGAACAAGTTACGCAATGAAATCGCCCGTGTTATCGTGGGCCAGGAACCGCTCATTGAGCGCCTTTTAGTGGGGTTGTTGGCCAACGGTCATGTGCTGCTGGAAGGGGTGCCGGGACTGGCCAAAACGCTCTCGGTACGCACTCTGGCTGCCGCCGTGCGCGGCAATTTTCATCGCATCCAATTCACGCCCGATTTGCTGCCAGCGGACATCGTTGGCACACTTATCTACAACCCGCAGGACGGCAAATATCACGCCACGCGCGGCCCTGTTTTCGCCAACTTTGTTCTAGCCGACGAAATCAATCGTGCCCCGGCCAAGGTTCAATCTGCATTGCTGGAAGCCATGCAGGAGCGACAGGTCACCTTGGGCGGCGAAACCATGAAACTGCCCTCGCCGTTTCTGGTGCTGGCCACGGAAAATCCCATTGAGCAGGAGGGCACCTATCCATTGCCCGAAGCCCAGGTGGATCGCTTCATGTTCAAGGTGCTGCTGGATTATCCGAACGAGGCGGAAGAGCGGAAAATTCTTGACCGCATGGCGTTCACCAGCGCTGACATCTCGGTCAACCCCGTCATTCAACTGGACGAAATTCTTCACGCCCGCCGGCTGGTGGATCAGATTCACGTGGACGAAAAAATCCGCGATTACATCGTCAAGATCGTTTTCGCCACACGTCAGCCGCAGGATTTCAAGCTGGACTTGAAGCATTTTATCCAGTTCGGCGCTTCGCCGCGGGCGACGATTTATCTAACCCTCGGCGCCCGGGTCTGGGCGCTGCTTCAGGGTCGCGATTACGTGATTCCCGAGGATGTCAAGAGCATTGCGCTGGATGTCCTGCGCCATCGCCTCATTCTGACCTACGAAGCCGAGGCGCAGACAGTGACTTCCGATATCATTGTCAAGCAAATTTTGAATAACGTTCCGGTGCCGTAGAAAAGCAGGCGGCCGCCCCGGCTAATGTTCCGCCTTCTCACGCGCCGGAAGCACCGGCAGCCGGTGACGGCTGTTTCGCGGGGGAAGGCCATGCCGGTCACTTGTCAAACGCCGTCGGTTCGGTTATGGTCTGGCAATGTCGTTGAAGAAATTTGCCGTTTTCATGTTGTTGATGAGCGCTGCGGCGGCCGGAGCCTTTGCCGACACCATCCAGCTCAAAGATCAAGCCGCCGTCACCGGCAAGGTGCTGGCGGTCAAGCCCGATGCGCTGGTGGTGGACATCGGTTATACCGTGCTGGTGATTCCGCGCAAGGACATCATCGCGCGCCTGACAGATGCACGGATCAAAACGCCACCGGTCGCGCCGGCCGGCAGCGTGAACCCGCCGTCCTTTTACACCGCCAACGTGCCGGTTTCACCGGCCCGCGACGTGTCCGACCTTGTCAAGCAAATTGGTGAAGCCGTGGTCCAGGTTCGCACGCCGAGTGGGCTGGGCTCCGGATTTTTCATCAATCCGGATGGTTATCTCATCACCGACTTCCACGTCATCGAGGGCGAAACGGAAATTTCGGTGGAAGTGTATCGTCAGACCGACGGGCAGCTCCAGCGCGATGTCTACCGGCGGGTGCGCATCGTGGCCATTAACAAATTTCACGACCTGGCGCTGTTGCACATTGAGGACAAGAACGCCCCGAAGTTTAAATACGTTTCGTTGGGCAGTTCGGACGCGCTGGCGGTGGGCGACCCGGTGTTTGCCATCGGCAGCCCGATGGGCTTGGAACGCACTGTTACGCAAGGCATCATCAGCACCAAAACGCGTGAATTGGAAGGGGAGCTTTACCTGCAGACCACCGCGCAGATCAACCCCGGTAACAGTGGCGGTCCGCTGTTCAACATGGCCGGCGAAGTCGTGGGCGTCACGAATATGAAAATTCTTTTCGGCGAAGGTCTCGGCTTTGCCATTCCCGTCGAGCTGGTGAAAAATTTCCTCGACCACCGCGAGGCCTTCGCCTATTCGGCGGACAACCCGAACAATCCCTACCGCTACCTCGATCCGCCGGTGTTGACGAAACACGCGCCGTCCGCCGGATTGCCGGCAGCCTCCAAGTTTGGCCGGTAACCCGGCAAAAGCCGGAGCGTGAAGCGTTGCCGCAACCGCCGGCCATGAGGCGCCGGCGAGGGGCCCGCTTCAATCGCGCCCCAGATATTTGACCACCGCTTCGGTGCGCGATTGGACGTGCAGTTTTTCATAAACGGCGTGCAGGTGCGCGCGCACCGTGCTGAGGGTGATGCCCAGATGATCGGCGATTTCCTTGTAGAAATATCCCTTGGCCAGCAGGGCCAGAATTTCCTGTTCGCGTTTGGTTAACTGCTCGACTTCGGACTGCGGCTGTTTGATCTGCTGGAAGTGATTGACCACCTTGCGGGCAATCTGCATGGACATCGGCGCGCCGCCGGCGTGGACCTGTTCAACGGCCTGAATCAGTTCGGCCGGAGCGGCGTTTTTGAGCAAATAACCGCTGGCGCCTTTGCGCAGGGAATCGAAAATCAAGTCGCTTTCCTCGTAAGTGGTCAGCATCAACACCTGCAGTTTGGGCATTTGGGCCTTCAAGCGGGCGACGCATTCGATGCCGCTCATCCGCGGCAAATTGATGTCCATCAACACCACATCCGGCTGTTCGTCGGGGATTCGGGCGAGGGCTTCTTCGCCGGTGGGGTACGCCCCCACGCAGCGCAGGCTCCCGGCCCGGTTGAGCAATTCCACCAGGCTCTCGCGCGTGCCGCGATTGTCTTCCACAATGGCAACCTTGATCCGCATCGGACTTGTTTTCATAAAGTATCGCCTGCCGCTCGCGCCGCCATTGAACAAATGTTCAGCCCGCACAAATCCCGCCACGCAAATTTGATTGAGGCCGAAACCCGTCACGTTTCACGGATAATGTTTGGCGCCGGGTGCTCCTCCGGCCAGGGCAGATGGAGTGTCACCCGCGTGCCGCGGCCAGATTGACTTTCCCACCGGCAATCGCCGCCGATATCGTTCATGCGCTGCTGCATGTTGCGCAAACCGTCGGCCAGCGCGTCGTCAGGCGCATGCTCAAAACCGCAGCCGTTATCTTCGATGACCATTTCCAATCCCCGGAGATCGAACCGGGCGCGCAGCCAAACCTCCGTGGCGTGCGCGTGTTTGACGATGTTGTGCAACGCTTCCTTGATAACCAGGAACAAATTGTGACGCAGGTCGGTGGACAGTTCGCGCGCCGGACTTTGTTCGGGAAAATCCAGGCGGCAGCGGATGCCGGCGGTGCGCAGGTAATCCAGGGCAAATTGTCCGGCGTAATCAATCAAATGGGCCGGCGTATCGTTGCGCGGGTTGACCGCCCAGACGATTTCATCGAGCGCGCGGACGGCCTGCCGGGCGGTGGCGGAAATTTTTCCGATGCGCTCCAGCGTTTGCGCGTGCCACCCGTTTTCAGCGGCCGAAGCGCCGGAATCGGCCGCCGGTCGGGATTTCCCCATCAAGTCCTGCTGGGCCAACTCCCCCAGATAAGCGATTTGCGTCAAATGAGCGCCGAGGTCGTCGTGGATATCCTTGGCGATCCGGGCGCGCTCCCGCTGCAGCGCGGCCTGCTGTTCCAGGGCACGCAACCGGCGATGCAACCGCCGGAAGGAAACGTAGCGCACCAGACCGGCCACGCTCAACGTGAACATGACCACGCCGCCGGCGCGGAACCACCAGGTTTGCCAGAAAAACGGCCGCACCACAAAGTTCAGCGCCGCGCTTTGCGGACTCCACTGATCGGTGAGACTGGCGGCGCGCACTTCAAAGCGGTAGTTGCCCGGCGGCAGATGCGGATAACTGACGCCGCGCGCCGTGCCGCCTTCGACCCAGTTATCGTCCAGGCCGCGCAGGCGGTATTCAAACTCCACGTTTTCCGGCGCCGTGAAACTGAGCGCGGTGAAAACGAAATCCAGTTTCCGGAACCGGGGCGGAAGACGCAGCACGACGTTGGATGAACTCAGATCAAGCGGCGCGGACTCCCGATCCGTGGCGGACGGCAGGTAACGATCGTCACGGGCGACGACGCGACCGTCCACTGTGACCTGTTCGATCCGCACTGGCGGCGGAGGGGCGCCGCTGGGAACGCGATCGGGATGAATGACGGCCAGACCGGTGTGCATGGGGAACCAGAGCCGGCCGTCCCGGCTGCGCAGCGCGCCCGGCACGTTTTCATAATTGGGTTGCAGATTCGGAAAGCCTTCGCCGCGGCTGTAGGCCAGGGAACGCACGCGGTTTTGGCGTCCTTCCGCCACGGCGCGGAGTTGTTCCAGTTTCACTTCAAAAATGCCGTGGTTGCCGGCGCACCACAGCCAGCCGCGGCCGTCGTCCACCAGTTGCGAGACGTAATCGTCATACAGACCTTGTTCGGAGGTGATCCGGGCAAAATGGCCGTCCTTGAGCCAGCCCAGGCCCCAGCCGGCGTAACCGATCCACAGGCTGCCGTCGAGGGTGGCGCACAGGCAGCGAATTGAAAGTAACCGGTTGGTTACTCCGGGGGTTTCGTCCACCAGCCGGTCGCCGTCCACGCGCAGCAGGCGGCCGTCGGCGCTGCCCGCCCAGACGCGCCCCGCGGCGTCCTCAACCAGGGCGCGAAGGGAGCGGGTTTGCAAAGACATCGCCAGGGGTTGCAGACGGCCGTCCCGCAACCGTTGCAGCCGGGCGCTGAATCCCGAAGAGACCACCGCCTCGCGGATGAATGGCGAGGGATGCGACGGCGCGTCGGTGGAAATGTACACATCCCCGTTCCGGGTTTGGAGGATGCAGCGCACGTCGTCGCTGCCCAGCCCGTCGGCTTGTCGCCAGTTCCGGCATTCTCCGTCGCGCCAGTGATAAAATCCGTGGTCGCGGGTGCCAATCCACAATCCGCCATGCGGGTCGGCTGCCACACAGGAGAAGAAACCCGTCGGAGCTCCGGGATTTTCAGGGAATTGACTCCAAACATTGCTCTGCCAGCGCGCCAACAGTCCGTTTTGCATCGTCACCCAGATGGCGCCCGCGGTGTCTTCGCAAATGGAGCGGACGGATTCGTACGGCAGGCCGGTGTCAGTGCCCAGCAGACCGATGATGCGCGGTCGCAACCGATCCAGGCCGCCGCCGCCGGTGCCTACCCAGAGATTGCCCTCGCGGTCCTGAGCCAGGCAGGCAATGCTGCGATAGGAGGTCGGCACGGCGGTGGTGTTTGTGCCGTCGCAGCGGAACAGACCGTTGGCCGCCGTGCCAATCCACAACGCGCCGGAGGAATCCTCGAACAGCACCGTGACTTCGATACCGGACGGGCGGACGGGCAACTCGCCGAACTGGCGTGGTGTTCCGCCCCCATCGTAACTCAACAAGCGGTGTCCGGCGCACAGCCAGATGCCGCCGGCTCGGCGCCGGGCCAGGCACCAAACCGTTTCGGGAAATGTCAAGAGCGTTTGAAACTTGCCCTGCTGGAAAATGCCCACCCGATTCCCCTTGCCAAACCAAAGCCGGCCATCGCGGTCGCTGGTCAGGGAGGACAGACCCGATTCCGGCCAGCCGGAGGCGCTGTTGAAAACCGTCACTTGTCCGTCCCGGACGCGAATCAGGCCGCCGTCGGTGTAGGTGACCCAGACGGCGCCGGCGGCGTCTTCGGCCAGATAAGAAGCCCGGGCATCGGGCACGTTGGTGAACACCTGCACCGCATGGGGCGCAAGGCACACGATGGGGCCGCGATCCATGCCCAGCCAAAGGCGGCCGTGCGCGTCCAGCAACAGGGCGCGTACGACGTGATTGGGCACGCCGTCGAGGGTCACCAGCGGAAATTCCTCGAAGCGCACGCCGTCGAAGCGCATCAGGCCGCCGGCGGTGCCCACCCACAAAAAACCGTCGGGCGTTTGCGCCACGCCGCTGACGCTGTTGTCCGGCAACCCTTCGGCGGATTGCCAGGCGCGTTCATACCAGAGGGAATCGGCGCCGTTGGCCGAAAGCGCCAGTGCCATCAGCCCTCCGGCCAGGAATCCTGCGCGGTGAAGAAACGAGGCGGCCACGATTCAAGAGTAAATTTCCACGGCGGCGTTTTCAACCACGTCCTCGAATGAAAAGCGGGCAGCACCGGCCTCCGGCGGGCCTGCTGGATAGCGTGCCGGCCTCATCGGCTGGCGCTCAACGCCGGGCCGGCGCCTTTCAAAAAAACGACATACATGTTGCCACGCGGAATCGGAACATCGTCGGTATTGGAGCCGAGCGTCAGGCTTTCCTCATTTTGCAACCGGCGTTTGAACAATTTCATCGGCTGCCCGTTGATCGCCACGTTTTCCTTCGTGGGTTGGAACTGCCGTCGTAACCATTCCGGCCACGGCAACCGCGCGTCGTGCGCCACATAAATCGTGGTGCCGGCCGGGGCGGCAAGCTGCATCAAGTCGGCGGCACTGTAAAGCCGGTCGTCCTGAGCCGCCTGCACCCAGTCGGCGCCCTGCAATTCCCTGGGCAAATCCACAAAGGTGTAATCGCGGTCGCAATAAACAGTTCGGCCGTCGGCGGCGTTAAGCTCCACGTGGACCCGTTCGGTCGGGCCGGAGTAGCTGAAGGTTTCGGTAAATCGGCCGGCCCGGGCCGCCGTGACGGGCGCCGGGGTCACCGTCATCGGCGGAACCGCGGTGGTCAAACGACTCCAATCGGGCGGAACCGCCGGGAGGGTAACGGCCGGCAGCGGCGGCGGCGTGCGTGAATAACCGCCGGTCAGCGGAAATGCATGGGACAAAATTTCAACGCGGCCGGTTTTCAGGCCGGGACAAGTGGCCGTTACGATGATTCTGCCGGGCGCCAGTGTGGAGCGCACCGCCACCCGGTTGATGCCGCATTCCAGTTCCAGGTGATTTTGGCCGATGGAACCGGCCAGACCGCTGTTGTAACCGCCGCGCCAAACAGCCGGGCCGGTGCAGGTGAAATCCACGCGGCGCTGAAAGGTGGGACAGCGCTGGCCGGCGGCGTCCACCGCTTCCACGTCAATCAGCGCCACGTCCGAACCATCGGCCAGCAAACCGTCCGGCCCGGTGATGGAGGTGAGCCGCAGTGCCACCGGCGGTCCGGCGGTATGAATGGCGTTAGTGGCCAGAGGCACACCGTCGTTGCTGGCGACGGCTTTGATTTCGCCCGGCGCCCAGGCCACGTCGGGAAACGTAAAGAGAAATTCGTCGGAGCGCCGGCCGCGACCGAGCGATTTCCCGTTCACGAACAATTCCACCTCCCGGCAGTTGGACACGACGTAAATTGTTTTTTTCGTGCCTGGCGGATAATTCCAGTGCCCGATGATGTGCACCTGCGGATCGGCGCGGAACAGGGTTTGACAGACATAATACGCCTCCTTTGGCAGCCGCACGCCGTCCACTTCGCCGCTGGCGCGGGCCACTTCGATGGTGTTGCGACCGCCGCTGGTGGAGTCGGAAAAAATCCAGTTGGCGCCGCCACAACTGCCGGGATTGGACCACACTTTGTCCACGTATTGCCGAATTTCGCTGACGGCGTATTGCTCGGCGGGCAGATCATAAGTCTGGCCTTGGGCCTGCGGGTAGCCGAAATCCGGCGGCGAAAAATCGTCCCACACCCGGCGCGGCGATTCTTCGCGGTCGTATTCCCCTTCGACGAGTGGCAGGCGCGGGACTTCGTGGCTGCCTTCGGTGCCGAGGGTAATGTCCATGAATTGACCGGTAACGGCGTCGGCGCGGCGAAAGGTGAGGGCGCGTCCGCCGTGGGGATCGTACGTTTCCACGAGGCGGCGCAATTCGGCGGCATGAGCGCGGGTGACTTTCTGGTTGCCGCCTTCCCAGATCAGAATTGACGGGTCGTTGCGGAAGTAAATCAGCGCGTCGCGGAATGCCGCGGCGCGAATTTTCCAGGCCGCGCCGACGGTGTCGGATTCGCCGTCCACGCCCGGCTGGTCGGTAATCAGCCCCAGTTCATCGGCGGCGCGAATCATGGCCGGTCCGCCGGCGCAATGGCCCCAGCGAATGAAATTGCCGCCGGCATTTTTCATCAGCCAGAGGGTGTAAAAATGGAGCCAATCCGGCTGCGCCGAGCCGAGGCCGGGCCATTCATCCGTCGGGCGCTGACCCCAGCCGTGCAGGCGGAGCGGATGGCCGTTGATCCAGAAGCCGGTTTTCACGTCCCAATGCACGGCGCGGATGCCCAGTGGAATTTCGCATGAATCCACGATTTGACCACCGACGCTGACCGAGCAAATCACGCGGTAAAGACAGGGATAATCCGGCTCCCACAGTTGCGGATGTTCCAGCGTGCCGGAAAGCTGGAATTGTTTCTGCGCACCGGCGGCGATTTCGTTGGTTTGAGCCAACGTGAGCACGGGTTGGCCCTCGCCATCCAGAATTTTCGCGCTGACCTGGATTTTTTCGCCTGTCGCGCGTCCGTTTTCCACGGGCACTGTCACGCCGATGTTCGCGGAGCGGGAGGAAATTTCCGTGGCGTAAACGTAAGGACCGGTGGTTTGGAGAAAATCGTAAAGCGGCAGCGAAAGGTGCAGCGGATCCGTCACGTAAAGCCGCACGTTGCGGTAAATGCCTCCCAGCGGCGGATGCCACTGGGGATTGTTCCAGGGAATCTGGTCGGCTTGAATTTCGTCCACGCCCTCGGGCAACGAGGCATTCACGCGCCTTTCGTAGGCGGACAAGGTCTCGTTGGTTCCCGGCGGATCGCCGGCGCCGGCACCGACCTGGCTGATCATGAAGCGGTTGTCGCACATCACCGCCAGCACGTTCGATTGGCCGAAGCGCAGGTAGGGCGTCAGGTCAAAGCCAAAGGGCAGGAACCCGTTTTTGCACGCGCCGAGAAAGTGGCCGTTGCAATAAACCTCGGCGACCTGCCGCACTGCCTCGAATTCCACGTAAATTTTTTTGCCTTTGAAATCGTCCGGCAGGGTGAACGTCTTGCGATACCACGTGCGCCCCGACCAGAGATTGGTCTCACCGAGCATCCGGCCCGGCGAAAGCGCATTGAACGAATCGTCCTCATCGTAAGTATGCGGCACAGACACCGTGGCCCAACGACGGTCGTCAAAACCCGGCTCCTGCGCACCGGGCGGGTCGGCCTTGAGGAACTTCCAGTCCGGATCGAAATTGAGCGTCAGCCGCCCGGCAGCCGCGCTGTGCCATCCGGGCAACAAGACGGCGCACAGCGCTCCAAGAAAAAATTTCCCCGGAACTCGCCCGTGCCGACCTGATTCACGACAACTCATTTTCGCCTCATGGTTGCCGCGAACAGCCCCACCGGCTACTGAACGTTTGTTCTAGCCCGGGCCGCGAGCGAACAAACATTCAATTCCCCACGCGAGGCAACTTTGGGAAAATACAAAACGATGTCTGACTCCGACGGACAAATTTTTCGCGGCCACGATGGCTGGGACTGGCTTCAGCAGGCACCGCCCTGTTGCCCGCCGCCGAATCCGCCTTGCGGTTTATCAACCGAAGGACCTGTTGTTGAGGCGGACAACGGAAATATCATCGTGAGCAGTGGCGATTTAACGAAGACCACCAAACCACTGGCCTGCAAAAACGGCGCGGAGAAAAGGGCCGTCAAACTCCTCCTCTGTTGCACGTTTTACTGGACTTCCGGCGCGCCTGTCATGTTCAGAACAATCGTCGAGGAAATCCTGTCCGGCGCATCGGCGGGCACGGAAACGGTGATGCCGTCGGCTGCGGAAACGGCTTTGAGTTTTTCGCCGGTGGCCAGCAGTTCGGCGGATTGCACCTTGTTTTTCAACCCCGGCACGAGCAATTTGCCGTCGGCGGGCCAGTTCCAGACATGCAGGTAAAGCGTGCGGCCTTTTTGGGTGACGCGGCCCCACGGCGGCGGGGAGGGGAGCGGGCTTTTGGTGGTGCCGTAGATGGCCTGGCCGTTGACTTTCATCCAGGCGCCGATTTGTTCCAGCCGCTCCACTTCGGGTTGCGGAATCACCCCGGTGGCGGTCGGTCCGACGTTGAGCAGGTAATTGCCGCCTTTGCTGGCGATGTCAATGAGATTGTGGATGAGCGTCTCAGTGCTCTTCCAGTGGTGGTCGAAACTTTTGTAACCCCAGGTGTTGTTGATGGTCATGCAGGTTTCCCAATCGCCGGGCAGGCCGTTGGCGGGGATGTGTTGTTCGGGCGTCTGGTAATCGCCAATGAGATGATGCGAGTCCAGACGATTGTTGATGATGAGGTCCGGTTTCAATTTCAGCAGCGGCAGAATTTTCTCCACGCGTTCGTCGGTCATGCCAATGGGCGTGTCAAACCAGAGAACGGCCGGGACGTCGGGGCCGTAATCGGTCAAGAGCTCCCGGATTTGCGGCACGGCGACCGTTTGAAGGTAATCATCCATGCTGCCTTCCTGCGCCTTGTCCCAGTGATGCTGGGCGTCCACGTCCGCTTCGGGATGTTTGTTGGCCGCGACACCGCCGGGATGATGCCAGTCCTGAGCCTCAGAATAATAGAAGCCGAGCCGGAGGCCTTCCCGACGGCAGGCGGCGGCCAATTCAGCCAGGGGATCGTGGTGCCACGGCGTGGCGTCATAGACGTTGTAGCGGTCCACGCGCGTGTGAAACATGGCGAAGCCGTCGTGGTGTTTGGCAGTGATGACGATGTATTTCATGCCGGCGTCTTTAGCGAGCCGCACCCATTGTTCGGCGTTGAAATTGGTCGGATCGAATTGTTCGGCGTATTGGGCGTATTCGGCGACGGGAATGTTGAAGTCGCGCATGATCCATTCGCCAATGTGTTGGGATTGCTGGCCGTGGTAGGTACCGGCGGGGACGGCATAAATGCCCCAGTGAATGAACAGGCCGAATTTGGCGTCGCGCCACCATTGCATGCGCTGCTCGTGTGTCGGGCCGTATTCCTGCCGCCACAGTTCATAGGCCGGGTCATTCGTGTCCGCGGCTGGCGAAGCCGCCGCGGAAAACCAAAGCGCGGCGGCCGGAATCAAAACCGCCGAAAAGCAAAATCCGGAGATGATGAATTGTTTCATAACAATGCTGGTGGAATCCAATCAAACCGACGCGCACGATCCGGTCAAGCTTTCCCCACCTGAACGTTTGTTCAATGGCTGCGCTGCACGACAATCCTTACGGTGAGGGCGTTTCGCGCATGAAAACCGCCATCATGCTTGTTGCACTGGTCTCTGGGTGTTTGCCGCCCGCACCGGCTGCACTGCCGCCGGATGTGGCGGCGGAGGAGCGGCCTCGCATTTTGCAGGCCGCCGCCGCCGCGTTGAAACAGCCGCCCCTGACCATCACGAAATATCGCGCCCCGTTGAGCGAGGGCGGCCCGAACGATTACTACTCCAACGGCGATTACTGGTGGCCCAATCCGAACACGAGCAACGGCCTGCCGTACATCCGCCGCGACGGCTATTCCAACCCGGCCAATTTCAACGCCCACCGGCGGTGCCTGCACGAACTGCACGAGGCGGTGGCCGCCCTCGGCGCCGCCTATCAAATCACCGGCGACGACCGTTACGTGACCAAAGCCGTTGAGCTGCTACACGTGTTTTTCCTGGACCCCAAGACGCGGATGAATCCCAACCTGCAATTTGCCCAGGCCATTCCCGGCGTGTCACCGGGCCGCGGCATTGGCATCATTGACACGTTGCATTTGATCGAAGTGCCCCGCGCGATTGAGGCAATGGAAAAATCTCCGGCGTTTCCGCCGGAGGTGCTGGCCGGCCTGAAAAAATGGTTTGCCGATTATTTGCACTGGATGCAGACCAGCAAAAACGGCCGCGAGGAAGCCAATGCCAAAAACAATCACGCCGTGGCCTTCTGGCTGCAAGTGGCGGTGTTCGCTCAGTTCACCGGCGACGAGGCCGCGCTGGCCGAATGCCGGCGCCGGTTCCAGGAGGTTTTCCTCCCGGATCAGATGGCGCTGGACGGCAGTTTTCCGCGCGAACTGGCCCGCACCAAACCCTACGGCTATTCCATTTTCCAACTTGACAACCTGGCGACGCTGTGCCAGGTGCTCTCGACCGCCACCAACGATTTGTGGACCTTCACCCTGCCCGACGGGCGCGGCATGAAACGGGCGATGGAATTTTTGTATCCCTATTTGGCAGACAAGAACAAATGGCTGGCCGACGGCCATTCCAAAGACGTGCAGGCGTGGAACGGTTGGCCGCGACAAGAACCCTGTCTGTTATTTGCCGGCCTGGCTTATCACGAACCCAAATATCTCAACCTTTGGAAAAGTCTTTCCGCCGATGTGTCCAATCCCGAAGTGCGCCGCAACACCGCCATCACGCAACCTGTTTTGTGGTTTCCATTTTCGGCTGATCCACCCCCCAACTCCTCTGCTGTGTCTTCCGGCGATTTCCCGCGACCCGCGGAAATCCGCACGCCGCCGGCCCCGCACACGCCCCGGATCAACGGCCCGGATGTCTTCGGCGTCCGGCCGGACCATCCCTTCCTTTACCACATTCCCGCGACGGGCGACCGGCCGATGACTTTTTCCGCCGACGGGTTGCCGGCCGGTTTGCAACTGGATCCGCAGAGCGGTCAAATCACCGGCATGTTGTCCCGGCCGGGGGATTACCGGGTCACCCTGCGCGCGCAAAACGCCCTGGGCGAGGATCAGAAGAAATTCCGGATCATCGTTGGCGAAACCATCGCCCTCACGCCGCCGATGGGCTGGAACAGTTGGAACCATTACGCCGGCCGCGTGAATCAGGCCATCGTGTTGGCCAATGCTCAGGCGATGGTTTCCTCCGGCCTCATCAATTACGGTTGGACTTACGTGAACATTGACGACACCTGGCAGGGCCGGCGCGGCGGACCCTTCCACGCCATCCAGCCCAACGAAAAATTTCCCGACATGAAAAAATTGTGCGACGCCGTCCACGCGCTGGGTTTGAAAATCGGCATCTACTCCACGCCGTGGACGACGTCCTACGCCAACCACGTCGGCGGCAGTTCGGAAAACCCCGATGGCGCGTGGTCGCCGCCGACAATTCCCAAACGCGGACACCTCAACAAAAAGGAACTGCCCTGGGCCATCGGCCCATATCACTTCGCCACCCACGACGCCACACAGTGGGCCGCCTGGGGCGTGGATTATTTGAAATACGACTGGAACCCGATTGAATATCCCGAAACCAAAGAAATGTACGACGCCTTGCGGCATTGCGGACGTGACATCGTCTTCAGCCTGTCCAACAACCTGAACATCACCAATGCCCCGGCCGTCACCCCGCTGGCCAACTGCTGGCGCACCACCGGGGACATCAAGGCCAACTGGCACTCCATGATTACTCACGGCTTCGACCAGGAAAAATGGAGGCGTTTCTGCCGGCCCGGTCATTGGAACGACCCGGACATGCTTGAAATCGCCAACGCCGAACGCGGTCAGCCCGGTCTGACGCCCGACGAGGAATACACGCACCTGACGCTCTGGTGCCTGGATTCGGCGCCGCTGCTGCTGGGCAACGACCTGACCCGTCTGGACGCCTTCACCTTGAATCTGCTGGAAAACGCCGAAGTGCTCGCCGTGGACCAGGATGCCCTCGGCCAACCGGGCGTCTGCGTGGCCAGGGGCGAGGATTGGCGCGTCTATGCCAAGCCGCTTCAAGACGGTTCAATCGCCGTGGGTCTGTTCAACACCGGCACGAATGGAACTCTCACCGTCACCGCCAAATGGAGCGACCTGAAAATTTCCGGCGAACACATCGTCCGCGATTTGTGGCGTCAGAAGGATTTGGGGAAATTCCGGAACGAATTTTCCATGCCGGTCGCCCCGCACAGCGCGGAGTTGGTCAAGATTGAATTGGTAAAACCGGCCTCCTCCAGCACCGGCGAACGCCCCGGCTGAACCAGAACCGGCCGAACGAAAGCCGGGACACCACAAAAACGGCTGCGAGGTTTCACCCGCCGATCGCCCCGGTCCGTAAAACCATCGTGGATGCGCCTGGGATTCGGGCAGGCAACTTTTGATTCGCCGCCATGAGCCGCCCCGACTACGCTGGCGCGATGCGGTTGTTGGACCGATACGTGCTGCGCGAATTGCTCACCCCGCTGGGCTACGCTCTGGGCGGTTTCCTGGTGTTCTGGATTTCGTGGGACCTCTTCAACGAACTTCAGGAAATGCAGGAGCGCAAACTGCATCTGCCGGACGTGCTGGAATATGTCGCGGCGATGACGCCTGAATTTCTGGCGACCATTCTGCCCATCGCACTGTTGCTGGCCCTGTTGTTCGCGCTCACCCATCATGCCCGCCATCAGGAACTCACCGCCATGCGCGCCGCGGGGGTGAGCCTCTGGCGCATTTGCGCGCCGTATTTCCTGGTGGGATTGGTCGCCGGCGCGGCGGTATTCACGCTGAACGAATACGTGGTGCCGCGCAGCACGGATTGGGCGCGAGAAATTTTGCAGCGTTACGTGCAAAAGCCGGATGATTTTTCGATGCGCCGCCAGTTTCACGGCTTCGTTAACGTCCCGGCGCGCCGCGTTTGGAAGTTTGACGAATTTCGCCCCGCTGCCGCCGAACTGATCGCGCCGGAAGTCATTCAAACCCTGCCCGACGGCTCGCAATGGGTGTTGCGAGCGGCGCGGGCGGTCTGGACCAACGGCCAGTGGACGTTTTATCACGCGCAGGAATTCGTCCAGGCCAATGAGCGGTCCCCCTTTGTGCCCCGGCCGGAAACCAACGTCCTGACCCTGCCGGCCTTCCGGGAAACGCCGCGCCAGATTACCGTGGAAATGAAGATCAGCGCCTATGAGAGCCTCGGCAAACACAAGGCGGATATTTCGATTGCGGACATTCTGTCGCATCTGCAGTTTACTGGAGACGGCGCCGGGGCGCGCGGGGATTCGGGCTGGCTGTTGACGGAACTGCACACGCGGCTGGCGGCGCCGTGGACCTGCCTGGTGGTGGTGCTGATGGCCATTCCGTTTGGCGCCGCGTCGGGCCGCCGGAATTTGTTTGCCGGCGTGGCGGGCAGCCTGTTCATCTGCTTCGCCTTTTTTGTGGTTCAGAAGGTGGCTTACGCGCTCGGCGCCGGCGGGCATCTGCCCGGCTGGCTGGCGGCGTGGCTGCCGAATTTGATCTTTGGACTGGCCGGCCTGTGGCTCACGGCGCGGGTCAGATGAGTTCTGATTTTCGATGCGAAGCTCGCGTCCAAACCGGCGGTGGCCTGCGGCGAAAAAATTGAAATCGGAAAGGAAAACGGTGAACGACATTCCGACCCGTCTGGATTCGCGTCTGGAACGGCTGCAATTGCTCTATCAGGTAAGCAAGGTCATTCATTCGACGCTGGAGCCGCAGGAGGCGTTGCAACGGATCGTTCGCGAAGCCGTGCGGGCGGTGCGCGCCTCCTCCGGCTCGGTCGCGCTGCTCAACCCCACCACCGGCCTGCTGGAAATTCACGCCTCACAAAATCTGCCCGCGGCGGCGGCAAAACTGAAATTGCACCTGGGCGAGGGCCTTACCGGCTGGGTGGTCCGCACGGGCCGGCCGGCGCGGGTGGGGGATGTCGCGCGGGATGCGCGCTATGTCGCTGTGCGGCGCGGCGTAAGATCCGAACTGGCCGTGCCGCTGGAGGTCGGCGGCGAAATCCGCGGCGTGCTCAATGTGGATTCGGACCGCCCGGACGCCTTCAGCGCTGAAGATGAGGAACTGCTTCAGGAACTGGCCGCGCAGGCTGCCATGGTCATTCATCACACCTGGCGGTACGAACAGTTGCGCGTGAAGGCCAGCCTCTTCGAATCGCTGATCAACGTGAGCCGGACCATCAATTCCACCCTGAACCTCGACGAGGCGTTGCGGGCCATCACGCGCGAAGCCTGCCGTCTGATGCGCGCCAAAATGTGTTCCCTGCTGATGCTCGATGAAAGCCGCCAGTGGCTGGATTTGCGCGCCAGCCACGGCGCGGGCGGGGCGTATTTGAAAAAACCGCGCCTGAGCGTGGAGGAAAGCCTGCTCGGCGTCGTCGTGCGCCGGAAAAAACCGCTGCAGGTGCCCAACGTGCAGGTGGACACCCGCTATCAGAATGTGGACGTGGCCCGGCGCGAAGGGTTGATTTCCCTGTTGAGCGTCCCTTTGTTGTTTGCCGGCGAGGCGCTCGGCGCGCTCAATGTGTACACCAGCCGGCCCTACCATTTTTCAAACGAGGAAATCCGCATTTTAAGCGCGCTGGCGGAATTGTCGGCCATTGCCCTGCAACGAGCACAGCTTTACGAACGCGCGGTGGATGTGGAGGAGCAATTGCGGCAGAACGAAAAACTGTCCGCGCTCGGCCTGCTGGCCGCCGAAGTCGCTCACGAAATCCGCAATCCGCTCACGGTGATGAAGCTGCTGTACCACTCGCTGAACCTGAAATTTCCCGCCGGCGACCCGCGCGCCCGCGATGCCCGCATCCTCGGCGAAAAAATTGATCATCTGAACAAAATCGTTGAACGGATTCTGGATTTTGCGCGCACCACCGAACCGCAGCCGGCACCGGTGAATTTGAACGAACTCATTGATGAACTGGGGTTACTCGTGCGGCACAAGCTGGCTCACCAACACATCCGGTTTGTGCGCGATTTGCAACCTGAGCTGCCGGCGGTGATGGGGGACGCGCCGCAATTGGAACAGGCGTTTTTGAACCTCATTCTCAACGCGGCCGAAGCCATGCCCCACGGCGGCACCCTCACCGTCAAAACCCGCGTCGTCAGTCCGGCGCAGGTGGCGGTGGAATTCAAAGACACCGGCGGCGGCATGAGTGAGGAAATCCAGCGCCGCGCCTTCAAGGCCCTCTTGAGCACGTCCAAACCCAAAGGAACCGGTTTGGGCCTGGCCATCGTCGGGCGCATCATCGAAACGCATCACGGAACCCTCCGCGTCCGTTCGCAACCCCGCCGCGGGACGACGGTATGCATCACCTTGCCGGTGAAATGAAGTTCAATTCAATCCCGGCGGGCGCGGGGTGAATTGTTTGAACGTGAAACCGTCGGCCGAGGCGCTGCCGCCATACACGGAAAAGGAAAAATACCGTGCCACCTGGTCGTAGTCGGGCAGGAGCGAAAAATCCAGCCAGTCGCGGAAATCCCTGGGCAACGCCGCCAGCGGACCGGCTGAAAGGGGATGATCCGTGCCGGCCGAATTTTTGAGGGCGGCGAACACCGAGCGCATGATCTGGCTTTGATTGTTGTAGCCGAAGATGCCGCCTCCGGTGCCGCCGACGTGTTGCGCGGCGTCAATCAATCCCGGCGTGCCGCTCAACGGTTGGGGGGGCTTGCCGGCGCTGCGGAGAAATTCTTCAATCATCGTCACGTCCGTCGTCAATGCCAGATACCCGTTGCCGGCGACGCAATACAGCGAGCGCGGTCCCGCGCCGTCTGCATCCGTCGCGGTCCCCGGGGGGTGTGGCAGGCGGATGGTGTAGATTTTGTGGCCTTGGAATTCACGCGGTTTGGGCGATTCCTGTCCGCGGCCCAAAGCCAGCACCGCCAGGCTGTTGAGGGCAGCGGCCGCCTGATCGCCGTTGTTGACCCCGATCAGGAACAGCGACGGAGGGTTGTTCAAATCCTGGAGCGTCTTGCCCAACGGAACCTTCTGGTAACTGATGAAGTCGTCGCCGAGATTGCCGATGAAGTTTTTGCGGATGTCGAATGAGGGGTCGTTTTGCTGGCCGGCGGCATTGGCCAGGTCAATGACCGAATTCAGGCCGGCCAGCGCCGCCGGTGAAATGTCTCCGATCATCTTCTGCAGGGCATCCCAAGTCTTGCGACCGTCCACACGCCAGCGTGAAAATTTCACGGCGTCGGCCGGCACAAATGGCGGCGGCGCCGCCGATTCATGGGCCGCGGAAAGAACGGCGGTCAGGCCTCGCCGGCTGGATTGCGGAACGGCGAGGTAAAAATCCGTCTGCGCGCCTTCGGGAGTTTGCCGGTAAGAAAAGCACACCGACTTGACGCCGGTCAAACCGGCGGCGGCGATGATTCGGTCCCACGGCGGCTGGAAACCCGGCGAGGACTGGTCATCGGACGCCGGCTGGAGCCTCCGCGCCAGTGCCGTGAAAAAGTTTTGGGCGTTGAACCAGCCGTAGTACAACGGCCGGTCGCGCAACTGCGCGAGTTTGTCGGCGGCAAACTGTTCGTTGTCGGCCAGGGCCGGCGCGCCCCCGCCGGAGAGATGCGCCACCACCGGTTCCACCGCGTCCAGAGAATTGCCGGCAATCAGCAGCGATTCAAACTGGCCGACAACCAGTTGCCGGGGCTTTTCCGGTGGAGCTCCGGAACCGGCCGGCGGCGGCGGAAACAGTTTGGCCAGCGGACCGGGCACGCCATTGCTGGAAAACGGCACGACGGTGAAGGGCACGCCGCGAACGGTTTCTGTGTGTACCGGTTTGCCGGCCTCGCGCCATTTTTTTTCCACCCCGGCCAGATTCGTCTTGAGCAGAGCGCTCTGGCTTCCGGCGTCCAGCAACAGGAGCACGCCCGGCTGATGCGTATCGTCGCTGCCGGTCCAGCCGTTCCGGGTGAGGGCCAGTGTCAGTTGGCCTTGCGGCAAATTCTCGAAGTCGGACAGTTTCACCCCCAGGTCCTGTTCCAACGCGCCGGCGAAGGTTTCCTTGAATTTGGCCATGAATTTGTCGTGGAACGGTTTCATCGCCGGGTCGTTCCAGAACTGCCATTGCGGCGATTCCTGCGCCGCGCTTTTCATCCGGGTGAAATCCGGCACGGTGAGCACCAGCAACGTGTCCTCCGGCAGCAAATTTTCCGCCGGCGGAATGGCCGCGCGCACCACGGTAACCAACGCCAGCGCCAGCAGAGAGATGAAAATTTTTTTCATAATTTGTTCCCGCACAGGGGCGGGATGGTTGAATTAAACCAAATCAGCCCGGCACGTCCAATGACAATTTCAAAGAAACGCTCCGCCGCCCTTTACCCGCACCGAAACCGCCCAGCCGTTCGGCCGCATTGAACCTGCTCCGTTCCTCTGTGCCAATCCATTCTCCGCGAGCGGCAGTGCGCCCTGGCGAAACCGAGTGATGGAAATTGTCGCGCAAGAAAACTGCCTCGGCAGCGTCGCAGCGTCGAGGGACCCTCGAACAAACGTTCGATAGCCAGACTTGGCGGCGCGAGGCAAGCTGACGACACCTCTGGCAAGAAATTATGATCCGCCCAGGCCACACAGAAAATGTCGGCGCGCGATTTGACCACCGGCAACGGTCGCCAGGGTTCACCCTGATTGAACTGTTGGTAGTCATTGCCATCATTGCCATTCTGGCGGCGCTGCTGCTGCCGGCGCTGGCGCGGGCCAAGCTCAAAGGCACGCAAGCGGTGTGCGTGAGCAATCAGCGGCAGTTGTTGCTGGCGTTTGTCATGTATGCCGGCGATAACAACGACCAGATCGTCGCTTACGGCAAGGCCGGCGGTTTCTGGAATCCGGTGCTCAATGGCGCCACCGCGCCGTGGAATCAGTCCGGCATTTCGGAAGACGCGGCGGAAAAGCTGGTGCAGGCGGCGTTGAACGGCACCAATAATCCGCTGGCGGCCTATGCCCGCCACGCGGCGGTGTATCATTGCCCAGGCGACCTGCGCACCCGCAATGCGCCCGGCAATCACTGGGCTTACGACAGTTATTCCAAAACGCAAAACATCACCGGCGACCCGCATGGCGGCGATTACTGGGGCATCAATCAGTGCTACACCAAACTTTCGGGCATTCAAAATGCGGCGCAGACCTTTGTGTTCATTGAAGATTGCGACTCGCGCGGTTACAACAACGGCAGTTGGGTGGTGAGCTGGAATCTGGCCGCGTGGTGGCAGCCGTTCCAGTGGGTGGATTCGCCGGCGATGTATCACGGCGCGGTGGGCACCTTTGGCTACGCCGATGGGCACGCCGAAGGCCACAAATGGCTGGACACAGCCATCATTCAATACGGCCAGAGAATTGCCAGCGGCCAGACCGCCCCCAGCACTTCCGGGCCGCCGGGAGCCAAAACATCCGGCCCGGATTACGAATACATTCATCAGGGCTATCGCTTTCCGGGCTGGCGGTAAAACGCAAAGCGCCGGGCATGAAACGTGAAACGCAAATGCCCTCAACTTGGTCTTCGCGCTGAGCGCTGGCGTTTTTAGCGGGCGGGCTGCTGTATCACCGGCTGCGCTGGGAAATCGGATGCTGCATTTCTCCGGCGCGGATTATAGCGGTGGCCAGGTTCCCTTGCCCTCTGCCAACGGCGTTGCCGCGGTAACGAGCCCGGTCGGTGTTCAATTCGGCGATCATCCCCGGCACCAACCTGGTTCTCGCCAACACCAATCTGGCGTCGCCCCTTCAGCCTGGGCACACCTGCCACCAACCTGTTTGATGTCCGCGACGAATTCCGGTTCAGCAACGGGCTGACGCCACGTTCGGCGACCTCATTTTATCGGCTGGAACTGCCCTGACGGAATGAACGGCGGCGGTTGGGGGTAGAACAAATGTTCAATGGGCAGTGCGCCGCTCCGGCTTTAAGCTGGTTCCGAAAAGCCGAAACAAAAACCTGCACGGCCGCTTGTTCACACGTTGCGCGCGGCTGGGCGAGGGAGAGGTTTCGGCAAAATGGAAATTCGTTGGAGCCTATGAAAAAAGCGATTGCCCTTCTCCGGCCGGTTGTATCTTTGATTCTCGTCCCCGCCGCAGTTTTTTCCGTTGCCGCTCAAACCAACTACACTTGGACTGGAGCTGCCGGCAGCGATTTGAACTGGTCCACGCCGGGCAATTGGACGCCGCCCGGGCCGCCCGGCGGCGCCGACAACGCGCAATTTTTCGACACCGGTGCGGCCAGCGACACTTCCACCATCAACAACATCGTTTCGGGCAGCCTGAGCATCAATTCGCTCTGGTACGGTCAGACCAACGGCGTGCACAACACGCAGATTGCTCCCGGCGTTACGCTGACTCTGGGCGGCGCGAGCAGCCTGGGACACGCCCTGTTGGTGGGCACCGAAACCCAGCCTTCCAGCACCGAAGTGGTCAACGCCACCCTCTCCGGCGCCGGCGGCACGCTGAGGATTGACAGCACCAATGCGGATCTTCTCATTCGCCAGACGCATGCCAACAGCGGCTCGCACTCAGCCAATCTCGACCTCTCCGGTCTGGACACCTTCACGGCGAATCTGGGCCGCGTGCAGGTTGGAGTGGGAAACACCACGTTGCGGCGCGCCACGGGCAATCTCATTCTGGCCCGCACCAACACCCTGACGTTGTGGGGCGCCTCCCCGCAACTGCTGGTCAGCGACAACAACGGTAACAACAACGGTAACAGCACGCTCTCGGCCGTGACGTTGGGGGTTCAAAATCGCATTTTCGCCGACACCATCCGCATAGGCGGCCAGAAATGCTCCGGCGCCATGACCCTGGGCAGTCCGGGCGGCTCGCTTTACCTGCGCGGCAGCGATGGCCTCAGCCCCCTGGCCGAATGGGACATCGGCGACAACTCTTCCCAAAGCGGCAGCGGCAATCCCAGCCGCGGCAACGTGGATCTGAGCGCCGGAACGGCGGACATTCTGGCCAATACGATTTATCTGGGCCGCGGCCAGACCGGCAACGGCGGCGGCGGTTCGGCTGGCTTCCTGACGCTGGGCGCGGGCACGCTGAACGTCAACACGCTGGAAATCGCTTACCAAAATTCTGCCAGCGCCGTCGGCGCCGTCAGCGGCACGGTCACCGTCGGCAGCAACGGCTTGTTCAATGCCGGCGCCGTGGTGAACGTGTATTCCAACCTGGACATGGCCCATTCGGCCGGCTCCCCGGCGGGTATCACGGCCACGCTCAACATCAACGGCGGCATCGTCAACGTGCTGGGCACACTGACGCACGGCGGCGGTTCGGAAAATTACAACGTCACTAACGGCCTGCTGAATCTGCCGCCGCATTCGTCGCTGCCCGCCGGCGTGGTGACGGTGGACGGCGGCGTGATCACCAACGTGGACGTCCTGCAAGCCTCCAATTCCCTGGTCATCACCCACAACGGCATCATTGCCAGCCCGAAGGTCTTTGACCTGGGCGCGGCGGGTACGGCCACGTGGGATGTTTCGGCCCTGTCCGGCGGCCTGCGGGTGAGCAATGAACTTTCCGGCGCCGGTTCGTTCTACGGCGATTTGACAATGGCGCCCGGGTCGGTCCTGGTCCCCGGTGAATCCGGCGGCGTCGCGCCTTTGTATTTGCTCAACAACCTGACGTTGGATGACGCCACGTTGCGGGTGGATTTGTCCAGCTCCGGCTTCGGGGGAAATGATCAGCTTCAAGTTTCCGGCAATTTGACGCTGCAGGGGACCAACGCCGTGCGCCTCACGGCCTTGAACGGCGCGTTCGACACGGTCAACCCCTACACGCTGATTGCTTACTCCGGCGGGCTGACCGGCGGTCCGGAGAATCTTCAGATCGCCGGCGCGGCAGCGCAGAGTCGTTACACCTTCACCTTCAACACCGCCACGCCCGGCGCCGTCCAACTCCAGGTCGGCGGCAGCGGCCCGGCCAATTTGATTTGGGCCGGCGACGGGTTGACCAATTCCTGGGACCTCAAGAGCAGCGCCAATTGGAAGAACGGCGCCACGGCGGATAAGTTTTATAATCTGGACAACGTGGTCTTCGACGACACCGGCTCGGCGTCGCCAGCGGTCAATCTGGCGGGCTCGGTAATTCCCGGTTCCCTCACCATGAGCAACAACGTTCAAGCATATGTGTTTGCCGGCAGCGGCGCGCTGGGCGGCGGCAGCCTGACCAATGCCGGAACCGGCAGTTTGACCATTCGCAACGACGGCACCAATGATTTCAACGTCATTGATGTCGAAAATGGCCGCCTGACCTTTGCCGGCGGCAGCGCCAACTTCAGCGCCGGCGGACTTTTCGTGGGGTTATATTCGGGCACCGGCTCGGTCATCATCGCCAATACAAACGTCAACACGTTTGGCGGCCCGGGCATTTACCTCAACAACGGTTCGCTGATCTTCGACCAGCCGGCGGATGCCGAGTTCGCCACGCCCGTCGCCGGTTACGGCACGTTGATCAAGACCAACACCAACACCCTCACCTGGTCCGGCAACAACACCGGCTGGGCTTCGGCCATCAACGTGGTTGAGGGAACGCTCAAGGTGGGCGCGATCACCGCCGTTGAAAATGCCGGCGGCGTGTTCGTGACCAACGGCGGCGCGCTGGACGTGAACGGCCAAAACCTGACGGCTTCCTCGATTGCGATAACGGCCTCGGGCGCGGGTCCCGGCGGCACCGGCGCTCTCGTCAACAGCGGCGCCGATCAAATCCACGCCTTTGCTTCCCTGACGCTGGCCGGCGACACCACCTTCGGCGGCACCGGCCGTTGGGATCTTCGCGGTTCCAGCACCTCGCCGGCGTTGCTCAACCTCAACGGCGGCGGCTACAACCTCACCAAGGTGGGCAGCAACGAGGTGGCGCTGGTGTATTGCTCGGTGGATCCCACGCTGGGCAACGTGGACGTGCAGCAAGGGGAATTGGCCATCCAAAATACCACCGTGGCACTGGCCGGATTCGGCGATCCGACCAGGACCCTCACCGTGCATTCCGGAGCGCTGCTGGAAACTTACAATCTGGGCGGAGACGCCTCGCCGTTGAACAAGGTGATCGTGTTGCAAGACGGCGCGGCGATTCAAAACGATAACGGCCCCAGCACGGTCAGCGGACCGGTCACCCTGGAAGGCAACGCCACATTCAATGTCAATGCCCCCTTCACCTTCAACAACGTCCTCAGCGGCGCCGGCGGCCTGATTAAAACTGGCGGTTCCACGCTGATTTTGTCCGGGGCCGACACCTATTCCGGTGCGACTCTCGTCAGCAACGGCACGCTGCAGGTGGACGGCAGCCTGGGGGGCAGCGGCGTGGACGTGGCGGGCGGCACGCTGGCCGGCATCGGCTCCATTCACGCGCCGGTCACGGTGGAAAACAACGGCGTGTTGTCGCCCGGTGACAACGCCATCGGAACACTCGTCATTAACGGGCCGCTGACCCTGGCCGGCACCTGCCGCATGGATGTGAACAAAACCGGCGGCGTATTGACCGGCGACCTGATCACGAACGTCACGACTCTGGCGCTCGGCGGCACGTTGCAATTAAACCTTGCCGGCGACGTGCTGACCAACGGCGACAGCGTCACGTTGTTTTCCGCCGGCGCCATTACCGGGGCGTTCACCAACATCGTCCCGCCGGCGCCCGGCGCGGGGCTGGCCTGGGACACTTCGCAATTGTCCAGCGGCATCCTCAAAGTCACCGTCGCGGCGCCACCGGCGCCGATGTTGGGTGAGGTGAATCTCACGGGCGGCCACGTCACCTTCCGCGTCACCGGCGGCGGCGCGGGCGGAACGTTTTACCTGTTAACGTCCACCAATGTGGCGGCGCCGCTGGCCGATTGGACGCCGGTGGCCACCAACCAATTTGATGCCAACGGCGCCTTCAGTTTTACCAACGTTCCCGGCGCCGCCCCGCAGGAGTTTTTCATCATCCAAATGCCCTGAGATTGCCATGGCGATCCTCCACGAGCGGATATTCGGAGCCGCCAAACGCCGCGCTTGCGGGGGGGATTCCGCGCCGGCATTTACGCTCATTGAACTGCTGGTGGTCATCGCCATCATCGCCATTCTGGCGGCGCTGCTGCTGCCGGCACTGGCCAGCGCCAAGGAACGAGCCCGACGCATCCGCTGCCTCGGCAATTTGAAACAGATCGGCGTGGGACTGAATATCTACGCCGGCGACAACCAGGAACGACTCTTCTCGCCGCGCAAGGCCGGCGCCAACTACAACCTGCATGCCTTGAACGACGATTCGGCCACCGAATCCAAATCCGTCAACCTCGATCCCACCAAAACCAACACCCCCTCGGTGTGGGTCTGTCCGGAACTCAACGGCGGATTGGCCAGTCTGAACCGAAGCACCACGCCGCCCCAATGGCAGATCGGCTATCAGTATCTGGGCGGCGTAACCAACTGGGTCAACAAACAGGGCACCTTCGCTTCACTGAGCCCCGTCAAATTGGGCACGGCCCGGCCGGGCTGGGTGCTGGCGGCCGAAGACGTCGTTTATCAGGCCGACGTCTCGAAATGGCAGCCGGTTCATCTTCGCCACGGGAGCGCGTTTCCCGACGGCGGCAATGAATTGCAGGTGGACGGCTCGGTTCATTGGGTCAGGGCCGAAGACCTCTATGAAATCACCACCTACAGCACTTCCACCCGCCTGTGGTATTTTTATCAGGACGACCTTTCGAGCATCCCTGCCGCCTCATTGGCCGCTTTGAAATTCACGCCGCATCCGTAACGGCCCGCAGCCCTGCGGCGTCCGTCCATCGCCGTGCCGGCGGGTCTTCTTGGGGGAACGGACGCCTCCACGCATTTCAGCCGGGATTGGCTTTGACGCCGCGCCCATCCTCGCGTAGCGTATTTATTCGGTTTGACACGCATGGCTATGACCGGGCTGATCAAAAAAATTTTCGGGTCGCGCAACGATCGGGAAGTGAAACGGCTCCTGCCGCTCGTTCGGCAAATCAACGAGCTGGAGGCAGGCCTGCAAAAACTTTCCGACGACCAGTTGCGCGCCAAGACCGCGGCGTGGAAGGAGGAGCTTTCCCGAATCACCGACAACGCCGCCCTGGCGCGGCGGCTCGACGAAATCCTGCCCGAAGCGTTCGCCGTGGTCAAAAACGCCTGCCGCCGGCTGGTCGGCACGGAAATCGTCGTGCGTGGCCACACCATCAAATGGGATATGATCCCGTTCGACGTGCAGCTCATCGGCGGCATTGCCTTGCATCAGGGCAAGATTGCCGAAATGGCCACCGGCGAAGGCAAGACACTTGTGGCCACCCTGCCGGCGTATCTCAATGCCCTGACCGGTCGCGGCGTGCACGTGGTAACGGTCAACGATTATCTGGCCGCGCGCGACTCGGAATGGATGGGGGCTGTGTACAAGTTTCTGGGTCTGACGGTCGGCTGCATTTTGCACGACCAGCCGCCGCGCGTCCGCCGCGAGCAATACTATTGCGACATCACCTACGGCACCAACGCCGAGTTCGGCTTCGATTACCTGCGCGACAACGGCATGGCCATCCGCAAGGAGGATCAAGTCCAGCGCGGGCATTACTTCGCCATCGTGGACGAGGTGGACTCCATCCTCATTGACGAGGCGCGCACGCCGCTGATCATCAGCGGCCCGGCCCTGCACACGATTGACGAGCAATATCCGCAATGGAAACCGGTCGTCGAATCGCTCGTCCGCGCCCAGCAACAGTTGTGCGATCGCTTTTTGAAGGAAGCCGAGGAGTTGATCCGGAAATTGCACTCTGACGGCGTGACCAATGCCGCCGAGCTGGAACACCAGATCGGTCTGCTGCTCTTCCGCGTCAAAACCGGCCAGCCCAAATCCGAGGGATTGCTCCGTCTCCTGGAAAATCCCGAAAACGCCCGGATGATGCACGAGGCGGAACTGGAGCTGCACAAGGACCAGAAAAAAGTGGATTTGTATCGCGAAAAGGAGGAGCTTTTTTTTGCGATTGACGAAAAAAGTCATGAAGCGGATTTGACCGAAAAAGGGCGCAACTTCATTTCTCCTCATGACCCCGACGCCTTTGTGCTGCCGGATTTAACCACCGCCCTGCACGATATTGACGCCGGCCCGGAAACCGACCCGCGCCAGCGGATGGAAGCCAAGGCCAGGCTGCAGCAGGAATTCGAGGCCAAAGCCCAGAAAATTCACGCCATCTCACAATTGCTCAAGGCCTATTCGCTCTACCAGCGGGATGTCGAATACGTCGTGCAGGACAACAAGGTCATCATCGTGGACCAGCACACCGGCCGGCTCATGCCCGGCCGCCGCTGGAGCGACGGGCTGCACCAGGCTGTTGAGGCCAAGGAAGGCGTGGCCATCGAGCGCGAAACCCAGACGCTGGCCACCATCACCATTCAAAATTACTTCCGCCTTTACACCAAGCTCGCCGGCATGACCGGCACGGCGGAGACCGAGGCCACCGAGTTTTACGACATCTACAAACTCGGCGTGCTGACCATCCCCACCCACAAACCCTGCATCCGCAAAGACGCCCACGACTCGGTCTATCGCACCAAACGCGAAAAATTCAACGCCGTTGTCAGGGAAATCAAAGAGCTGCACGCGCAGGGGCGCCCCATTCTCGTCGGCACCATCTCCGTCGAGACCAGCGAAATGCTCTCGCGCATGCTCAAGCGTGAAGGCCTGGTCCACTCCGTCCTCAACGCCAAGTATCACCAGCAGGAGGCCGAAATCGTCGCCCGTGCCGGCCAGCGCGGCGCCATCACCATCGCCACCAACATGGCCGGTCGCGGCACCGACATCAAACTCGGCCCCGGCGTGGCCGAGCTGGGTGGCCTGCACGTCCTGGGCACCGAACGCCACGAATCGCGGCGCATTGACCGCCAATTGCGCGGTCGCTGCGCCCGCCAGGGCGACCCCGGCTCGTCGCACTTTTTCATTTCGCTCGAAGACGACCTGATGCGCCTCTTCGGCTCTGACCGCATCGGCAAGTGGATGGAGAAAATGGGCTTCCAGGAGGGCGATGAACTGACCCATCCCTGGCTGAACCGCTCCATCGAAAGCGCCCAGAAAAAAGTCGAGCAGCACAACTTCCAAATCCGCAAACGCACGCTCGAATACGACGATGTGATGAACAAGCAGCGCGAAGTCATCTACGGCTTCCGCAACGAAATCATTCACGCCGAAGACGTGCGCGACAAACTCATGGACCTCATGGAGGAAGTTGTCGTCGAAAAAGTCGCGCAACTCACCACCGCCGAACCGGACTTTCACGACTGGAAGATCCGGCAACTGGCCGACTGGGTAAATTTGAACTTTCCGCTGGGCCTGCCGGAAGGGGAAATCCTCAAGGCCGCCCAGTCCGGCACGGAAAAACCCGTGGAAGGATCGCTTTTCGACGGCTTGACGCCGGCGCAATATGCCGTCGCCCGCTTCATCGCCGAAAGCGTTCGCAAGGCGTACGACATCAAAATCAGCTTCGAAAATCCCGAAGCCCTCAAGGAAGTCGAGCGCTTCACCATTTTGATGGCCATTGACCGCCTCTGGCAGGAACACCTTTATGAAATGGACAGTCTCCGTCACAGCATCGGCCTGCGCGGCTATGGCCAGCGCGACCCCCTGGTGGAATACAAGGCCGAGGCGTTCCGCATGTTCGACGAACTGATGGTCAATATCAAAACGCAAATCTGCCACAACATCTTCCGCAGCGCGTCCTCCATGGCCGCCTTCGAAAATTTTCTGCGCAACGTGCCCCAACAAACCTTGCACCAGCCCGCCAGCGCCTTTGGCGGAACGACCACCACCAGTTCCGGTGCGCGAACGCCGGCCCACGGCAGCGACATCGTCAGCGAAGCGGCGGCGGCGCAAGAGAAAGAAAAAAACCGGCCCGTCCGCACCGGCCCCAAGGTCGGCCGCAACGACCCCTGCCCCTGCGGCAGCGGCAAGAAATACAAACACTGCTGCGGCAAATGAACCGGCGTTGGGCCATGAATGATTCAGGTCCCGTTTTTCGATCCCTCGGACCACGCCGCTCGTCCCTCGCAAACCGCCAAGCATCATGACGCCGGCCCTGCTGCTGACCCTTTATTGCCTGCTGGTGCTGCTGGCGTCTCTGGCCGGCGGCTGGTTTTTGCTGTTCCTGCGGCTGACGCATCCGCGGCTGCAAATGGCCGTCAGTTTTGTCGCCGGGCTGATGCTCGGTATTGCGCTGCTGCATTTCCTGCCGGATGCCGACGCGCACCTGCACTCGCTCGACCAAACCGCCGAATGGTTGCTCGGCGGATTTTTGGCGATGTTTTTCATTCAGCGGTTCTTCCAGTTTCATCATCACGATCTGCCGGAAGGCGATCCTGAAGATTGCTGCGGCCACGGCCACGCTCACTCGCCTCATCCCGACGACGGGCATGCCCACACGCTGGCCGATAAATCGGCGAAACAACTTTCCTGGGTCGGCACGGCGCTGGGTCTGACCTTGCACTCGCTGCTGGACGGCCTCGCCCTCGCGGCGGCGGTCGAAGCCGGCCGCCAGGGCAACGCGCGGATTGCCGGCCTCGGAGTGGCGCTGGTGGTGATCCTGCACAAGCCGTTCGACGCGATGGCGGTTTCCACCCTGATGGCCGCCGGGGGAAGTTCCCGATTTTCACGGCACGTCTTGAATCTCCTGTTTGCGCTGGCCACGCCGCTGGGGGCGGCGCTGTTTTATGCCGGCGCCGCGCGGTTCGCCGCCGGCAGCACGCCGGTACTCGGCGCCGCGCTGGCCTTTTGCGCCGGTTCTTTCCTGTGCATCGCCAGCAGCGATTTGTTGCCGGAACTGCAATTCCATTCGCACGATCGGTTCAAATTGTCTGCCGCCTTGCTCGCGGGACTTGCGGTAGCCGTCATCATCGGACAATTTGAGACCGGTTAAGCGCAAATGAAACGTGCACCAAAGCATTTTTGCTTCGGCAAGGCGTCGCTCGCGGCGTTGCTGGCAGGAATGATTTTGTTCCTCGACGCGATGGCGGCGTGCCCCGCGCTGCACGAATGGATTCACAAGGACGCGGACAAACCGGATCACCATTGCGCAGTCACGCTGATCGCCCACGGAAAAGTAAGCGCCGCAACCTGTGAAATCATTATTCCGCCGCCGACCTTGGTAGTTGAAGCGCCTCGTCACTTCATCATTTCCGCTTTCAGTCCGGCCATCGAAAATCTTCCGCAAGGCCGCGCCCCGCCCGCAGTTTCTTCTCCCCAAGTCTAAGCCAGTCAGCTTCGGCTGACTGGATTTCGTTTGCATTAACCAGAGTGAGTTAACGCTCACGCTTGGCGTGCGGTGTCGCAAGGAGAAGAAAATGAAACCAATTGAAAAATTTCCATGGAGAGACAATAGAAATCGCAGTTTGTATTTGGCAGTTATTTCGGTCGTGGCGCTGTCCTGTGGCGGGACGGCACTGGCGCAGGCGAATTCTGTGCCGGCGGCAGACGCCGACGCGACAGGCAGTTCGACGAATGTTGCCAACCTCGGTAACATCACCGTCATCGGCCGGTTGAATCAGGCGCGCGAGCAAATCGTGCCGTCCATCGGCGCGACGGTCTATACCCTCAATCAGACGCAAATCAAAGCCCAATCGCAGGGAGCCAATGCGCCGTTCAACGAACTCATCCTGCGTGCGCCGGGTGTGGCGCAGGATTCAGCGGTGAACGGCGACCTGCACGTGCGTGGCGAGCACGCGAACTTGCAGTATCGCATCAATGACGTGCTGCTGCCGGAGGGCATCACCGGCTTCGGACTGGAATTGGACCCTCGCTTTGTGGACTCGATGCAGATCATCACCGGCTCGTTGCCGGCGGAATACGGCTTCCGCACGGCGGGCGTGGTGGACATCCACACGCGGACCGGCGCGTTCGAGCCGGGCGGTGTTTTTGATCTGTATGGCGGAAGTTACGACACATTCCGGCCCAGCTTCGATTTCGGCGGCCGGCAAGGGAAGTGGGATTACTTCGTGGACGGCATTTATGACCAGAACAGTCTTGGCATCGAAAACCCGACGCCCAGCAAAAATGCCATCCATGACCAGACGGAACAATACAAGGCGTTCGTTTATGCGTCGCGCATTCTGACCGACACCAGCCGGATCAGTTTCATGGGTGGCGCGGATTACAGCGATTACCAAGTGCCCAACACACCCGGGTTGCCGCCGGGAACCTCGCCCGATGGAAGCACTCAATGGTCATCGCAAATGTCCACAACGAATTTCGATTCGGCGAACCTGAACGAAAATCAAAACGAGCAAAATTACTACGGCATCGCGGCTTATCAGCAATCAACGGGCGATTTGAATTATCAAGTCGCCGCCTACGGCCGGATGAGCGGCGTCCATTTCACGCCCGATCCGGTCGGCGACCTTTACTTCAACGGCGTAGCCAGCGACGTGAAGCGCGACCTGTATTCCGGCGGTCTGCAAGCTGATGCCAGCTACGCGCTTGGCGACAAGCACACGATTCGCGCCGGCATGATGTTGCTGGATGAATATCTGTCCGCCGACAGCACCACCATGGTTTTCCCTGTGGATGGCAGCGGGAACCCGACGGGACCGGCCTTTCCAATTCCGGACAGCAGCGTTTCGCACGCCGTGTTTGCTGGCGTGTATTTGCAAGACGAATGGAAGATTCTGCCCAAAGTCACCATCAATTACGGTGCGCGGTTTGACGAGTATTATTCCTCGTTCTACAAAGGCAACCAGCCCAGCCCGCGCGTGAATATCGTCTATAAGCCGACGGACTCGACGACGCTGCACGCGGGTTACGCGCGTTACTTCACGCCGCCGCCACTGGAAAACATATCAACCGAGACAGTGAACCAGTTTAACGGCACATCCAACGCTTCCTCCATCACCAACGGGATCAGTTCGGTGGCAGCCGAGCGCGCGAATTATTTCGACGCCGGCATTTCTCAACAAGTCACCAAGCACCTGCGGCTGGGCGTGGACGGTTATTACAAGACAGCCAAGGATCAGCTTGACGACGGATTGTTCGGCCAGACGCTGATCCTGTCGGCGTTTAACTATGCCAAGGGCCGGATTTATGGCGTGGAATTCACCGGCTCCTACAACCAGG